>NZ_JBVHQM010000037.1:0-75820 GCF_055567415.1 Streptomyces sp. NPDC026575
AGCCACTACCGCGCCCCCTTCGCCTTCGACCTCGCCAAGTTCGCGCCGTTCCGGATGACGTGGGCGCTGGCCGAAGAGGTGAAGGAGTACGGCTGCACGGCACTGGGCCTTGCTCCGGGCTGGATGCGCACCGAGGCGATGCTCGATGCGTTCGGCATCACCGAGGAGAACTGGCGCGACGGCTGCAAGGTGGACCCCACCTTCGGGATCTCCGAGACCCCCGTCTTCACCGCCCGCGCCGTCACCGCACTCGCCGCCGACCCGGACGTGGCGCGCTACAACGGCGGCTCCCTGTCCGTCGGCACACTGGCCAAGGAGTACGGCTTCACCGACGCCGACGGCTCGGCCCCCGACTCCGTCCGCTACTTCCAGGACTTCATGCGGACCGGACAGGCACCGAACGCCGACGACTACCGCTGAACGCGGCACCCGGGAACCCGACACAGTCACGACGCACTCCTACATGCCGCCGGCCGGGTTCCGGGCGTCGCGCATCCCACACTGTGCCGCCCCGGCACGTCACCGCCGCCACGACGCCGCGCAGGCCGGACCCACGGCGTGGCAGCGCGTGCCACCCGCCGTAAGCCGACCCCAGCCACCCGCCCCGTACGAAGGACGTCAGCATGACCCCCGAAGAAGTCGCGGCGCTCGCCCTCGCGTTGCCGGAGGTGACGGAGGAAGAACCGTACGGCCCCAAAAGGCCCGTCTACAAAGTCGGCGGCAGCATCTTCGCCATGCTCGCGGCAGCGACCAAAGCACACCCCGAGCAGGTAACCGTCAAGTGCGAACCCCACCTCGCCCTGCACCTGTGCCAACAACACACGGCGGTACGCCCGTGGTACCAGGGGCGCCGGTGGCACTGGATCACCGTGCACCTGGACCAAGACACCGTGCCCGCCGAAGACCTCACCGAGATGCTCCACCACGCCTGGGAATGCGTGGTGACCGACCTGCCCCCCCGCCACCCGCGAACGGCTGCACAACCTCCACCACGAACAGCAGCGACGTCTCTGAGCCGCCCACGCGTGGGAAGAAGAGCTGGCCCCAGGACGAACTCGCCTGCCACATGGACATCACGTTCGACGACGTCGAGGCAGCCGAGAAGCGGCTCCTGGAACTGGGCGCCACCAAGCCCGCCCACCAGCCGGGCGGGGACCACTGGACCGTCCTGCTCGACCCCTCCGGCCAGCCCTTCCGCATCAGCAGCGCCCACTGACACAGCCGCTCACGGCGGCTGCACTCACCGGGACGGCGGCCCCCGGAGTGCACAGCCGCCCGGACCGGCGGAGAAAGGAACCCCGGAGTGCCCGCCGTATTCCGGCCCCCCGCTCGCACCCCGGTGAAGGCCGCACCTGACCCTGGAGGACCCATGCCGTTCGCTCCCTGCCTGAGCGTCAAGGACACCGCCGCCAGCATCGCGTTCTACAAGAAGCTCGGCTTCGACGTCGATTCCAGCACCGCCAGCCCAGGGGACGACATTCACATGCTGACCTACCAGGGCGGATTCTGCGGGATGCTCTACAGCAACGCCGACCTGAAGAAGTGGCTGCCCGTCCTGGCGGACACTCCCATCGGATTCGCCGGCATGTTCTACCTTGCCGTGAACGACTTCGACGCCGCCCACGACCACATCGCCGAGCACGCCGAGATCATCAAGGACACCGACACCGACCACACCGGCCAGCGCATGTTCTACTTCCGCGACCCGGACGGCTACGTCATCGGCGTCAACGACAACGCCGCCCTCCAGGCCAGCGACCTCGGCAAATACGCCTGAACCAGGGGAAAACCCGTCCTGCTCACCGACCACGTTGCGGCGTAAACCGGGCCCGGCTCTGAGTGGACCGAGCGGAAGGCGCCTGACCGGCAAAAGCCCAGGTCAGGCGCCTTTTTCGTGCCTCTAGAAGAAGCCGAGCTTCTTCGGCGAGTAGCTGACCAGCAGGTTCTTCGTCTGCTGGTAGTGATCCAGCATCATCTTGTGGGTCTCGCGGCCGATGCCGGACTGCTTGTAGCCGCCGAACGCCGCATGGGCGGGGTAGGCGTGGTAGCAGTTGGTCCAGACCCGGCCGGCCTGGATGGCGCGGCCCGCGCGGTAGGCGGTGGAGCCGTCCCGGGTCCAGACGCCCGCGCCCAGGCCGTACAGCGTGTCGTTGGCGATGTCGATCGCGTCGTCGAAGTCGTTGAACGGTGCCACCGCGACCACGGGACCGAAGATCTCCTCCTGGAAGACCCGCATGCTGTTGTTGCCTTCCAGGATCGTCGGCCGGACGTAGTAGCCGCCCTCCAGCTCGCCGCCCAGTTCGGCCCGGGAGCCGCCGGTCAGGATGCGGGCGCCTTCCTTCTGCCCGATGTCCAGGTAGGAGAGGATCTTCTCCAGCTGGTCGTTGGACGCCTGCGCGCCGATCATGGTGTCGGTGTCCAGCGGATGCCCCTGGACGATCTTCTCCGTACGGGCCACACCGGCCGTCAGGAAGGTGTCGTAGTGCCCGCTCTGGATCAGCGCCCGCGACGGGCAGGTGCACACCTCGCCCTGGTTGAGGGCGAACATGGTGAAGCCCTCCAGCGCTTTGTCCTGGAAGTCGTCCGCCGCCGCCGAGACGTCGTCGAAGAAGATGTTGGGGCTCTTGCCGCCCAGTTCGAGCGTCACCGGCCGGAGGTTCTCCGAGGCGTACTGCATGATCAGGCGGCCGGTCGTGGTCTCACCGGTGAAGGCGACCTTGGCGACCCGCGGGCTGGAGGCGAGCGGCTTGCCGGCCTCGACGCCGAAGCCGTTGACGATGTTCACCACGCCCGGCGGCAGCAGGTCCGCGATCAGGCTCATCCAGAAGTGCACCGAGGCGGGGGTCTGTTCGGCCGGTTTCAGGACCACCGCGTTGCCGGCGGCCAGCGCCGGGGCGAGCTTCCAGGAGGCCATCAGGATGGGGAAGTTCCAGGGGATGATCTGGGCGACCACCCCGAGTGGCTCGTGGAAGTGGTAGGCGACGGTGTCCTGGTCGATCTCCGACAGGGAGCCTTCCTGGGCGCGCAGGGCACCCGCGAAGTAGCGGAAGTGGTCGACGGCGAGGGGGATGTCGGCCGCCAGGGTCTCCCGTACGGGCTTGCCGTTCTCCCAGCTCTCGGCGACCGCCAGGGCCTCCAGGTTCTGCTCCATCCGGTCCGCGATCTTGTTCAGGACGGCGGCGCGGTCGGCGGCGGCGGTACGGGCCCAGCCGGGCGCGGCGGCGTGCGCGGCGTCCAGCGCGCGCTCGACGTCCTCGGCGGTGCCGCGCGCCACCTCGGTGAACGGCTGCCCGTTGACCGGGGTCGGGTTCTCGAAGTACCGGCCCAGCACGGGCGCCACGAACTCGCCGCCGATCCAGTGGTCGTAGCGCGGCAGATAGCTCATGACGGCGTCGGCGGAACCCGGACTGGCGTAACGGGCCATGGGGGCCTCCCAAATCGCTCTCGGCACCAGGCCCGCCGCTCCCGTGCGGCGGGCGTGGTGCGCAGGCTAGAGCGGACGAGGTTGCGCGGACGTTGCGACGCGCACGGCGGCCGACACCGGGCTTTCGCCGCCGGTCAGGCCGTATGCGGCGCGCAGCCGGTCGGCGATGGCCCGGGGGGCGGCACGGGCGGGGGAGCGCTCGGGGAGGGCGCCCACGAGCGCCTCGAAGATCTCCAGGTCGTCCTCGCCCCAGGGCGTACGCGACCACTCGCGCAGCAGCTCGGGATCGCCCGCGGCGAGCACCGCGCACCGCATCCGGTCCGCCAGCGCGTCGCGCAGCCGCCGTACGCCGGGCGCCTCCGACAGCGGTAGCAGCGGACCGGGATAGGCGCCCAGCGCGGAGCGCGGATCGGCGGCCGCCAACTGCTCCTCGACCGTGCCGAGATCGGTCTCGACGGGCCGGCTCAGACGGTACGGGCGGGAGTGCAGCAGCGCACCGACGAGCTGCCGCAGCCGGGACAGCTCGGCCCGCAGTGTCACCGGGCGCATCTCGCGTTCGCCGTACAGCAGCAGGGAGAGCTGGTCTCCGGTCAGGCCCTCCGGGTGCCGGGCCAGCAGGACCAGGATCTCGCTGTGCCGGCGCCCGAGTCGCAGCCGCTCACCGTCCACGACCAGCAGCGCCTCGTCCCGGCCCAGCGCGGTCAGGAAGACGCCGGACTCCGGCGCGCCGGAGGCGAGATGGGCCTCCGCGGCGCGTGCCGTGGCCTGCACCAGGGCCAGGCTGTGCGGGCTCGCCAGGTGGTCGCCGCCGGTGATGTCGACCGCGCCGAGCAGCCGCCCGGTCCGCGGATCGTGCAGCGGGGCCGCGGCGCAGGTCCAGCGCTGCACCTGCCGGTTGTAGTGCTCGGCCGCGAAGATCTGTACGGCGTGGTCGGCGGCGAGCGCGGTGCCCGGGGCGTTGGTGCCGGCGTGCCGCTCGTCCCAGCGGGCGCCCACGACGAAGTTCATCCGCTCGGCGTTGCGCCGCACTCCGCGGTGCCCCTCCACCCACAGCAGCCGCCCCTGCGGATCGCAGACGGCCAGCAGATGCGCCCCGTCCTGCGCGAAGCTGCCCAGCAGCTCCCGGAAGACGGGCATCGCCCGGGCCAGCGGATGCCCTTCCCGGTAGGTCCGCAGCGCGCTCTCGTCCAGCTCGATGGGTGCGGACCCGTCGTACGCGACGCGGGCGTCGGCCGAGCGGCGCCAGGAGTCGGCGACCACCTGGCGGACCGGCGGTGCGACGGTCGGGTCGGCCAGGAACGCCGCATGTGCCCGCCGCACCGTACGGGTCCGCTCCACCGGATCGGCACCGGCCTCCATCGCCAGCCAAGGGTTGACCACGTGTCACCTCTCCAGAAGCGGCTCCTGCCCCCGTAGGGTGTGTCTCTCTTCATGCGACCTGCGGAGGCCGAGCTGCACGGCACCAGACGCCGCAGGCTGATCCACGGAGACCGAAGAGACACCCTCTAAGGCCGATGGTGCTCGTACCCGGCCGGGCCGTAAACCCCGCGTGGTGCGCGCCGCTTCAGCCACCGGAGCCGCTCCGGACACCCGCGTGCAGCCGCAGCCCGTCCGCGACGACCAGATCCGAGGTGACCAGCGCCTGTTCGGCGGTCACGTCCGTCATGAAGACGAAGGGCGGCACGACCGGCGGCACCGGGAGGGCGTCCGGGGTGAAGGTGAGGCAGACCAGGCCCTCCAGGCAGCCGCTGAACTTGGTGAGGTAGAGCGTGACCTCGCCCTTGAGGCTCAACGAGTCGGCGCTCAGGCCGAGTTCGTCGCCGCCGTCGCGGGTGGTGAGCCGGTAGTCGGTGAGCGAGGCCCCCTTCATGCGCAGCACCATCGCCTTGATCGGGCCGTTCGCCGTCGGTACCTCCTCGACCCCGGCCAGGGTGAAGCCCTGCGGCGCGAACATCGTGGTGGTCACGGTCGGCGGATGCGGCGGCACCGGGATGCCGGCGGCCGCGCGGGCGGGTTGTGTCGGGCCGCCGACGGTCAGCAGCAGGGCGAGGGGCAGTCCGACGGCGAGTGCCTTGCCCGCCGTGCCGCTGCCGCCGGCGCCGCCGCGCAGCGCCTCCGTATCCCGGCGGCCGGACGGCGCCTGCTCCGGCTCCAGCGGCGGGGCCTGCCCGGCCGTCTGCTCCGGCGGCGGGGCCTGCCCGGCGGTCCACCCGAACCCCATCGCGCCGCCCGCGATGCCCAGCCCCATGCCGACCAGGAACCCGCCGAGATTGGTCGCCGCGAAGGAGAGCACCGACAGGATCAGCGCATGGATGCTGACGTAGTGGTGGGCGGCCGGCGCGCACCACAGGAACAGCCCCGCCACGATCAGCGCCAGCCCGATGCCCAGCGCCGCCAGCCCGCCCAGCCCCAGGCTCACCAGAACGGTCAGCGGCGACAGCGGCACCAGCAGCAGCTCCGTCCCGCCGCACACCAGCAGCAGCCCGGCCCAGAACGGCCGGGTCCGCCGCCAGCGCCGCAGCACGGCCCGTCGCTCGGGCCACGGCAGCGTCCGTTCCACCCAGGCGCCGCACCGGGCGCGCCGTGCGGTCAGAAGCACTTCGCGCCGTCCAGGCTCACGCTCACCCGCAGTCCCTTGAGCCGGAAGTTCCCGCCGGTGGCCGACCAGGCGTGCGACTTCACCCCGGCGACCTCGATGTCCCCGGCCTGCAGTCCGAAGGCGCCCTTCCGCCCGTGCACGCCCGGCACGGAGTCCAGGGAGGCGGCGTCCCGGCCGATCTGGGCGGTGCCGAAGCGGGCGTCGCCGACCAGGTCCTCACCGTCGATGACCAGGCTGTCGGCGCTCACCGGACCGGCCTTGCCGCCCGCGGTCAGCTTGAACACCACCGTGCCCACCGGCGTCTTGACCTGCGCCGACTGGCAGATGTCGGTAAGCGACGCCTTGCCGATGCCGAGCAGCGCCACCGGATGGCCGCCGCCGTCGGCGTCGCGGTCGGTGTGCACGTACGAGGCGAGACCGCGGCTGGTCAGCTTGCCCGACGACACCTGGAAGTGGGTGCCGGAGACGGCGAACGACGCGGCCAGCACACCCTGCGCCATCACCGTGGCCAGTGCGCCCACGGCGAGCACGGCGGGCAGCGCCACCACGGCGGTCTTCTTCCAGGAGGTTCGCCCCTCGGGCGAGGTGTCCGTCCTTGAGCTCACTGCGTCCTCCCCGGGGCAGTGGTCGAATGCACGAGGGAAAGTGCTTCCAGGCGCCCTGCGGAGCGGCCAGGTCCGCGATCATGACGCTCTGTCATACTGCGCAAAACTCTTGGCAGTTGGAGACTAGGGCGGATTTTGAATAAGAGTCAACAGCGGGGAGGGGGCGGCTCGCCGGCCGCCCGCGGGACCGGGCGCTCCCAGGCGCGCCGCGCCGAACTGATAGCCATCGGACGGAAGTTGTTCGCCGACACCTCCTACGACGCGCTGTCCATGGACGACATCGCACGTCAGGCCGGGGTCGCCAAGGGACTGATCTACTACTACTTCACCAACAAGCGCGGCTACTACCTCGCGATCATCGAAGACGCGGTCGCCGAACTGGTCGAGCGGGCCGGCAGCACCCATGACCTGCCGCCCGTCGAACGCGTCGAGCGCACCGTTGAAGGCTATCTGCGCTACGCCCAGCACCACCAGGCCGCCTATCGCGCCATCGTCACGGGCGGTGTCGGCTTCGACGCCGAGGTGCTGGCGATCCGCGACACCGTGCGCGCCCGGCTGCTCGGCACCATCGCCCGCGGCGCCTGGGGCCGCGAGGACATCCCGCCGCTCGCCCGTACCGCGCTGACCGGCTGGCTCTCCAGCGTCGAGGGCGTCACCCTCGACTGGATCGCCGAGCAGGAGCTGCCCCGCGAGACGGTGGTCTCGCTGCTGGTGCGCGGCCTGGGCGACACCCTCCGCCTGATCGAGGAGTACGAACCGAGCTGCCCGGCCCCACCCCGGGCACCCGCCTGACCCCCTTCCGGCGCACCACCGCACACCGAACGGGCGGGAAGGCCGCTGCCTCCCCGCCCGTCGTGCCGTCTGCCGTCGGCGCTACTTGATCGCCTTGATCAGCTCGCCGTTGGCGGTGTCGCCGCTGAGTTCCCAGAAGAACGTGCCGCCCATGCCCTGGGCGTCCTTGAAGGCCATCTTCGAGCCGATGGTCTCCGGGGTGTCATAGCTCCACCACTGGTCACCGCACTTGGCGTAGGCGGTGCCGCCCACCTTCCCGGTGGCCGGGCAGCGGCCCTTGAGCACCTTGTAGTCGTCGATGCCGGCCTCGTACTTGCCCGGTGCCGCGCCGGTCGCCGTGCCACCCGGCGCGTCCTGGGTGACGCCCGTCCAGCCCCGGCCGTAGAACCCGATGCCCAGCAGCAGCTTGTTCGCCGGGATGCCCAGGCCCTTGAGCTTGGCGGTGGTGTCGGTGGTGTTGAAGCCGGCCTTCGGGATGCCGTTGTACGACGAGAGCGGGGAGTGCGGCGCCGTCGGCCCCTTCGCGTCCCAGGCGCCGAAGTAGTCGTACGTCATCGGGTTGTACCAGTCGACGTACTGGGCAGCGCCCGCGTAGTCGGCGGAGTCGATCTTGCCGCTGTCCGAGGCGTCCGCGGTGATCGCCGCGGTCACCAGGTTGTCCTGGCCGAACTTCGTCCGCAGCGCCTTCATGACCTTGGTGAAGGCGTCCTTGCCGCTGGTGTCGCAGCTCAGGCCGCAGGCGTTGGGGTACTCCCAGTCGACGTCGATGCCGTCGAAGACATCCGCCCAGCGCTTGTCCTCGACAAGGTCGTGGCAGGACTGCGCGAAGGCGTCCGGGTTCTTGGCGGCCTCGGTGAAGCCGCCCGACCAGGTCCAGCCGCCGAACGACCAGATCACCTTGAGGTTCGGATGCAGCTTCTTGAGCTTCCTGAGCTGGTTGAAGTTGCCGCGCAGCGCGCCGTCGTCCCAGGTGTCCGCCTTGCCGTCGACGCTCTGGTCGGCGGTGTAGGCCTTGTCGTAGTCGGCGTAGGAGTCGCCGATGGTGCACTTGCCGCCCTGGACGTTGCCGAAGGCGTAGTTGATGTGCGTCAGCTTGGCCGCCGAGCCCGACGTCTCGATGTTCTTGACGTGGTAATTGCGGTCGTAGACACCCCAGTTGGTGAAGTATCCGACGACCTTGCCGCCCGCGGCGGCCGGCTTCGCCGCCGTGCCGGCCGGCGACGAGGAGGGGTACCGCGAAGCGGTTCCTGCGGGGGTGGTGGCGGGTGACGGGTGGGACGCGGACCGGCCTTGTGCGGTGGGGGCGCTTGCCGGGTGGGCGGAGGCCGGCCCGGCGAGCAGGGTGCCGGCCAGCGCCGCCGTACACAGCGCGGTGGCGGCGGCGATCACCGTGCGCGGTGCTCGCATCCGGTGCGGTCTGAGCATGTCGTCTCCTCGGAGGGGGGCGAGGGGGTGGAGCCTGACCTGCGTTCCGAATTGGCATGAACGCGTTGAACGTTGAAGGAGAAGTTAGAAGGACTAGACCACTGAGTCAATGGTTCGGACCAATTCCGTGACCGGCGGGTAAAGGCTTCTTCGGTCGGCGGCGGCCGACGGTGTGCGGGGTCTTTGCCGTCGGTGATGATCAACCCGTGACGCCGGGCCTCCGATCGGGCATACTCCTAGCGCCACAGCCGCAGGTCATCGCCTTCCGCGACCCGGAACGCGATCATCGGCCTGGCACTACGGAAACCGGCGCCGCCGCCCACCCCGCGTGCGTCGCCGCAGCGCCCGACAGGGAGGAGAGCGCCGCCATGACCGAGTACGGCCCCCGGCCGGTGGACCGCAGGCTGCCCACGGAGGAAGCCCGCGACCTGCTGACTCTCGTACGCGAGCTCGCCGAGCGCGAGATCAGGCCCACGGCCGCCGAGGAGGAGGACGCCGGCCGCTTCCCCCGAGAGCTCTTCCGCCTGCTGTCGGAGTCCGGCCTGCTCTCCTTGCCCTACGACGAGGAGTTCGGTGGCGGCGGCCAGCCCTACGAGGTCTACCTCCAGGTCCTGGAGGAGCTCGCGGCCGCGCGGCTGACCGTCGGCCTCGGCGTCAGCGTGCACACCCTCGCCTGCCACGCACTGGCCGGTTTCGGCACCAAGGAGCAGCGCGCCGAACACCTCCCCGACATGCTCGGCGGCGGCCTCCTGGGCGCCTACTGCCTCTCCGAGCCCTCCTCGGGCTCCGACGCCGCCTCCTTGACCACCCGCGCCACGCGGCAGGGCGAGACCTGGACCCTGGAGGGCACCAAGGCATGGACCACCCACGGCGGTGTGGCCGACTTCTACACCGTCCTGGCCCGCACCGGCGGCGACGGCGCCCGCGGCATCACGGCCTTCCTGGTCCCGGGCGACGCCGAGGGCCTCAGCGCCGCGGCGCCCGAGCGCAAGATGGGCATGAAGGGCTCCCCGACGGCCCAGCTGCACTTCGACGGCGTCCGCATCCCCGACTCCCGCCGCCTCGGCGAGGAGGGCCAGGGCTTCACCATCGCGCTGTCCGCCCTCGACTCCGGACGCCTGGGCATCGCCGCCTGCGCCATCGGCGTCGCCCAGGCCGCGCTCGACGAGGCGCTCGCCTACACCGCCGAGCGCCAGCAGTTCGGCCGCCCGATCGCCGACTTCCAGGGCCTGCGCTTCATGCTCGCCGACATGGCCACCCAGGTCGAGGCCGGCCGCGCCCTCTACCTCACGGCCGCCCGGCTGCGCGACGCCGGACTGCCGTTCTCCAAGGAGGCGGCGATGGCCAAGCTCTTCTGCACGGACACCGCGATGCGGGTGACCACCGACGCCGTCCAGCTCCTCGGCGGCTACGGCTACACCCTCGACTTCCCGGCCGAGCGCTATATGCGCGAGGCCAAGGTCCTTCAGATCGTCGAGGGCACCAACCAGATCCAGCGCATGGTCATCGCCCGCCATCTGGCGGGACCCGAGACCCGCTGAGAACGGCCCAGGGAGGGGGAGGGCGAACCTTCCCCGCCCCGGGCCCGTTCCGCGCACGGCCGGCCGGATGCGGCCGCCGAGCGCGCCGCCTCCTCCCGGGGTCTGGCCGTCCGTCCTTAGCTGACGTACCGTCAACTCTCCGCCGCGGCACCGCACACCGGGCGACCCCCTGCCGACCGTGCGCCCAGGAGGAGACCGTGCCCGACCGCCCCATCGCGCTCGACGAGTACCCGATCCACCAGGTCCCGCTGTCCATGCGGCATGTCGCCACCGGCGACCGCAACGCCTACGACCGGTGCATCTTCCACGTCATGGACCACGCCGGACGTGCGCTGCTGATCGCCGGGCTCGGCGTCTACCCCAACACCGGCGTCATCGACGCCTACGCCACGCTCCGCCTCGGCGACCGGCTGCACGCCGTACGGGCCTCCGACGCGCTCACCGACGACCGGATGACGCTCACCGTAGGCCCGCTCACCATCACCGTCGAGGAGCCGCTCGCCCGCCTGCGGCTGACCTGCGACCCGGACCCCGCCGACCCGGACGGGCTGGCCTACGACCTGACCTGGACCGCGGCCTTTCCCGCCACCTGGGAGCCGCACCACACCCAGTACCGCGGCGACCGGCTGACGCTGGAGGGCCGGCGGTTCGTCCAGGCGGGCACCTGCACCGGCAGCATCCGCGTCGCCGGCCAGGAGCTGGCCGTCACGGCGGGGGAGTGGACCGGAACCCGCGACCGCAGCTGGGGCGTACGCCCGATCCCCGGCGAGGACGCCGGTCGGGCGGGGGAGGAGCTGCGGCCCGAGGGCTTCCACTGGGTCTGGTGCCCGGTGCGCTTCGACGACCGCTTCGTCATGGTCATCGTCCAGGAGGACGCCGACGGCCAGCGCACGCTGAACGAGGCCCGGTTGGTCCGCGACGGCGTCCCCGACGTCCAACTCGGCTGGCCCCACACCGACATCGGCTACCGCCCCGGCACCCGCCACCCCGAGCGCGCCGTCATCCACCTCACCGACCCGACCCGCAAACCGTTGGAGCTCACCGCCGAGATCCTCACCTCCTCGCCCCTGGCCGTCGGCGCCGGCTACCCGCCCGCCGACGACTGGCAGCACGGCACCTGGCGCGGCCGCGGCTGGACCGACCGCCGCAGCTACGACCTCTCCGACCCCTCGGCGCACCCGCTCGCCGCATACGGCGTCACCGATCACGCGGCCCGCTTCACCCTCGACGGCCGCACCGGCTACGGCATCTTCGAGCACGGCAGCTTCGGCCGGCACGACCCGAGCGGATTCACCGGCTATGACTCCGTGGCCCAGGAGGCGGGAGAATGACCGACCCCCTGTCGCCCCCCGAGGCGCCCGCCCCCGCGGACCGCCGTCCGCGCACCTCGACCCGGGACCCCGAGGAACTCACCCGCCGGCTCACCGCCTGGCTCGGCACCCGGCTGCCCGGCGCCCGCGCCACCGCCGCGACCGTCCCCGACTCCAACGGCATGTCCAGCGAGACGCTGCTCTTCGACATCGACCGCCCCGGTCCGCCGTCCCCGGGGACCCCGCGCTCCTGTGCGCTGCGCCTCGCCGCCGACCCGGCCGCCTACACCATCTTCCCCCGCTACGACATGGCCCGGCAGTACCGCACCATGCGCCTGGTCGCCGAGCACACCGACCTGCCGGTGCCCCGCACCCTCTGGCTGGAGGAGGACCCGGCACACCTCGGCGCCCCGTTCTTCGTCATGGCCCGCGCCAGTGGGCGTGTCCCGCCGGACGTCATGCCCTATACGTACGAGGGGAATTGGCTGCACGACGCCACCGACACGCAACGCGACGGGCTGGAGGCCGCGAGCGTGTCGGTCCTCGCCCGGCTGCACGGCCAAGTCCCGGTGGGAGCCGCCGACTTCCTCGACACCGCGGGGACGGGCAGCGCCCTGCACCGGCACGTCGATGCCCAACGCGCCTACTACGCATGGGTGGTTGACGGACGCCCGCGCTCACCGCTCATCGAGCGGGCCTTCGACTGGCTCACCGACCCCGAGCACTGGCCGAAGGACCCCGGTGAAACCGTAGTGACCTGGGGCGACGCCCGGATCGGCAATATCGTCTACGAGGGATTCGAGCCCGCCGCCATACTCGACTGGGAGATGGCGGCCCTCGGCCCGCGCGAACTCGACCTGGGGTGGATGGTCTATCTCCACCGCTTCTTCCAGGACCTCACGGAGGGCGGCGGCCAGCGGGGGCTGCCCGACTTCCTGCGCCGCGACCGCGTCGAGAGCCGTTACGCCCGGCTGACCGGGCACCGGCCCCGCGATATGGACTTCCACACCCTCTACGCGGCCCTGCGGCACGCCATCGTCATGCTGCGGGTGGCCTACCGGCAGGTGCACTTCGGCGAGGTCCCCGTACCGGCCGACGCCGATGCGCTGATCCTCCACCGGGACACCCTGGAGGCGATGGTCGAGGGCCGCTACTGGTGAGCACCGCGGCGGCCTCCGGGCGCGTGCTGTGGCGCGCTCAGGCGCTGCGGCGCATCCGCGGCACCCGGATCGGCTGCGTACCGGGGCCGCCGATGTGCGAGAACGGCTGACGGCGCCAGTCCAGGCTCTCGGGGAGCGTCAGCAGCATCGCCGCGTCCTGCTCCTGGGGGTCGAGCGTGTCGTCGGTCTCCGGGGCCTCGGACGCCGGGCGGCCGGAGCCCTGGCAGACCGTCAGGCCGAACGGGTTCCAGGGGGTGGCGCACAGGGCGTGCTCGGGAAGGGTGTCCTCCTCCGCGAGCAGCGCGATCGGCTGCAGGCAGTCGGGGCAGGTCACACGGAAGATCTCAAAGGTCTCGTACGCGTCGTACGCGCCGTCGTCGCCGGAGAAGCCGAGACTGTCGCCCTCCTGGGCGCTGATGCTCGCGGCAGCGGTGTCCTGCTTAAGGCGTCCCATGATGTCCATCCCCCTCGGGTGGGCCGATCGGACCGCCGGCTTCCTGTGACGGGCGGTCCTGGCCACCAGCAGCAATTCCCTTCATGCCGGGCGCATAATCGCCGGTGCCCTGCTGACACCGGTTCACCCGTGTGGCATTGGTCACACGGACCGGCGCGGAGGTGTCCACGATCCGGCGCGCGATGCGCATATGCGCCCGCGCACAGTAGGTTGAACGGGTGGAGGAGTTGGACCGACAAATCGTGGATCTGCTCGTCAAGGACGGGCGGATGAGCTACACCGACCTGGGCAAGGCCACCGGCCTGTCGACCTCGGCGGTGCACCAGCGGGTGCGCCGCCTGGAGCAGCGCGGGGTCATCCGGGGCTATGCGGCGATCGTGGACCCCGAAGCCGTGGGCCTGCCGCTCACCGCCTTCATCTCGGTCAAACCCTTCGACCCCAGCGCCCCGGACGACATCTCCGACCGCCTCGCGGAGGTCCCCGAGCTGGAGGCATGCCACAGCGTGGCCGGCGACGAGAACTACATCCTCAAGGTCCGGGTCTCCACGCCGCTGGAACTGGAGCATCTGCTCACCCGCATCCGCACGCTGGCCGGCGTCTCGACCCGCACCACGGTCGTGCTGTCGACCCCGTACGAGGCCCGCCCGCCGCGCATCTGACCGGCAATTGCCCCCCGCGCGCGGGCAGGTCGCGCACAGGGGCCAAACTGTCCGGTATGAGCGAGCGCATCCCCGATTCGGCACCGTCCCGCACCGTCCTGCTGCGCGGGGGCGAGGTGCACAGCCCCGCGGACCCCTTCGCCACCGCCATGGTCGTGGAGGGCGACCGCATCGCCTGGGTCGGCGAGGAGGGCGCCGCGGACTCCTTCGCCGCGGGCGTCGACGAGGTCGTCCACCTCGACGGCGCACTCGTCACCCCGGCGTTCACGGACGCGCATGTGCACACCACGGCGACCGGGCTCGCGCTCACCGGACTCGACCTGGCCGGCGCCGCCACGCTGTCCGACGCACTCGCCCGGATCCGCGGCTACGCCGACGCCCGCCCGGCGGACCGGATCCTGCTGGGGCACGGCTGGGACGCCAGCGCCTGGCCGGAGGGGCGTCCGCCGTCCCGCGCGGAGCTGGACGCGGCCACCGGCGGCCGCCCCCTCTATCTCACCCGCGTCGATGTGCACTCCGCGGTCGTGACGACGGCGCTGCTCGACCTCGTCCCCGGCATCCGCGGGCAGTCCGGCTTCGACGCCGAAGCCCCGCTGACCGGCGACGCGCACCACGCCGTCCGCCGGGCCGCGTACGCCACCGTCACCCCGGCCCAGCGCGCCGAGGCCCAGGCCGCGGCGCTGGCCCGCGCCGCCTCGCTCGGCATCGGCAGCGTCCACGAGTGCGCGGGCCCGGACATCTCCGGTGAGGAGGACTTCCGCGCGCTGCTCGCCCTCGCCCGGGAGGGCGGCGGTCCGCGCGTCGTCGGCTACTGGGCCGAGGTCGTCGCATCTGCAAAGGACGCGGAGCGGATCCGTGAGCTGGGCGCGATCGGCGCCGCCGGCGACCTCTTCGTCGACGGCTCGCTCGGCTCGCACACCGCCCATCTGCACGCCCCGTACGCGGACGCCGGCCACACCGGCACCGCCCGGCTCGACGCGGACGCGGTCGCCGCCCATGTCGCCGCCTGCACCGAGGCCGGGCTGCAGGCCGGCTTCCACGCCATCGGCGACGCCGCCCTGACCAGCGTCGTCGACGGCGTACGGGCCGCCGCCGAGAAGGTCGGCACGGACCGGATCCGGGCCGCCCGGCACCGCGTCGAGCACGCCGAGATGCTCACCGAAGCCACCATCGCCGGCTTCGCCGACCTGGCCCTGACCGCGTCCGTCCAGCCCGCCTTCGACGCGGCCTGGGGCGGGCCGGACGGTATGTACGCCGCCCGCCTGGGCGCCGAGCGGGCCCGCACCCTCAACCCGTACGCCGCGCTGCTCAAGGCCGGGGTGCCGATCGCCCTCGGATCCGACAGCCCGGTCACCCCGCTCGACCCCTGGGGCACCGTGCGCGCCGCGGTCTTCCACCGCACCCGCGCCCACGGCATCTCCGCCCGCGCCGCGTTCACCGCGCACACCCGCGGCGGCTGGCGGGCCGTCGGCCGGGACGACGCCGGCGTCCTGGTGCCCGGCGCGCCCGCCGACTACGCGGTCTGGCGCACCGGCGAGCTGCTCGTCCAGGCGCCGGACGAGCGGGTGCAGCGCTGGTCCACCGATCCCCGGTCGGGCACCCCCGGCCTGCCCGATCTCACGCCCGGCGGCGACCTTCCGGTGTGCCTGCGCACCGTCGTCGCCGGCCGAACGGTCTTCGAGCGGCCGAACGAGTGACATCGCACGGAATCGTGCCGTAGCGGCCCGCGCCTGCCGCTGCCCGCCCTCCCAAGGGGTGTTCGCGGCTGACCTGGGACGACGCGAAAACGACGCAGGCGGAGGACCTGTTGACAGCAGGCGGTCGACGGCCGGTAGGTTCGGCCGAGTCCACCACAGGACGTCCGACCGGGAGACCTCCGCGCAGTCGTCGAACGCAGCTGGGCCATGGGGCGGTGCGCCAATTGGGCACCGCCACTGGGAGCCAGGTCCAGGACCAGCGACACGGGGCGACGGAAAGTCTTGTCAGGTCGGCAGGTGCGACCCGGATGGGGCCCGGACGCTCAGTAGACAACGGCTCTCGGTCGACCCGCAGCCAGCGGGTCCCAGGTCGGCCCGAAGGGCGCCGGGCCCCGCTCCGCACCCGCCGCTGCCCTCTGCGCGGCATTCACCTTTTGTGCACCCCGCATCCGCATACCCGGCCACCCGATGTACGGTCAGCTCACACCGCACGACCGTCTTGCAGGAGGCCCGCGACCGTGCCATCGGGTTCCGATACCACCGAAGAAGCCGCCGGCGGCGCCATGCCCGGCGCCCCGGTGCCGCCCGCCGAGGCCGGCTCCGCCGCCGCGGCGACGCGCCCTGGACGGGCCCGGCGGTGCGCCGCGCTGGCCCGGCGCGAGGCGCCGCGCACCGGCCTCGCGGTGGTCTTCGGCGTCGCCCTGGGCCTCGCCTTCCCGCCGTACGACCTGTGGCCGCTGTCCCTGGTGGCGGTGGCCGCGCTGTCCTTGCTGACCCGGGGCCGGACCGCCCGCCAGGGCGCCTGGACGGGCCTGGTGTTCGGGCTGCCGTTCTTCCTGATCCTGCTGAAGTGGCTGCACGTCGTCGGCTGGGACGCGGTGGTGGGCCTCTCGATCGCCGAGGCGCTCTTCATGACGCTGCTGGGCGCGGCGCTCGCCGTGACGTCCCGGCTGCCCGCCTGGCCGCTGTGGGCCGCCTGCCTGTGGGTCGCGCAGGAGTGGGCCCGCGACCGGCTGCCGTTCGGCGGCTTCCCCTGGGGCCGTTTGGCGTTCGCGAACACCGCCTCGCCGTTCACCCCGCTCGCCGCGCTCGGCGGGGCCCCGCTGGTGACCTTCGCCGTGGCACTGACCGGCGCCCTGCTGGCCGCCAGCGCCGCCGCCCTCTGGCGGCTGCGCGGCAAGGGCGGGCCGCGCCGGGCCCTGCCCGCCCTGGAGGCGTTCGGGCTGGCCGGCGCGGTGGCCCTGGCCGGTCTCCTGGTCCCGGTCCCCACGAAGGCCGACGACACCGTCGACATCGCCGTCGTCCAGGGCAACGTCCAGCAGCCCGGCATGGACTTCCTGGGCCGCCCGATGAAGATCCTCGACAACCACGCCACGGCCACCGAGAAGCTCGCCGCCGACATCGAGGCCGGCCGGGCGAAGAAGCCCGACCTGGTCATCTGGCCGGAGAACTCCTCCGACCTCGATCCCTTCCAGTACCCGCAGGCCTACGACCGGATCAACGAGGCCGTGAAGGCCATCGGGGTGCCCGTCCTGGTGGGTGCGCTCGTCGACCACCCCTCCAAGGAGGGCTACGTCTTCAACGAGGGCATCGTCTGGGACCCGAAGAAGGGGCCGGGGGCCTCGTACACCAAGCAGCACCCCGTGCCGTTCGGCGAGTACGTCCCCTTCCGGGAGCAGCTCAGCAAGATCATCACGCGGTTCCAGCGGGTGCCCCGCGACTTCTACCCCGGCGACCACACCGGCGTGCTCAACGTCGGCCCCGCCAAGCTCGGCGACGTCATCTGCTTCGAGGTCGCCTACGACGAGATCGTGCACGACACCGTGAAGGCAGGCGCCCGCGCCCTGGTCATCCAGACCAACAACGCCACCTACGGCCGCACCGGCCAGCCCGAACAGCAGCTGGCGATGTCCAGGCTGCGCGCCGTCGAGCACGGCCGGGCCGTGGTCACCGCGGCCACCAGCGGGATCAGCGCGGTGGTCGCCCCGGACGGCACCATCACCCACCGGATTCCGGAGTTCACCCAGGGCGTGGTCTCCGCGCGCATCCCGCTGCGGGACGAAACGACGCTCGCCGACCGCGTCGGTGCGGCGCCTGAGTGGGCGCTCGCTATCGTGGGGCTTCTGTCCTGCGCCGCCGCGGTAGCCGTCGGCCGGCGCGGGCGTACGAAGGACGAGAAGGGGCAGCAGTGACAGACGGTCAGCGGCAGTACGGACCGCTCGGCACCACGTTGGTGATCATCCCGACGTACAACGAGGCGGAGAACATCAAGCCGGTCGTCGCGCGGGTGCGCTCCGCCGTCCCCGACGCGCATGTCCTCGTCGCGGACGACAACAGCCCCGACGGCACCGGCAAGCTCGCCGACGAGCTGGCCGCCGACGACGACCACGTCCATGTCCTGCACCGCAAGGGCAAGGAGGGCCTCGGCGCCGCCTACCTCGCGGGCTTCCGGTGGGGCATCGACAACGGCTACGGCGTGCTCGTCGAGATGGACGCCGACGGCTCGCACCAGCCCGAGGAGCTGCCGCGGCTGCTCACCGCCCTCAAGGGCGCCGACCTGGTCCTCGGCTCGCGATGGGTGCCCGGCGGGCGCACCGTCAACTGGCCCAAGTACCGCCAGTTCATCTCCCGCGGCGGCAGCACCTACTCCCGGCTGGTGCTGGACCTGCCGCTGCGCGACATCACCGGCGGCTACCGGGCCTTTCGCGCGCAGACGCTCCAGGGCCTGGGACTGGACGAGGTGGCCTCCCAGGGCTACTGCTTCCAGGTCGACCTCGCCCGCCGCGCCGTGCAGGCCGGCTTCCACGTCGTCGAGGTCCCGATCACCTTCGTCGAGCGGGAGCACGGCGACAGCAAGATGAGCCGCGACATCGTCGTGGAGGCGCTGTGGCGGGTCACGGCCTGGGGCGTCGGCTCCCGGGTGGACAAGCTCCGCCGCCGCTGAGAAACCTGGCCGGCGCGTCCCGTACGTGATCCCACGCGTAACTCCCGGGGGGTGGCGGGGGCGCGCCAGGCACACTTGAGGCATGACGTTCGGAGCCACCGCATCGACCGGTCCCCGCCCGCCCCGGCGCTCGCGCGCCCGCCGGTTCGTGCCGTTGGGCATCGCCGCCTTCATGGTGCTGGAGATCTGGCTGCTGACCGTGGTCGCCGGTGCCACCAACGGTCTGACCGTCTTTCTGCTGCTGGTCGCGGGCGTGCTCGTCGGCGGCTATGTGATCAAGCGGGCCGGCCGCCGGGCCTGGAAGAACCTCACCGAGAGCCTTCAGCCCGCCGATCCGGCGGCTCCCCCCAAGCCGGCCGCGTCCGGCAGCGACCGTTCCGGCGGTGGGAGCACGCTCCCGATAGCCGGCGGACTGCTGCTGATGCTGCCGGGGCTGGTGTCGGACGCCCTGGGGCTGCTCTGCCTCTTCCCGCCCACCGCGAAGCTGATCCAGGGCCGGACGCAGAAGCTGCTGGAGCGGCGGGCGACCTACCCGCCGGGCACGTTCGGTGACGCCTTCCAGCAGGCCCGGATGCACCGGCCGGACGGCAAGGTCGTCCAGGGCGAGGTGATCCGGGAGGACGACGCCGCACGGTCCGAGGGGCCGGAGCGCCGCCAGGACCCGCCGCTGCTGGGCTGATCACGGCACGGTCCGGGCCGCCCGCGCGCCGGGCGCATACGCCAAGGGCCGGGGCCACTGCGAAGTGCAGTGGCCCCGGCCCTTGCGTGTTGCGTGCCGCAGGTATGCCGTCAGGCGGACTTGCGGTTGCTGTCGCGCGGATGCACGGCGATGTTCATGGTGCCGGAGCGCAGGACCGCCAGCCGTTCGGCCAGCACTTCCTCCAGCTCCTCGCGGGTGCGCCGCTCCATGAGCATGTCCCAATGCGTACGCGCGGGCTTACCCTTCTTCTCCTCAGGGCCGTCGCCATCCACCAGAAGCGAGGGTGCACCGCATACCTTGCACTCCCACTCCGGCGGAATCTCGGCCTCAACCGAGAACGGCATCTCGAATCGATGTCCGTTCTCGCATGCGTACTCCACCGCCTGGCGCGGGGCCAGGTCGATGCCGCGGTCGGTCTCGTAGCTGGTCACCACGAGTCGCGTGCCGCGGAGAGCTCGCTCACTCATGAATCGTGCCTCCCGGGCTTGTCGCCCACAGGACAGGTGTCGCTGTCGTCGTCATCCGGTCAACGTCCGGTCGGCGGTGAAGATTCCCGAATCGGGATATGAGCCCACCCGTCGCCCACCACCGCCATTGACGGAGGCGCTGTGCGCCGCTGCCTACCTTCGTGCCGCCCCTTGTTGTACCCACCGGCGCCCGGTTTGTCACATCTGGCAGCAGATGTCACCCAACGCCTTTCATGCTTGAGCGCGCAGTAACGGTCCGCCTGGTGAGCCAAAGGCGTACACTACCGCCCCACACCCTCCGGGACTAAATCCGGTCAGGTATGGGATTTCCGGCCGCCATGATCGCCCGCCGCACCGGCACCCTCGCCAGCAGGACGAAACCGATCACGAAGAACGCCACCAGGGACATGATCGCGTTCCGGTAGCTGCCGGTCAGCTGGTACGCCACCCCGAAAACCAGGGGCCCCAGCCAGCTCACGCCCCGGTCGCTCATCTCGTACGCCGAGAAGTACTCGGCCTCCTTGCCGCGCGGTACCAGATGCGAGAACAGCGAGCGCGACAGCGCCTGGCTGCCACCCAGGACCAGGCCGATGCCGACGGCCAGGGCGAAGAACCACAGCGGTGCCCTCGCGGGCAGGAAGTAGCCGGCGGCGATCGTCAGGGTCCACGCCGCCAGCGAGCCCAGCACCGTCCGCTGCGTGCCGTAGCGCCGGGCCAGCCGCCCCATCAGCAGGGCTCCCGCCGCGGCCAGCACCTGCACCAGCAGGATCGCCACGATCAGCGTCGTCTGATCCAGCTTCAGCTCCTCGGAGCCGTAGACGGAGGCTTGGGTGATCACCGTCTGCACGCCGTCGTTGTAGACGAGATAGGCCAGGAGGAAGGCGAGCGTGAGGGGGTGGCGGCGCATATCGCCGAGCGTCTCCCGCAGCTGGCGCCAGCCCCGGCCCAGCGGGGTGCCGGCGGCCGGACCCGCCGGGGCGATGCCCGCCGCCGTCCGCCGGTCGCGCAGCCGGCGCAGCGGAATCAGCGAGAACACCCCCCACCACAGCCCCGCGGACGCCAGGCAGATGCGCACCGCCTCGCCCTCGGAGAGGCCGAAGGAGCCGTGGGCGCCGTAGAGCACCAGATTGGCGACCAGCACCAGTGCCCCGGCCGCGTAGCCGAACGCCCAGCCCCGGGAGGAGACCGCGTCGCGCTCGTCGGGGCGGGCGATCTGCGGCAGGAAGGAGTTGTAGAGCATCGACGACACCACGAAGCCCACGTTCGCCAGGATCAGCAGCGCCCCGCCCAGCAGATAGCGCTCCCCGTCCAGGAAGAACATCCCCGTGGTCGCGGCGGCGCCGGTGTACGCGCAGACGCCCAGCAGCGGCTTCTTCCGCCCGGTCCGGTCGGCCAGCGCCCCGGCCAGCGGCATCGCCAGTACGGACAGCAGCAGGGAAGCCGACACCGTGTACGCGTAGAAGGAGCCGGCCCGCACCGGGACGCCCAGCGGATGGACAAAGCCGTCCGCGTCCGCCGCGGCCTTCGCCACCGACGTGAGATAGGGGCCGAGGAAGACCGTCAGCACGCTCGTCGAGTAGACGCTGTTCGCCCAGTCGTACCAGTACCAGCCGCGTTGCTCGCGGCGCCGGGCGGCGGCCTCGTCCACGTCCCCCGCCCCGACCTGTGCGCTCCGCACGCCCACCCCGACCCCCGTCAGTAATCCCCGCCGGCGCTTCCCGCCGATTCTGAGGTGAGTCGACGATACGGCGCACCGTCGGCAACGTCACCCACGAATACGTGCACAGAGGCGGCCGCGTGCGGCGGTCGTCGCCCGGGGGCAGGCGGCCGTACCGGCCGGGCTCGGCTCCCGGGCGGTGTCGGTGGGCTGGGGGACCAGCAGCCTGGGGTGGAGCTTGGGCCCCAGGGCGGCCACGCCGACGGCGATCGCGGCGGCGATCAGCAACTGGGCGTTGGCCACATACGGGTCGAGAAGCATCTCCGCCGGCAACGCGGCACCGACGAGGCTCAGCTTGCCGCAGATCAGCCGGGGCGCCGACAGCGTGGGGCGGGCCGACGGGTGGGCGCCTGCGGCGCGGGCCCGCCGTGCGGCGCGGATCTGGAGCGGGACGGTCGCCACGACCAGCAGCAGCCGGATGCCGAGCGCCCTGGTGTCGATGGGGGTGTGCGGGTCCAGCAGGTGGCCGAAGAGGGCGCCGGCGACGAGGGCCGCGGCGACGATCGCGACCCGGGCGGTGATCAGCCGGGCCGGACGGGTGCTGGTCGTCGGCGCCGGCTTCACCGGCGGCGAGGTCGCCTCGTCCTGCCGCGACCTGGGGCTCGACGTGACCGTGACCCAGCGCGGCGGAACGCCCCTGGCGAGCGCACTGGGCGGTGTCGTCGGCGCCGCCGCGGCCGACTGGTACCGCGACGCCGGAGTGGACCTGCGACTGCGCACCACCGTCCACGCACTCGAAGGCGACGCTCACGGGCGGCTGCGGCGAGCGGTGCTCTCCGACGGCACCGTGGTGCCGGCCGAGGTGGCGGTGGTCGCCGCCGGTGCCCTCGCCAACACCGAGTGGCTGGCCGGCTCCGGTCTGGCCGCCGACGCCCGCGGGGTGGTCTGCGACGAGGTCTGCCGGGCGCTGACCGACGACGGGACGCCGATGCCGGACGTCTTCGTCGCCGGCGACGTCGCCCGCTGGCCGCCGCCGTCCCGCGATCCAGCGCGACCCCGCAACCCACCGCCTCCGCACCAGACCAGCCGCCCACCCGGCCGACCAACCCGCCGACCAGCCCGTCCGTCCTGGCCGGACACCAGTGAAGAGTGAGGGGAGACCCACCATGACCACAGCGGCCACCGCACAGCACTCGGCCTCGGTCCTGTTCGCCCAGTCCCTCCGGTACGAGAACCGCGCCGACCCCTACCCCTGCTACGAACGGCTCCGCGGCCAGCCGGTGGTGTGCATGGAGGACGGCACCTGGCTGGTCAGCGGCCACCGTGAGATCAGCCTGCTGCTCCGGGACCCGCGCGTCAGCGCCGACCGCCGCAACCCGCAACAGCAGCAGATCCGCAAGAGCCTGCTGGTCGAGGACCCGCCCCGGCACGACCAGCTCCGCCGCCTGGTCTCCGAGGAGTTCGTCCCGCGCGTCACCGGCATGCGCGACCACATCGACGCACTCGTCACCGGGTTTCTCGACGCGCACATGAGCGAGCAGCCGGGGCAGCTCGACGTCGTCGGCGATCTGGCCTACCCCCTGCCCGTCACCGTCATCTGCGAACTGCTCGGCGTGCCCCGCGAGGACGAACGGCTCTTCGGCAGCCTGGCCCGCCGCCTCACCCGCGGGCTGGACCCCGTCGACACCCAGACCGAGGACGAACTCCGCGAACTCCAGCAGGCACGCGGCGAGTTGGTCGAGTACCTCGAAGATCTCATCGCCCGCCACCACGCCACCGACGGCGACGACCTGCTCTCCGGGCTGATGCGCGCCCAGGGACCCGACGGCCCCATGGACCCCGTGGACCTCCGCGTCACGCTCGGCCTGCTCCTCATCGCCGGCCACGAGACCACCGTCAACCTCATCGCCAACGGCACCCTCGCCCTGCTGCGCCACCCCGACGCGCTCGCCCGGCTGCGCACCGACCCCGAGCTCGCCACCCCACTCGTGGAGGAGGTGCTGCGCCACGACCCGCCGGTGCAGATGTCCGGACGCAGCACCCTGGCCGACATCGACCTCACCGGCACCACCATCCCCAAGGGCTCCCGCGTCCGACTGCTCCTCGCCGCGGCCAACCGCGACCCCCACCGCTTCCCCGACCCGGACCGCTTCGTACCCGACCGACCCGACAACGCCCACCTCGGATTCGGGGGCGGCATCCACTACTGCGTCGGCGCCACCCTCGCCCGCGCCGAAGCCCAGATCGCCCTGACCGCCCTCGCCCGCCGCCTGGAATCCCCCCGCCTGGTCGCCGACCCCCCGCCGTACCGGGAAAACGCCATCCTCCGCGGCCCCGAACGCCTTGCGGTCTCGTTCGACCGGCTGACGCCTGATGCGCGAGTGAGCTGACCACCTCCGCGGCGGGGTACGGCGGGGCGGGAGAGGCCCCGCCCTCTTGCCCGACCTCGGGCGGGGCCGTCCCCATGGGTGCGGAGAACAGCCAGGGCCTGCGAAACCGGCTACGGCCGATCGGTCGAAGTGGTAGTACGGGACGCGGTCAGTCGCCGGAGGGCCGTCTCCGTCGAGGTAGGAGGTGGGGGAGGTGACCTCGCGCTTACGGGCGTTCGCACGGGTGGTCACGGTGGTCGCGGTCGTCACGGTCTATGTCGCGCTGCACTTGGCGATCACCGCGGGTACGGACCTGCGTGCCCGCGAGCGCTTCCGTGACGCCCCGGCGCGGGCCGCGGCGTTCACCGCCGCGCTGGACCGCTACGCCGGCGGGGAGGTGTCCGCGCGCGACGAGGTCGGTGAAGGCGCCGCGTGGTTCGCCGATCACGCCCCACCGGGGGAGGGCCGGTCCGTGGTCTCCGCCGCCATCGGTGACGTCGAGGAGGGCAGGGCCTCCCTCGCCCGTGAGCGGGTCGCCGGGCTGCCGGCGCTGGTCGAGCGGGAACAGGCGCGGCTCGACCGGGACCTCAACTCGTCGCGTACGGCGGTGCTGTGCTGGGCGGTGCCCGCCGGGGCGCTGCTCGTGCCGGCGCTCTGGCTGCGGCGTCGCCGCCGGTCGGGCGTCGCGGAGATCGTCGAGGTGGTCGGCCGGTTGGCCCCACGTCAGCCGTGGTGGCGGCGGCCGGTGTTCCTGACGGCCAGCAGTGTCGGATACGGGCTGTTCACGGCCGGTTCTCTCGCGGTCAGCATGGCGCAGCGACAGGGCTTCAAGATGCCGCTGGCGATGCAAGTGCTGCTGCTGCCCTGCGGGTTGGCGGCGCTGGGGGCCGGAGTCCTGATCCTGCGCTACACCCGCCCGCGCTCGGCACGCGGCGCGGCCCAGGCGCTGCTGGCCGACGGCCGCAAACCCGTGCTCTACCTGCGCAGCTTCGCCGACGACGACACCGCGGCCCGGGTCGACGACCAGGCGCCGGTCAACATCCATTCGCGGGAGGAGCAGCTCGCGGGGGCGTTGGGCGCCTTCGGTCCCGTGATCGCGGTGGGCAGACCGGGGGAGCCACTGCCGCGCTTGGGCGCGGCGCGCTTCTATCTGCCGCACGACGACTGGCAGCCCGCGGTCCTGCGACTGATGGAGCTGTCCCAACTCATCGTACTGCGACTGGGATTGAGCGAGGGCCTGTGGTGGGAGGTGGAGCAGGCCCGCGCAACCCAGCCCGCGCGGAAGCTGGTCCTGCTGGCGCTCGACGGGCTGTCGGGCGTGGCCCCCCGGCTGGACGAGCTGCTGCCGGCGCCGACCCGGCTGGACGAGGTGACCGCGGGCGGTCCCGCGACCTCCGCCGTCATCACCTTCGACCCCGAGTGGACGCCCCATGTGCACCCGGTGGGGCCCGTGCCCGGCGACAAGAGCCCGCGCGGCATGCTCGCGCGCCAAGTGGCCCGCGTGCAGGGAGCCGCTCGGGCGTGGTTGATCACGTATACGCCCACGCACCACGTCGCCCGCGCCATGAAGGACGCCCTGTCGTCGGTGGGGGTCCGCAGACGGACGATGGCCTGGCGGGCGCATCTCGCCACGCAGACGTCGTTGTGGAAGGGCGCCCAACTGGTCACGGCGATGGGCCTGTTGGGCTGGCTGGTGTTCCGGGCACTGCGGCTTTTCGGCCTCGGGTAGCGCCGCGGTGCGGCTGGAGCCGCGCCGGCCCGCCGCGTCGATATGACGGCCCATCAAGAATTCCTGCCGAACAGGCGACATGTCGGGCTGTGCGCCGTAGCATCCCGACCTCAGGGAGTGTTCAGCAGTTTCGTGCGCGCTTCGGGGGAATCATGGACGGTGCACAGCAAGGCGAGCCGATGAGCGCGAGTTCGGTCGGCGCGCAGCAGTACAGGCCCGTGACTGGTGCGGCCACCGCCGCGACCATACTGATCTCGTTGGACCTCGTGCGTGAGGTACTGGTGTCGGTGGCCAACTGGCGCGACTACCTCCTCGTCCACGACTACCTGGCCGGGAGGGCGACGGACGCGGACCTCCTCGCCGCCGACTCCGATGCCCTCGTGACGCTGGCCTCCTGGCCGTCGTTGCTGGTGTGGATCGCGGGCGGCGTGGCGTTCCTGGTATGGCTGTGGCGGGCGCGGATCAACGCCGAGCTGATGGGCGGAGCCGCCGCGCACCGCCGGTCCAGGGCTCTGGTCGTCGGCGCCTGGATCACCCCGGTGGTCAACCTGTGGTACCCGTACCAGATCGTGTCGGACATCTGGAGGGCCAGCGCCTCCCGGCGGCCCGTCCCCCTCGCCCTGATCAACGCCTGGTGGGCGTCGTTCGTGGCCGCCTCGCTCGTCAAGCCGATCCAATGGCGAATGTCCGCGGAGGAGGCCAACGAGCAGGACGTACTGGCCACCGCGAACGTGACCACCCTGCTCACGGCGCTGTACCTGGTGGCCGGCGTGCTGGCGATCCTCATCCTCAGGCGCATCACCGCGTGGCAGACCGACCGGCCGGCCCAGGGCGCGGGGTGAGGGAAACGGCGCCGATTGCCCACCGCGGTCGGCCTCGGCAGCGGTCCCCTTTCGCGGCTCGACCCCGCGCGAGGGGCTGTCTGTAATCGTGCTATCGCCTTGCGTAGTGGCACTGGCAGGATCGGGCTTCGCGGCGCGGGTGCCGCGGAGCGCGACCCGGTGGGCGAGGGGGAGCAGGCCGATATGGGCACACGCGACATTGTGTTGATGACCGATCACTGCTCGATGGAGGGCAGTCGTTCCGCTCTGGCCGCCGCCGTGGAGCTGCTCACCGGACGGCCGCCCGTACTGATCGATGCGCGGCACTTCATGACCGGTGGGACCGGCCGGACGCAGAGCGTCGACGCGGGGGTCCGGTTGGAGGTACCGGCCGAGGGCCTGACGGTGACTCCTTCGACCGTACTCATCTACGAGATCCAGCCTCCCGAGCGCCGGAGCTTCGCCCCGTTCCAGCGACTGCTGCGCCGGCACGGAGTGGTTTCACTCGGAACGGACGCCGGTGCGTGGCGGACGGCCACCGAAAAGAACCGCACGGTGGAACGGTTGGCCCGGCACGGTATCCCGCAGATGGAATCCATCGGACTGAGCCGGCCCAGCCCCCAGAGAGCCGCCGCGGCATTCGCAAGACTGGGCCGCAACGTCTGGGCCCGGCCGGTGCTGGGCACCTGCGGAAACGACGTCTTCCACGTCACCACTGACGAGCAACTGCGGGCCGCGATCGACTACTACGCCCGTACCGAGCAGGACTGGTTGATCTCCCGCGATGCCGAGAACTTCAACGCCGACGGGCTGCGCCATCAGTTCCGTGTGACCGTGCTGGACGGGCGCCCGGTACAGGCGTGTGAACACGTCCAGGAGGATCCGGATTCTCCCTGCAACGAGTCCCAGGGAGCGGGCTGCACACCCTTGCCGATCGATGAACTCCCCACAGAACTCTGCGAGCTGGCCGTCCTGGCCACCAAGGCCATGGGCCTGCCGTTCGCCGGCGTCGACCTCGCTGTGGAGAACGGCGGCGTGGTCTTCGAGGTCAATGTGCACCCGATGCTCGGCTCGGTGCACCCCGCGGAGTCGGTCGCGGTCCCCTATGTGGAAGCACACCTGGCCATGCTGTGATCAGGGCACCCGTGACATGACTTCCGGCATCGCGACGCCGTGAGGACGAGTGACGCAGTTCACCGGGAAAAGGTGACACGGTGTTGTCGCGGACGGCTGCGAGTGTCGATGTCATGACGATCACCGATGAGGACTGCCTCGCCGAGACCCTGGCATTCAACGAGCAATTCGCGGCCACTGCCGCGAGCCGTCCGACGCGCGGGGCGGCGCCGGACGCCACCGCGCTGGCGCTGCTGCGGCGCAACCGGCTCGGTGGCCATACGCCACCGGTGCGACTGCCGTACGGCCAGGACCGGTCCCTTGCGGGCGGAGTGCGAGTCCGGGCGTTCGTGCCGGACCATGTCGACGGCGTGTACCTGCACATGCACGGGGGTGGCTGGGCGTTCGGCTCCGCGGGCGGGCAGGACGAGAAGCTGTGGCGGCTCGCCGTGGAGGCGCGGCTGGCCGTCGTGAGCGTGGACTACCGCCTGGCGCCGGAGCACCCGTTCCCGGCCGGGCCCGACGACTGTGAAGCGGCCGCGCGATGGCTGGTGGCCAACGCCGCGGCCGAGTTCGGTACCCAACGGCTGCTGATCGGCGGCGAATCGGCCGGCGCCCACCTGAGTGTCGTGACGCTGCTGAGGCTCCGCGATCGGCACGGCATCACCGGCGCTTTCCGGGCGGCCCACCTGCTCTTCGGCCTGTACGACCTGTCGATGACACCGAGCCAGCGGTCGTTCGGCTCCAGGCGGCTGTTGAGCAACACCGACACACTGCGCGGCAGCTATGCGCTGTTCACGCCCGGGATGGACGCTGAGCAGCGCCGCGACCCGGAGGTCTCGCCGCTCTTCGCCGACCTGGCCGGCCTGCCGCCCGCCCGGATCGTCGTCGGTACCGAGGATCCACTCCTGGACGACTCACTGTTTCTGGCCGGGCGATGGCAGGCGGCGGGTGCGCCCGTGCAGCTCGGCGTCGTCGCCGGCGCGATGCACGGCTTCACCCTGTTCCCGCTGACCATCACCGAGCGGGAACAAGAGCGTGAGCGGGAGTTCCTGGCCGGCGCGGGACGGTAGCGTCGGCCTGATGAACCGCACTTCTCGGCTCTATGCGCTGGTCGAAGAGCTGCGCGCGTCGGCGCCGCGGCCGCTCACGGTCGCGGCGCTCGCCGCGCGATTCGAGGTCAGCACGCGCACGGCGCAGCGCGACCTCCAGGCGCTGATGGAGTCCGGAGTCCCGGTGCGCGCCATACCCGGGCGAGGCGGAGGCTGGACGATCGACCCGGCGATGACGCTGCCGCCGATCCGCTTCACGGCCGAGGAAGCCTCGGCGTTGGCCGCCGCACTGGCCGCGGCCGACGCCTCCGCCCCCTACGCCGGTGCGGCCCGTACGGCGTACCAGAAGATCGCGGCCTCGATGACCGGCCCCGCCGCGGCGGCGGCCCGGGAACTCGCCGCACGGATCGTCGCGCTGCCGGCGCGGACCGACATCGTGGTCCGCGCCGCGGTGGAACAGGCCCTCACCGACAACACCGCGCTGCGGCTGTCCTACGCCGACGCGGCGGGGCGCGAAAGCGACCGTGTGGTGGAACCGGCCGGACTGCTCACCGCCGACGGCCGGTGGTACCTCATCGCCTGGTGCCGCACACGGCGGGCCGGTCGGGGCTTCCGGCTGGACCGGATCGCCGCGGCGGCTCCCCTCGGCGAGCGGGCGCAGCCCCATGACCTGGCCGCGCTGCTGCTCGGCTCGGCCGCCGCCGGCGCGGTGCCGCCCACCGCGCTCGCCTCGCTCACACCCCCGCGATGAGGATCCGACGGCCGACTCCATGGAAGCATGCCGTGCCATGGTGCGGCGGCTCACCGAGGTGATCGCCGACCGGTGGCCCGAAGCCCCGCCCTGTCCCGTCTTCCTCCGTTGTCCTGCTCAGTCGATCAGGACGCCCGGGTTGAGGATGCGGTGGGGGTCCAGGGCTGCCTTGGCGGCGCGCAGCGCCAACGTGAAGGGCTCTGGGCGCTGGAGGTCGTAGGCGGGGCGGTGGTCGCGGCCGACGGCGTGGTGGTGGGTGATGGTGGCGCGGTGGCGGTGCAGGACGTCGTTGGCGGCGGCTTTGATGTCGTCCCAGATCTCGACCTCGTCGCCGGGGCGGCCGGCGACGGCCACGGTGAAGTAGGGGGCGGCGCCGTCGGGGTAGACGTGGGTCAGGCGGCAGTTGATGGTGGCCGGGTGTCCGGTGGCCTTCAGGGCGGCGGCGCCGACCTCGGTGCGGACGGCGTCGATCAGGGCGGGGATCGTGTCCCAGGTGGCGGCGGTCTCGAAGGTCTCGACGACGGCGCCCATGCGGGCCAGGCCGTCGCGCAGGTAGGGCATGCGCAGGAACGTCGAGCGCCAGGCGTTCACGGCCGCGTCGGACGGGGTGTCGCGGTCCGCCGCCGGAGCCGCGCAGCGGCCGCCGTGGGCGCGGACCACGTCAAGGGCGCTCGCGAGGCGGTCGTCGACGGGTGTGGTGGCGGATTCGAAGCCCAGGACGAGAACGGCGGAGCCATCGTGCGAGGCGCCGGACAGCAGGGCCTCGCCGGAGTCGAGCAGGCGGCAGTTGGCCGGGGCGAGGTCGGACTGGGCGAGGGCACGCACCGCGTCCAGCGCCTGGTCGAATTCGGCGAAGGCCACGGACGTGGCGGCCTTGTGGCGCGGGCGCTCCTGAAGGCGCATCCACGCCTCGGTGATGACGCCGAGCGCGCCCTCGGAGCCGAGGAACAGGCGGTCGGGTGACGGTCCGGCGCCGGATGCGGGCAGGCGCCGGGACGCGCCGGCTCCGGCGGGCGTGACCACGTGCAGGGACTGCACGAAGTCGTCGATGTGGGTACGGCCGGTCGCGTAGTGGCCGCCGGCCCGGGTGGCCAACCAGCCGCCGAGGGTGGAGAACTCGAAGCTCTGCGGGAAGTGGCGCAGGGTGAGGCCGTGGGGCCGCAACTGCTCCTCCAGTACGGGGCCGAGCGCACCGGCCTGGATGCGGGCCGAGCGGCTGGCGGTGTCGATCTCCAGGACCCGGTCCATCGAGGTCAGATCGAGCGACATCACGGCGCGGTGGGCGTCGCCGCGGTACTCCACGCCGCCGACCACCGAGGAGCCGCCGCCGAAGGGGATGACGGCCACGCCGTGCCCGCCGGCCCAGTCCAGCAGGTCGGCCACCTCCTGGTCGCCGGTCGGTCGGGCGACCAGGTCGGGGATCCGGCCGGACCGGCCGCGCAGGGCCCGGATGACATCGCGGTAGGCCCTGCCCATGGCGTGGGCGGCGCGCGCTTCGGGATCGGCGGTGACCAGGTGCGCCAGCGCGGTCGGCGGCGTGGCGCCGGGGCGGGCGATGGACAGGTCGGCGACCCGGGGTATCGGCAGCGGGCGGGCCAGGGTGCCCGGCAGCAGGGCGCCCATGGCGGTGCATTCGGCGTCGTCGGGGTGGGCGTCGGCGTAGCCCCAGCCCCACCAGGAGCGGGTGCGGGCGGTGCCGGGGTGGGACGGGGTGGCAGGCATGAGTGTGCTCCCAGCGAGGTCCGGGCAAGCAATTTACCCAACGGAAAATTACCCTAGGGTAATATCGGGGTCATGACAACGCTCCCCTCCCGGGCCGGCACCAAGGGCGTGCCCAGGGCCGCGCGCGAACAGCAGGTCCTGGCCGCGGCCACCGAGGAGTTCGGCCGCCACGGCTACGAGGCCACCACCGTGGCCGCCATCGCCGCCCGCGTAGGCGTCACCAAGCCGTTGCTGCACCACTATTTCGGCAGCAAGCAGGACCTCTACCTCGCCTGCCTGAACCCGGTCGGCGACTCCCTGCTCGACGCCGTCCGCGCCGCGATGGCCGACCACGCCTCCGGCGCGCCGCCCACCGCCCTGCGCGTGCTGCACGCCCTGTTCGCCGCCCTGGACGGCCGGCGCGAGGCGTGGTTCGTCCTCTACGACGCCACGCTGCCGCCCGACAGCGACGCCGCCCGCCGCGCGGCGTACTACCGCGGCGCCATCGACGACCTCGCCGCGATCGGCACCGCCGACCTCCTGCACACCGCCGGATCCAGCGACCCCCTCGACGCCGACGCCCTCACATACGCCTGGCGCGGCCTGTGCACCGCCCTGGTCCGCTGGTGGGTCAACCACCCCGACCAGTCAACCGAAGCCATGACACAACGCTGCGCACGGCTCTTCGCGGCCGGCCGCACCCTTCTCGCCACCGACGACGAGGGCCCGTGAGCCGGCCGGTTCCCTCCACCGCGGCGGGCCGTGCCCCGGTGCAATCCGCTGGTCGCACGAGGACGGCGTCCCTACGGTGGCCCCATGACCGGACTTCCCGTTCCCGTGCCCGACGTGAGCGTCTGCGTGCAGATGAACCGCGGCTGACGACTACTTTGCTGATCTGGGGTTTTTCTGCTGATTGGCATGGAAGCGGGCCTTCTTCTGACGATTCCCGCACGTGTTCATGTCACACCATCTGCGGGTGCGGCTCTGGCTGGTGTCGAAGAAGGCGGCTTGGCAGGTCGGCGATGCGCACAAGGCCAATTTTCCGTCGCGTTCGCCCGCGATGATGCCGATCGCGTCGGCGGCGATCACGCCTAGGGCGTCTTCTACGCAGGAAGCCGAGCTGAGTCGCCATTGCCGGTTGCTCTCGGGCGTCAGGACGGCCGCGGCCCGACCCTGAATGCTGCAGTCATTGATGACTCGGACAGCGGACGCAGGGAGAGGGTCTTGGGTCGCGGCCGCTGTCGCGGCGGCGTGGATCGATTCCCTCAGTTCCCAAGCGAGTTCGAGCTGGGCGGTGGTGCAGGACTCCACGGCGAGGCCGTTCACTGCCAGCCAGTCGACGAGTCGCTGCGGCGTGGGGATGCGTTCCACGGCGTTGCCGCGACGCTCCGTCAGAGTCGCCGTGAAGCTGGTCGCCAGTACCTTGCCGAGACGGAAGTCAGGGAACCGAGCATGCATGGAACCACCTTAGCTGGTTGCACGCCGACACCGAGACTGCTAGAACCGTCTTAGCTGGTTCGCTACGGGTCCAAGCCGGTTCCACGATGACCAGGAGGTCTCATGTTCGGCGACGTGCAAGCATTCAAAGCCCACGCAACTGACGCCGACCTCGACGATCTGCGCGCGCGATTGGCCGCGGCGCGGCTGCCGGAAGCCGAGACGGTCTATCGCGCCGCGCCCGACCCTCGCCGATGGGATCAGGGCGTTCCGCTCGCCGACCTCGTCGATGTCGTGAACTACTGGCGCACCGGGTACAACTGGCGGTCGTTCGAAGAGCGCCTTCACCGGATCGGCCAGTTCCGCACGACCATCGATGAGCTGGGAATCCACTTCCTGCACCGCCGATCCGCGCGCGCGGATGCCACTCCTCTGATCTTGACGCACGGCTGGCCGGGCAGCATTGCTGAGTTCGTCGATGTAGTGGACGAGCTGGCAGATCCGAAAGATGCGGACGCGCCGGCATTCCACGTCGTGGTCCCGTCGTTGCCGGGCTTCGGTTACAGCGACAAGCCGACCACCACCGGGTGGGGAATCGAAAAGATCGCGGCCGCATGGGTGGAACTGATGGGAAGGCTCGGCTACGGCACGTTCGTAGCCCACGGCGGCGACTGGGGAGGTGTGATCACCACGGTCCTCGGCGGCAGGTTCCCGGCGCACGTTCTCGGCATCCACACAACGGTCGCGCAGGCACCGCCCGGGTTGACGACGGACGGGCTGACGGCGGCCGAGCGCAAATGGACCGAGGAAACCCGCGATTTCTGGCACCACCGCGCGGCGTATGCGAAGCAGCAGGCGACCCGACCGCAGACCATCGGCTACTCGCTCGTCGACTCACCGGTCGGGCTTCTCGCCTGGATCCTCGACAAGTTCGCCGAGTGGACGGATACGGAAGACAGCCCGTTCGAGACGATTTCCATGGACCGCATTCTTGACGATGTCACCCTGTATTGGCTGACGCGGACCGGCGCATCGTCGGCCCGCATCTACTACGAAAGCCACCTCTCGCTCGACCCCGAACTTCGGGTCGATGTCCCGTCGGCAATCACTATGTACCCCCGCGACATCGAGAAGAGTCCGCGCGCCTGGGCACAGGAGCGGTACCGAAAGATCGTCCGATGGAGGTCGCCTGAAGCCGGGGGACATTTCCCGTCGCTGGAGGTTCCCGAGTATTTCGTCAAGGATCTGCAGGAGGGCCTCGCGGCAGTGCTGGCCGCCAATCGGTGAACGCGGCTGGTTCTGACGTGGCGGGGCGGTCAGACAGGAGCGGCGATGGTGGCCAGGGCGTCCATGAGCCGCTGGAGGTGAAGTGGTTCGGGTTCGAGGAGCGGACGGCGCACCGTGGCGTGCGGGATGACCCCGAGTTCGGCCAGCGCGGCCTTGGCCATGATGGCCCCTTGTGAGGTGCGCATGAGGGCCTCCGTCAAGGGGTGCAGGGACGCCTCGATCGCCTTGGCCGAGTCGAGGTCGCCACTGCGGACTGCTCGGATGAGTTCGGCGTTGCGGTCGGCGACGACGTTGCCCACCGCGCTGACCACGCCGGTGGCGCCGCAGGCGAGGTAGGGCAGATTGAGCTCATCAATGCCGCAGTAATAGGCCAGCGATGTGCGATCCATGACGGACATCGCCTCGAACAGGTCGCCCTTGGCGTCCTTGACGGCCCGGATGCGGGGGTGACCGGAGAGCTCGATCAGCGTGGCGGCTTCCATGGCGATGCCGGCGCGCGCCGGGATGTCGTAGAGCATCACGGGCAGTGCGGTGGCGTCGGCCACTGCCACGCAATGGGCCAGCACGCCGGCCTGAGTCGGCCTGGAGTAGTAGGGGCAGACCAGCAGCAGGGCGTCTGCCCCGGCGGCCTCGGCCTCGCGGGCGCGCTGCACGCTTTCGGCGGTGTTGTCGGTGCCGACACCGGCGATCACCCGAGCCCGGTTCTGCGACAGGCCCACCACGGTGCGGATGAGCCAGGCCGACTCGGCTTCGGTCAGCGTGGGCGACTCACCGGTGGTCCCACCGACGACGATCCCCTCGCACCCGGTGCTCAGCAAGTGGTGGACGAGGTTGGCGAGCCCTGGTTCGCTGATCATGCCGTCGGGCTGCATCGGTGTCGCCATGGCGACGAGGTTGGAGCCGAAAAGCAGGTCAGCGGTGGGCTGTTGGTTTCTCATGGTCCGATCCTGCCCTGAGTAATACCTGGGGTCCATCGATGCTTTTTCGTCGGTACTGCGTAATCTGACTTCATGATTGATGTCGGGGCGCTGCGGGCGTTGCGGTCGGTGGCCGTTCTCGGGACGTTGGCGCGGGCGGCCGAGGACCTCGGGTTCACGCCATCGGCCGTGTCACAACAGATCAAGCGGTTGGAACGGCAGGTCGGCGTGCCCGTCCTCGCACCCGCGGGGCGCGGGGTCGTGCTCACGCTGGCCGGGCAGGCCATCGTCGATTCGGCGTCCGACGTGTTCCAGGCGTTGGAGCGCTGCGCGGAGTCGGCCCGATCCGTGGCGGAGGGCGCACCGCGCGGGACACTCCGCGTGGTGTCCTTCTCGACGGGGATCCGCGGGCTGCTCGCTCCTGTCATGGGGCGGGTGTCGAGGTGCTGCCCGGACCTTCGTGTGCACATCACCGAGCAGGAGCCCGAACAGGCCCTCCACAGCGTCGACACCGGCACAGCCGACCTCGCCCTTCTCCACGACGCCGATGGGCTGCCCGTCCACCTGCCGTCGTCGCTGACCCAGCGCCATATCCACACCGACGTCGGCGACATCGTCATGGAGCGAACGCATCCGCTCGCACGGCTCGACCGGCCACTGGTAGGTGGCGACCTGGCCGGCCACGCATGGGCGACGAGCCCGCCCCGCACGGTATGCCACCAGTGGTTCCAGCGACTCGTAGCAGATCTGCCCAAGGCTCCCGACGTGCGCCATCTGATCGACGACTTCTCCACCCAGCTGTCGCTGGTCGCGTCGGGCGAGGTCATCGCCCTGATCCCGCGTCTCGCCCGGCCGCCCCTCAGGGAAGGGCTCGTCGTCCGGCCGCTGCGGCGGCCACCTACGCGTGAGGTGTACGCGGCATGGCGGCACAGCGCCCATGCCAGCCCGGCGATCCACGCGGTGCTCGCGGAGCTTCAGAGGCCCAAGGACGTTCTGCCTCAGGAGCCTTGCGGGGGAGGAGGAGGCGACAGCCCTGGCCGGAGAGGCATGGGGGAGGGCTGAACGGTCAGGACCCACGACCGCGGCCCGGCCCCGTTCCGGCTCATTCCAGAGGGGGGCGGGCCGCGGGGCACCGGAATGCCCGGTCGGAGGTCAGGCGCGGCAGCGCAGCATCTCCAGAGGGGGGTTGGCGCGGAAGTCCGCCCAGAAGTCCGCGCCGAACTTGCGCACGCCGGCGTCGGACACGTCCATCGGAACCCAGGTCAGCTCGCTGAATCCGGCCGCCTGCAGGCACTTCTCGTAGACCTCGCGGCGCGGACGGTTGGCGACGAACGAGACCGGCGGATCGAGCAGCGCCGTGGTCCGCACCTGGGGTCCGGTCTCGGCCTCCTCACCGGTGAGCTCGCTGCGGAAGCCGTACCTTTCCGGGGTCGGCCCGTCGAAGCGGAAGTCGGGTGACTGGTTGAGCAGGAAGCACTCGGCGCCGGGCTTCAGGCTTCGGTGCACGTTGCGGCACATCCGCTCCGTGGTGGCGATGTCCTCGGCGTAGTTGAGCAACTGGACCGCCAAGCCGATGTCGAAACGCTGCTCAAGGGGCCGCAGTTCGGTCACGTCGCCCACCTCGTAGCGCACCCCCAGCGGGTCGCGCTCCTCCAACTGCTGTGCCACGGCGACCATTTCACTGGAGATGTCGATTCCGAGCACCTCTGCGGCGCCGCGCCGTTTGAGCTCCCTGCTGTAGAAGCCGGTGCCGGAGGCCAGGTCGAGGACCGACTTGCCGCGCACGTCCCCGACCATGGCCAGGAAGCTGGGCACCACCACGTACTGCTCCAGCGGCAGGGCCTTGAAGCCCTCGTACGCCTCGCCGATCTCGTCATACTGCTGCACGCTCATCGTGCTGTCCTCCCCGTGTTTCGTGATGCCGTCGGCCACGGCTCGCGCCTCGGGACGCGCCGCGGCCTCTGAGGTGTTCCGGCAGTCTCTACGAATCCCGGGAAGGCGCTGCACTGGCAGAACCTACGAAGGTGCGGACGGCGTCCCGGTCTCCCGTACGAGAGGGCGTGACGGGTGACGTCGCCGGGTCGAGACCGCACGGCATGAGTACGCGTACTCATGCGCACCCCCTGACGGCTCGTCAAGATGTGGCCATGACGTGCGCACTCCCAGAACCCTCGTCGCGGCGCAGGTGGCCCTGGTCGCGTAGGAGGCCCCGCGCAGGGGACATTGCCTTCGGCATCGCGTTGTTCGTGGTGGAAGTCGCGGTATTTCTGTGGACCGGGTTCGGGTACGGCATGGAGGCGTGGGCCGCGCAAGGGGAGCAGACGCGGATCGACGCGGCGCAACTCGCGCAACTCACCTGGATGCAGCACTTCTTCGTCGCCGTCGTCGTATGTGCCGGGCTCGCGGCGCTGTTCCGCGCGCCGTGGACCATGCTGTCGCAGCTGCTGGCCGCCGGAGCGGTGGCTGCGTTGTTCGTGATGGCGCAGCATGACTACGACCGGAGCCACCCGGACCCCGCGCCGGTCCCGAGCGCGGGCTACACCCCCTGCTACAGCGGTAGCGGGAGGTGCAACTGAGTCGCTGCGACTCCGCTGAGACGGGGCCGTGAGGATTGCGGTCGTTCGGGGTGTCGGTCAGCGGATCGATTGCGCGGCCAGCGGCGACCGCCCCCGGCCGCCACGTGGGCCGCACCGGGGGCGCAGAGCCGTCAGAGCGGGTTGAGGCGGGCCTTGAGCAGGCAGAACTCATTGCCCTCGGGGTCGGCAAGGACGTGCCACTGCTCCTCGCCGGTCTGGCCGATGTCGGCCGGGCGCGCCCCGAGCTTCAGGAGGCGTTCGAGTTCGGCGTCCTGATCGCGGTCGGTGGGGTTGACGTCGATGTGCAGCCGGGTCTTCCCCGGCTCCGGCTTGTCCCTGCGGCTGAGGATGATCGTCGGCTGGGGGCCGCCGAACCCTTCGCGCGGCCCGATCTCGAAGCAGTCGTCCCCTTCGCGATCGAGCACCACGAAGTCCAGGACCTCGCACCAGAACCGCGCCAACACCTCGGGGTCGCGGCAACCGAGCACGAGCTCACTGATACGACATGCCATGGACGGAACCTGCTTTCGGCGTGGGGACTGACGGGGCGGCCGCGCGCGGAGTTCTCGGACTCCCCGCAGTGGGCACACGCGCGAGACCGTACCGGGCGGGGCGAGCAGGTGCGAGGGGTTTTCGGGGGCGTCGCCTCGCCCGGCCGGGCCGACGGGCGAGGACCGCGGTCCGCGCAGCGGGCGCGGATCGACACGCCTGAGACCCGGCACCCTCGTCAGACCCAGCACCCTCGCTCGGTCAGCACCTTTCGCAGGGTCCCGATGTCGTCGGTCATGATCCCGTCCACGCCGAGATCCAGCAGGGCCGTCATCCGATCCGCGTCATTGATCGTCCAGACGTGGACCTGCAGGCCCAGTGCGTGTGCGGCGCGCAGGAACAGCGGGTCGACCACCGGGATGCCGGACTGCCGCTCGGGGACCTGTACGCAGACCGCGCTGCGCCGCACCGCCGCGCCCAGCAGGCGGTCGAGCGGCAGCGCTCCGCGGCCGTACGAGCGCAGTCGCAGGCCGGCCACGCCGCGGGTGCCGAGCGAGCTGGCCATCCGGGCGCCGGCCAGTCGCTGCGCCCGTGCCACCCGGGCCTCCGAGAACGAACCGACGCACACCCGGTCCCAGGCGTCGGTGCGGCGCAGCAGGTCCAGCAGCGGGGAGAGCGCGGCCTCCGCCTTGAGGTCGACGTTCCAGCGCGCTTCGGGGAACTCCTCCAGCAGCTCCTCGAACAGCGGCAGCGGTTCCCGGCCGGCGACCCGGGCGCGGCGCACCGCCCGCCAAGGGAGCTGCCCGATCGCGCCACGGCTGTCGGTGACGCGGTCGAGCGTCGGGTCGTGGAAGGCGACCAGCTTCCCGTCCGAGGTGGCGTGCACATCGGTCTCCAGATAGCGGTAGCCCAGGTCGACCGCGCGGCGGAAGGCGGCGGCGGTGTTCTCCAGGCCGTCCGCGGCCCCGCCCCGGTGGGCGAAGGGGAGCGGCGCGGGGTGGTCGAGGTAGGCGTGGCGGAGGCGTATCGCGGGGGTCACTCCGGCAGTATCGCGCGCTCGGGTGAAGTCCTGCCGACGGCCACCACACGGGACGGGGTCTCGGGCAGCCCCTTGATCGCGAAGAGCCGCAGGAAGAACTGCGCCAGCGGGCCGATGGCCAGCGCGTAGACAACGGTGCCGGCACCGACGGAGCCGCCGAGCAGGAAGCCGACCGCGAGCACCGTCACCTCGATGCAGGTCCGCACCAGCCGCACCGGACGGCCGGTCCGGTGGTGCAGCCCGGTCATCAGGCCGTCGCGCGGCCCCGGGCCGAAGCGGGCGGAGATGTACAGACCGGTCGCGGCGCCGTTGAGGAGGACGGCGAAGGCCAGCAGCGGGATGCGGGCGCCGTACGAGGGCAGCTCGGGCACCCATGCCATCGTCGCGTCCATGACGATCCCGAGGATCACCACGTTCGACACCGTGCCCAGGCCGGGGCGCTGGCGCAGTGGGATCCACAGCAGCAGGATCAGGGCGCCCGACACGATGGTGACCGTGCCGATCGAGAGCCCCGTATGCCGGGATATGCCCTGGTTGAGTACGCTCCAGGGCTCCAGACCCAGGTCGGCGCGGACCATCAGCCCCATGCTCACGCCGTACAGCGTCAGTCCCGCGTAGAGCTGGATCAGCCGACGCGCCAGCAGGCCACTCCGTGGGCCGGATCCCCTGGTCATGGACATGAAAATTCCCCCTCCTGGCACGATTGGACCGATGCATGACACCATGTGGCATGTCCGAGCTCGGGAAGTAGAGCCAATTCGGGGAAGGTGGACTGATCTTCATGGCTCAGTGGACTTCAGCGGTAGGTGCGCCCCAACTCGCCCGGCTGCTCCGGTCGCAGGACCCGCGAGCCGCCGAACTCGCCGTCGGCGGACGCAAGTTGCCCGCCTACCGGAGCCTCGCCGACGGCGTCCGCCTGCTCGTGCTCGAAGGCCGGGTGCCGGTCGCCGCCCGGCTGCCCGCCGAACGCGAGCTGGCCGCGGCCTTCGGCGTCAGCCGCACCACCGTCGCCGCCGCCTACGAAGCGCTGCGCGCCGAGGGGTTCCTGGAGTCCCGGCGCGGCTCCGGCAGTTGGACCGCCGTCCCGGCAGGCAACCCGCTGCCCACCCGCGGCCTGGAACCGCTGCCCCCGGAGGCAGCCGGCTCCATGATCGACCTCGGCTGCGCCGCCCTCCCCGCCCCCGAGCCCTGGCTCACCCGCGCCGTCCAGGGCGCCATGGCCGACCTGCCGCTCTACGCCCACACCCACGGCGACTACCCGGCCGGCCTGCCGGTGCTGCGCCAGGCCCTCGCCGACCGCTACACCGCCCGCGGCATCCCCACGATGCCCGAACAGATCATGGTGACCACGGGCGCGATGGGCGCGGTGGCCGCGATCTGCCGCCTGTGTACCGGCCCCGGCGAGCGGGTGGCCGTCGACTCGCCCTCGTACGCCAACATCCTGCAGCTGATGCGGGACGCCGGCGCCCGGCTGGTCCCGGTCGCCCTCGGGGAGCGGCTGGCCGGCTGGGACATCCCCGCCTGGCGCCAGGTGATGCGGGACGCCGCGCCCCGGATGGCCTACGTCGTCGCCGACTTCCACAACCCCACCGGCACCCTCGCCACCGAGGACCAGCGCCGCCGCATGGTCGACGCCGCCCGCTCGGCCGGCACGCTGCTCGTCGTCGACGAGACCATGACCGAGCTCCGACTGGACGAGGACACCGAGGTTCCCCGCCCGGTGTGCGCGTTCGACCCCGCCGGCAGCGCGGTGATCACCGTCGGCTCGGCGAGCAAGGCGTTCTGGGCCGGGATGCGGATCGGCTGGGTGCGCGCCGCCCCCGACATCATCCGCAGCCTGGTCGCCGCCCGCGCCTACTCCGACCTGGGCTCACCGGTCCTCGAACAGCTCGCCATCGCCTCGCTGCTGGAGGGCGGCGGATGGGAGCAGGCCGTCGACATCCGCCGGGACCAGGCCCGTGAGAACCGCGATGCGATCGTCGCCGCCCTCCAGCGGCACCTGCCCGACTGGGAGTTCAGCGTGCCGCGCGGCGGTCTGACGCTGTGGGCGCGGACCGGCGGGCTCTCCGGCTCCCGGATCGCCGAGGCGGGGGAGCGGCTCGGCGTGCGGGTCCCCTCCGGCCCCCGGTTCGGTGTGGACGGCGCCTTCGAGGGCTTCGTACGGCTGCCGTTCACGGTCAACGGCGCGGTCGCCGACGAGGCCGCGGCCCGGCTGGCCGGTGCGGCGCGGCTGGTCGCGACGGGCGCCCCGGCGGAAGCGGAGCTGCGACACACCTTCGTCGCCTGACGAGGTGCCGGGAGCGCCGGGACCGGGCGCTCACCGCTCCGCGCGCACGGCCTCCATCGATCCGCTCTTGACCGTCCGGGACTCGCCGCCCTTGACGATCGACACCCGCGCCGGCGCTCGTACCGGCTCGGTGGCCGGCGCCGGATCGCCCCCCGCGGGATGGCCGTCCGCCGCGCCCACCGCCGCCGCGGACCCGGCCTCCGTGTCGGCCCCGGCCGCACGCTCCGGCAGCAGCGCCAGAACGGCCTGCCGGTGCACCTCGCTCGTCGCGTCGTCGAACGGATCGGGCGTGGCCGGCACCTGGAGCCGCACGACGGGAGCGGTCCCCAGCCGCGCATAGCCGCGTCCCGGCGGTACCTGCGCGGTCGGCGTGGTGTGCGGCGGCGCCCCGAGGACCGTCCGTACCTCGTCCGCCGTGGCGGGACCGAGCACCACCCGGGCCTTGGTGTGCGCCCGCACCGGGTCGCTCAGCAGGTCGGCGCTGTCGAACTGGTCGGCCACGACCACCGTGACCTGGGCCGCCCGGCCGTGCCGCAGCGGCACCTGAAGCCACCGCTGAGGGTCGTCCCGGCCTTCCGCGGCCGCGATATGGGTGAGCGCCGTCAGGCGGTCCACGATGATCCACAGCGGTCGCCGGGTGTCCTCCGGGGCGGGCCGGCCGGCCTGCCGCGCCCGGTTCGCCACGACCAGCCGGCGCTCGGTCTCGTGGGAGGCCCACTCCAGCCTCTTCAGGGTCCCCGCCAGCCCGCTCTCCACCCCCAGCACACCGGGGTGCCCGACCAGGCACCCGAACTCGCCGGTGCCGGTGCCGTCGACGACCAGTACGTCGCCGTGCTGGAGCGCCTGAAGGGCGATCGAGCGCAGCAGCGTCGTGGTGCCGGTCGCCGGCTGCCCGAGGGCGAGCAGATGCGGCTCGGCGGAGCGCGGCCCGGTGCGCCAGACCACCGGCGGGGCGTCGCGCCGCTCCTGGCCGGCGGCGACCGGCAGGGTCCGCTGCACGGAGTCCGGGTCGGTGAAGCCGAGCACCGTCTCGCTCGGAGAGGTGACGAAGCGCTGCGCGGCGATATCGGTGGGCAGCGCCGCCAGGACGGTCACGGTGAGCTGGTTGGCCAGCTCGTCCCAGGCGAAGTGGTACTCCCGGCCGCGGCCCGCCTTGGCGTACAGCACCTGCTCGATGCGGGCCCGGGCCCGGTCCTCGCCGTCGGTGAAGTACGCCGGGTACTTCAGCCGCAGCCGCTCCAGGCGCCCGGCGTCGTCGAAGGCGTACTCGCCGAAGGCCCGCTCCCAGTCGCCGCCGTGCGCGTACAGCGGACTGGGATCGCCCTCGGCGGCGAGGTACGGCACCAGGGCCTCGTACAGCGCCCGCAGCCGCTCCGTCTCCGCCTCGCTGGGTCCGCTCTCCACAGGGGTGCGCTCCCGCCCCGCCCAGGCGCCCGCCCCCATGGCCGCGATCAGGGCGAGCAGCGGCCCGTACGGCACCAGGGCGAGCACCAGCACGCACGCGCCGACGAAGCACAGCAGCGGACCGCGGCTCTCCTTGGGCGTCCCCGCCCAGCGTCCCCGGCCGGCCGTCGCCAGCCGGCGCAGCCCCCGGCCGATGGTGATCAGCGGATGGAACACATCGGAGGCGCCGTCGGCGGCGGTGCGCGCGAGTTCGCGACTGCGGGCGAGCGGTGCGCTGTTGGCCATACGGGCGAGCGGTGCGCGGTCGGTCAGGATGCGGGGCAGAGGACGCCGTGCCACATCTTCTCCTGTTGCTCGTGCGGGTCTTGGCGGCTCGGCGTGGGTGGCGAGCCGGGGCGTGCGGAACGCGGGCCCTGTCGTCAAACTCGCGTCGTCCGCCCGGAGGGCGGCCTCGCGGCGGCTGGTGCACTCCGTTCGCCGCGCGCTCTCCGTCTCGGCTCGACAACGCAACCGGATGCCGAGCGATCGCAAGGCGGAGGGTCGTCCCGGTACTGGGCGTACCGGGATGAGCCCGACAACGGTGGGGGTCTCCCCGCGCCCTTAGGGCGTGGGGGAGGGCGTGCGTGCCAGGCGTCGCGAGGCGGGCGGGAGTTTGACGACAGGGCCTAGAGCTTGATCCCCCCGAGGAGGCTCGCCAGGCTCGCCCCGCCGGCCTTGATGCTCGGCGCGATCGCGGAACTTGCGAGATAGAACCCGAAGAGCGCGGAGACGAGCGCATGGGACAGCTTGAGTCCGTCTTTGCGGAAGAACAGGAAGACGATGACACCGAGCAGGACGACGCCGGAAATGGACAGAATCATGGGGGGTTCTCTCCTGGGTGGTGGGGACGGTCACCATGAGTTCTTCCAGCCTCACAGCCCGTATCAAGCCATCAAAAGCTGCGAATGGGTGATTTATCGTTGAAATTCCCTATTTGGGCGCAGCTTCAGGGCGTGTCGCCCCGGCGTGTCCCCGGCGTGTCGCGACCCGCCTCCGCCGACCGGCACAATCGTCGGGTGTCGAAGCCCAAGAACAAGCCGCCCAAGAGGCCGTCGCGCGCGCCGCACCGCCCGGCGGCCGTCACCCCCGATGCGCCCTGCCCCTGCGGACGCGCCGAGAGCTACCGCGACTGCTGCGGCGCCTTCCACCAGGGGCGCGCCACCGCCCCCACTGCGGAGCGGCTGATGCGCTCGCGCTACAGCGCCTTCGTCGTCGGTGACACCGGCTATCTGCTGCGCACCTGGCACCCGACGACCCGCCCCGCGGCCCTCGACCTCGAACCGGCGCAGCACTGGACCGGGCTGGAGATCCTCGGCGCGACCGGCGGCACCGCCTTCCACACCGAAGGCACCGTGGAGTTCCGCGCGCACTTCAGCCTGCACGGACAGGCCGACAGCCAGTACGAGCACAGCCGGTTCGTGCGCGAGAGCGGCGAGTGGGTATATCTGGACGCGCTGCCGCCCGCGTAGGCGGCCGCCCTGTCGGCCCGGCTCAGCGCCCCCGCAACTGGTCGGTCTCGCGGCGCTCGCGCTTGGTGGGGCGCCCGGCGCCGCGGTCGCGATGCGCGGCCGGCGCCGCCATCTCGCGCGGCGGGGGCGGCGGGCTGTTGTCGACGAAGCACTCGGCGGCGACGGCCGCGCCCACCCGCTTGCGCACCAGCCGCGAGACCACCACGATCCGCTCCCGTCCGGCGTGCAGCAGTCGGACCTCGTCGCCGGTGCGCACGGCGTGCGCCGGCTTGACCCGCTCGCCGTTGACCCGTACGTGCCCGGCGCGGCAGGCCGCCGCGGCCAGCGAACGGGTCTTGGTGAGCCGTACGGACCAGATCCAGCTGTCGATGCGGGTGGTCCCCTCGTCTGAAGCCATACCCAGACTCTAAGGGCCGGCCCGTAATCCCTGGCGGGCACACGACGGCCGAACTGCGGGCGGTCAGCCGGACTTCCTGGCGGTGGTCTTCTTCGCGGCGGTCTTCTTGGGCGTGGCTTTCTTGGTCGTCGTCTTCTCCGGGGATGTGCTCGCGGTGCTCTTGGCGGTGCTCTTCGTCGCGGTCTTCTGTGTCGTCGTCTTCCGCGTCGCGGTCTTCTTTTCCGGGCCGCCGGCCGCGGTCTTCTTCGGCGTGGTCTTCCTCGCCGTCTTCCGCCCCCGTAGGGGCGTCACGGACGCCGACTCCTCGGCCTGCCTACCGCCCCCCTGGGCGGCCCGCACGCTCTTCTCCAGTGCCGCCGTCAGATCGATGACCTGGGCGCCGGACGGCGTCGCGGGGACGACCGGCTCCTCGCCCTCCAGCTTCGCGGCGACCAGCTCCTCGACGGCCTCCCGGTAGTCGTCGTGGAGTTCGGCCGGGTCCAGCTCGCCCAGGGAGTCCATCAGGGTCTCGGCCAGCGCCATCTCGTTCTTGCGGATCTCGACCTCGTCGGGTGCGATGCCGGTGGCGGGCCGGATCTGATCCGGCCACAGCAGCTGGTGCATCACGATCGCGCCGTCGTGTGCCCGCAGCATCGCCAGCGACTCCCGCCCTCGCATCGCCACCTTGCCGATCGCGACCTTCCGATGGTGCTCCAGCGCCTCCCGCAGCACCGCGTACGGTTTGACGGCGGCCGCCCCGTTGGGCCCCAGGTAGTAGGACTTGTCCATCTGGAGCGGATCGATCTCGGCGGGGTCGACGAAGGACAGGATCGACAGCGTCTTGGCGGTCGGCATCGGCAGCTGGGAGAGATCGTCGTCGGTGATCGGCACGACGGTGTCGTCGCCGGGCGGCTGATAGCCCTTGCCGACCTCCTCGTTCGGGACCTCCTCGCCGTCCAGCTCGCAGATCTTCCGGTACTGGACCGGAGCGCCGTCCTTCTCGTGGATGCGCACGAAGGAGACCGAGGAGGTGCGGTCGGTGGCGCTGTACGTCTTCACGGGGATGGTGACCAGCCCGAACGATATCGACCCATTCCATATAGAACGCATATTTCATCCCTTGTGTGGGATTCTCATCGTATGTCGCCGATCACCATCGTGGAGGGGCGACGCCTCTCGCTGACCAACCTGGACAAGGTCCTCTATCCCGAGACCGGCACCACCAAGGGCGAGGTGCTGCACTACTGCACCACCACCGCCGACGCCCTGCTCCCGCACCTCCACGACCGGCCGCTGTCCTTCCTGCGCTACCCCGACGGGCCGGACGGCCAGCGCTTCTTCACCAAGAACGTGCCGCCCGGCACCCCCACCTGGGTGCGGACCTGCGAGGTCCCCCATTCGACGTCCGGGCCCACCCGCCAGGTCCTGCTGCAGGACCTCCCCGCGCTGGTCTGGGCCGCGAACCTGGTCGTCGAGCTGCACACACCGCAGTGGACGAGCCGGGCGCCGGGCCTCGCCGACCGCCTCGTCGTCGATCTGGACCCGGGCGCACCGGCCACCATCGTGGAGTGCTGCGTCGCGGCGCGGTGGCTGCACGAGCGGCTGGCCGCCGACGGCCTGGAGGTCTACGCCAAGACCAGCGGCTCCAAGGGCCTGCACCTCATCGCGCCCATCGAGCCCACCCCGTCCGAGCGGACCACCGCCTACGCCAAGCGGCTCGCCGCCGAGGCCGCGCGGGCCCTGCCGGACCTGGTCGTGGACAAGATGACCAGGTCGCTGCGCCCCGGGAAGGTCTTCATCGACTTCTCCCAGAACGCCGCCGCCAAGACCACCGCCGTCGCCTACACCCTGCGCGCCCGCGCCACCCCCACCGTCTCCACGCCCGTCACCTGGGACGAGATCGCCGACTGCACCGCACCGGAGCAACTCAGCTTCCTCTTCAGCGAGATCACCCCCCGCCGCGAACGCCACGGTGAGCTGCACGCGCCGCTGCTCGACCCGGACCGGGCCCGTCCACTTCCCGCAGCGGCATAGATTTGCCCTCATGATCGACGGGACATCGGACGACACCATGCAGTTGCGAGCGCCGGATGGGCGGATATCCGGCGCGGACGGGGACCGGGGCGACGGCAGCGGTGAGCAGGGCACCGGGAAAGGGGTGGCGCGCTCCTCGCTCCTGATGGCCATGGGGACGGTGGTCTCCCGCGCCACGGGGCTGATCCGGACGGTGCTCCAGGCGGCCGCGCTCGGCACCGGGCTGCTCGCCACCACGTACAACACCGCCAACGTCGTCCCGATGAGCATCTACACCCTGCTCATCGGCGGCGCGCTGAACTCCGTGCTGGTGCCGCAGCTGGTACGCGCAAGGGCCGAGCACGCCGACGGCGGCCGCGCCTACGAACAGCGGCTGGTCACCCTCGTGCTGAGCGTGCTCGCGGTCGGCACCCTGCTGTCGGTGTGGGCCGCCCCGCACATCGTCGCCGTCTACACCGCCGACACGCCCCGGACCCACGCCGCCTTCGAACTCACCGTGGTCTTCGCCCGCTTCCTGCTCCCGCAGATCTTCTTCTACGGGCTCTTCTTCATCCTCGGGCAGGTCCTCAACGCCCGCGGCAGGTTCGGCGCGATGATGTGGACGCCGGTGCTCAACAACATCGTGCTGATCGCGATGTTCGGCGTCTACCTCGGCCTGCTGGCCGGACCCGACCGGATCGAGGACATCACCCCCGGCCAGATCGACCTGCTGGGCCTCGTCACCACGGGCGGTATCGCCCTCCAGGGCCTGGCGCTGATCCCGTTCGTACGGGCCGCCGGCTTCCGCTTCCGGCCGCGCTTCGACTGGCGCGGCAGCGGTCTGCGCAAGAGCATCGCGGCCGCCCGCTGGACCCTGCTGTTCGTCCTCGCCAACCTGGTCGCGATGACCGTCGTCACGCACTACGCGGGCGCCGTCGACCAGCAACTCCCCACCGAGGGCGTGGGGTACACCGCCTTCAACTACGCCCAGGGCATCTGGATGCTGCCGCAGTCCATCGTCACCGTCTCGCTGGTGACCGCGCTGCTGCCGCGGATGAGTCGCGCGGTCACCGAAGGCCGCCTGGACGATCTGCGCGGCGACCTCTCCCGCGCCCTGCGCGTCAGCGGTGTCCTCATCGTCCCGGCGGCCTTCTTCTTCCTGGCCTTCGGCCCGCAGACCGCCCAACTGCTGTTCGCGCACGGCACCGTGGACGCGGCCTCGGCCGCGCCCGCCGGACATATGCTCCAGGCGTTCGGCCTCGGCCTGATCCCCTTCTCCGCCCAGTACCTGCTGCTGCGCGGCTTCTACGCCTTCGAGGACACCCGGACGCCGTTCTGGATGGCCTTCTGGACCAGCGCCGTCAACATTGCCCTGGCCACCGCCTGCTACCTGCTGCTGCCCGCCCGCTGGTCGGTCACCGGGATGGCCGCCGCCTACACCGTCGCGTACGGCATCGGGCTGCTGGTCACCGCGCGGCTGCTGCGCCGGCGGCTCGACGGGCGCCTCGACGGCCGGCGCCTGTGCCGTACGTACGGCAAGCTGACCGGGGCCGCCGCCGCGGCCGGAGCGGTCGGCTGGCTGGCGGCCCGGGCCTGCTCCGGCGTCCCGGTCCCGGAGGGCTGGACGCCCGCCCTGGCCCTGGCCGCCGGGGGCCTGACGATGGCCCTGATCTTCCTGGGTCTGGCCCGTGCCCTGAAGGTCGGCGAACTGCGCACCCTGCCCGGCCTGCGCTGAGGCGGGCGGCGGGCCCGCTCAGACCGCGTGCGGCCGCGGCCAGGACGCCCGCGCCGCGCCCTCGATCCAGCCGATGACGGCCTGTACCGCGGCATCGCTCAGCCCGGCCAGTTCTGCCACCGCGGCCTGGTCCCCGGCCGCCGGTGCGACCCCGGCCGCGGTGAGCGCCGCCTGGAGGTCCAGCCGCCGGCGGTCGGGCAGCGCCACCGGGCCCTGCAGCCGCTCCTCCGGGCGCGGGGGAGGGAGCGGCAGGTCATCGGGGTGTGCCGGCAGGACGGGCACCCGGTCCTCCGGGCGGGGCGGCGGGAGGAGGAGGTCCAGGGGCAGCGCACGGGTGTCGAGGCGGTCCTCGGCGCGCGGGGGAGCGAGGGCGTAGTCCGGTGTCGCGCCGTACGGCGGGCAAGCGGGGTGGTACGGCGGCATCGGGGCCTCCAGCGTGGTCCGAAGGGGTTCGGCGAGGGTTCGGGGGGTTCGGCGAAGGGCGCTTCAGTTCCGGGGGAGCGCCGGGCGGTTCGGGGAGGTCCGGGCGGTTCCGGGCTGTGACGCGTCGGTTCTTCGGAAGCCGTCCGCTGTGCCTCCGGTTGCGGGAACGGCGCGGGTTCACCCGATGGGAGCAAGGACCGGCACCCGCTCGGCGCAAATTTTGGAACGCTCGATCCAAAATGCGGTATCGTCCTCGGAGCGGGCGAGGTGGGGCTGTCGTGGCCTGTCGTGCCGCCCCTGCCGCGTGGCCGCCCGGAGGTCCGGGGGTCTTCGCCCGCTCTCGGAGGGGATCGATCGGATGGGAATGGGAGGTCGGGCCGTGCCGCGTGCCGTGTATGTGCTGGCCGTCGGGGTCTTCGCCATGGTGACCAGCGAGTTCGTGGTGGCCGGGCTGATGCCGCAGATGGCGGACGGGCTGGGGGTGGGGGTACCGCGGATCGGCTATCTCATCACCGCCTTCGCGGTGGCCATGGCGGCCGGTGGGCCGTTCCTCACCGTCGCCGTGGTGAAGCTCCGTCAGAAGTTCGCGCTGATGGTGCTGTTCGGGATATTCCTGGCGGGCAATGTGCTCGCCGCGCTCGCCCCGGACTACGGGGCGATGCTGGTCGCGCGGATCGTCACCGGGGTCGCCTCGCAGGCGTTCTTCGGCGTCGCGATGTCGATCTGTGTCCAACTGACCCGGCCGGAGGTCCGCGGCCGTGCCATCGCGGTGCTGATGAACGGGCTGATGCTCGGCACGCTGCTGGGGCTGCCGCTGTCGACGGTCGTCGGTGAACGCTTCGGCTGGCGGGTGGCGTTCTGGGTCATTTCCGGGATCGCGGTGCTGGCCGCGCTCGCCACGCTCGCCGGAGTTCCCCGGCTGGGGCGCGCCGACGGTGGCGGGAACGTCCGGGAAGAGCTGGTCGTCTTCAGAAATCCCCGGCTGTGGCTGGTGTTCTCCACCAGCACCCTCATCATCGGTGCGACATTCTCGGCGTTCAGCTATGTCAATCCCATTCTGACCGGGGTCACGGGATTCAGTACCGGGACCGTACCGCTGCTGCTGATCGGATACGGCGCCGCCACGGTCATCGGCAATACCGTCGTGGGGCGACTGGCGGACCGGTTCACCGTCGGTGTCCAACTCGCCGGGCTGGCGCTGAATTTCCTCTTTCTGGCCGGGTTCGCACTGCTGGCCCATCTCGCCGTGCCGGCGGTGGTCATGCTGATGGGAATCGGTCTGGTCGGTGTCACGATGAATCCGGCGATGGCCACCCGTGTGCAACGCACGGGTAACGCCCGGCCGTTGGTGAACACCGTGCACTCGTCCTTCATCACCTCCGGCGTCATCGTGGGTTCCTCGGTCGGCGGTCTGGCGATCGACTCCTTCGGGCTGCGTGCTCCGTTGTGGCTCGGTGCCGCGCTGGCCGCCATCGGGATCGCCACACTCCTGCCCGACCTGCGCCGTCGACCCGGCGCGGTGCCGACGACCTCGGCCTCGGCCCCCGCGCCGGCGGTCCAGGTGCCCGCCGCCGAGCGGAAGGAGGTCTGCACGGCGCGGCCCTGACGGTGGATCGAAGAATTCCGCGACTCCTTTCGGGGGGAATTCGGTGATTGCCACGGGGCGGACACACAACTCTCCCCTGGTGTTCACACTGTGGTGATTACCGCGATGGAAGGCTGCCAAGTGGCCGTATTCCCAACGGCCGGTGCCGGTCGTGCCCCACACATTTCACGGCCTGGTACCACAATTCGGGGAGAGGACACCCTTCGTGGACAAGACCCACATAAGTCGCCGTGGCCGCGTGCTGGCCATCGCCGCCACCACCGTCATGGTGGCGGTGGCCGTGCAGATCACGACCAGTGCGACGGCCACCCCGGCCGCACCGCGCGGTTCCGTCACCGCCTATGACGACACGTACTACAAGGACGCCATCGGCAAGACCGGCCCGGAACTCAAGACCGCACTGCACCGGATCATCAGCGAGACCCAGACCGGAAAGCTGACCTATTCCCAGGTCTGGGACGCCCTGAAGGACACCGACGAGGACCCGGCCAACAGCGCGAACATCATTCAGCTGTACACCGGAAAGTCCCAGAGCAAGAACTCCAACGGCAGCAATCCGGACGACTGGAATCGCGAGCACGTCTGGGCGAAGTCGCACGGCGACTTCGGCACCGCCACCGGTCCCGGAACCGACATCCACCATCTGCGGCCGGCGGATGTGTCCGTCAACAGCACCCGCGGGAACAAGGACTTCGACAACGGCGGCACGGAGGTCGGCGAGGCCCCGGGCAACTACACCGACGGCGACTCCTTCGAGCCCCGCGACGCGGACAAGGGCGATGTCGCCCGAATGATCCTCTACATGGCCGTCCGCTACGACGGCGACGACGGCTTCCCGGACCTGGAGCCCAACGACAAGGTCGACAACGGCAGCCAGCCGTACCTCGGCCGGCTCTCGGTCCTGAAGGAGTGGAGCCGAACGGACCCGCCGTCCGACTTCGAGAAGCGCCGCAACCAGGTGATTTTCGACAAGTACCAGCACAACCGGAACCCGTTCATCGACCACCCCGAGTGGGTCAACGAGATCTGGTAACCGCGACCGGGCCGGGACGGCCGTGGCGCGTCGGGGTCGGCCCGGCGCGCCACGGCGCCCGGCCGCCGGGCATCGGATGGAGTAGGCCAACCGGCGCGCGGCAGGGGGCGTTCATAGCGTGGCCTCATGTCGAGCGCGAGGTGGGACCCCGTCAGAGTCGTGACCGCGTTGTCGGTGTGTGCCGCGAGCCTGCTGGCCGCGACCGGACCGGCGCGCGCCGATGGCCCGTACGGCGTCGACGACCTGCGGGCCGGCGCGCACGCCGTCGGACCGGGCGGCCCCGGGAGCCGGCTGGACCATCGGGGCCTGCAGTTCCTGCCCCGGCGGGAGGTGTCCGCGCCGCCGAAGGTCTCCGCGCTGTCGTGGATGGTGACCGACCTGGGGAGCGGCAAGATCCTGGCGGCCCAGAACGCCCACCGGCCGCTGCCGCCCGCCAGCACGCTCAAGGCCCTCTTCGCGCTGACCGTGCTGCCGCGGTTCTCCCAGCGGGAGGTGCACACCGTCTCCGCCGCCGACCTGACCGGCATCGAGGCGGGCAGCTCGCTCGCGGGCCTGAAGCAGGAGGTGCCGTACCGCGTCGCGGACCTCTGGTACGGCGTGTTCCTGCGCTCGGGCAGCGACGCGGTGCACACCCTGGCCGGCATGAACGGCGGCTGGGACAAGACCATCGACGATATGCAGCAGATGGCGCGCCGCCTGGGCGCACGCGACACCAGGGTGGAGTCCGCGGACGGCTTCGACACGCCGGGGCAGTACTCGTCGGCGTACGACCTGTCGCTGTTCGGGCAGGCCGGCCTGACCAACCGCGACTTCGCCCACTTCGCCTCGACGAAGTGGGCCGAGGTCCCGGAGGGCGCCCCGGACGCGTCCGAGCTGCAGAACACCAACCGGCTGCTGGTCGGCTCGCACGGCGTCCGCCCGTACGACGGCCTGATCGGGGTGAAGAACGGCTATACGTCGCACGCCGGCAACACCCTGATCGCCGCCGCCGAGCGCGACGGCCGCAGGCTGCTGGTCACCGTCATGAACCCGCGGTCCGGCGGCCGCAACGCCGTCTACGAGGAGGCCCGCGCCCTGCTGGACTGGGGCTTCGAGGCGGCTCCGCGGGCCGCGGCCGTCGGCATGCTGCCCACGATGGCGCCGGGGGAGCGGCAGGAGGGACCGGAGCATGTCGTGCACCGGCCGCACTCGTCCACTGCACCGCACAAGGCCGCGGTCGCGGTCCAGGCCGCATCCGACGCCGAGGCGCGGCACCGGTGGCTGCTGTCGGCCGCCGGAGGCGCCGGCGCCGTGGCCGTCGCCGGGCTCGGATCCGCACTGTGGTGGCGTCGGCGCGCTCCGCGCGAAGCCGGCGACGGGGAGTCGGACTGAGCCGGTTCCCGCACCGTCGATCGTCGTACATCAGTCCGATGCGTCAGGGATACGGGGGACGGCGACTGGCCTTCCTGGTGATGGGCGACGCGTCAGCAACGGTTGTACCGCCCACCGGGCACCGCTCGGTGTAGCGTCCTGATCAGCTGTCGTGGTTCCGAAGTACCGGGCGCCCGTGTCGCATTCACGGGCGTTCTTGCTGTGCGGTGCGTGTCCGGGCCAAGGCGATCACCTCCGGTTTCCGCGGTACGCGCGGAAACCGACGCAAGCCCATTGAACGAAGGAGACGTACATGGCTTCCGGCACGGTGAAGTGGTTCAACTCGGAGAAGGGCTTCGGCTTCATCGCTCAGGACGGCGGCGGCGCCGACGTCTTCGCGCACTACTCCAACATTGACGCCACCGGCTTCCGTGAGCTGCAGGAGGGCCAGAAGGTGACCTTCGAGGTCACCCAGGGCCAGAAGGGGCCCCAGGCGGAGAAGATCCGGCTGGCGTGAGCGCGGCCGCAACGGCACCGGCGCCCGCTCCCGGACTCGGGGGCGGGCGCCGCCGCGCGAAACGGGCCCCGGCCTCCCCCGATCGGCCGCGGGCAGCGGCATCGGCCCTCAGGGGCGGCGGTCGTTGAGGATCTTCTGGAAGAGCCGGTGGTCGCGCCAGGCGCCGTTGATGTGCAGGTAGTTCTCGGCGGTGCCGAACGGGGTGAAGCCGCACTTGGTCAGCACCCGCTGCGAGGCGGCGTTGTCGACGAGGGTCCCGGCCTGCAGCCGGTGCAGCCCCAGCTCCGTGTCGGCGGCGGCGCAGACCGCCCGCACCGCGGCGGAGGCGAGCCCGCGCCCCACCTGGCCCGCGTCGATCCAGTAGCCGACGTTGCCGCTGCGGAACGGGCCCCGCACGATGCCGGAGAGGGTGATCGTGCCGACGATGTCGGGCTCCGCCGCACCGCCGTCCGGCTCCCGGACCAGCACCCAGGGCATCGACCGCCCGGCGCTGCGCTCCGTGAGCGACTCCCGCAGCCGTTCCGCCTGTCCGGCGGGGGTGAAGAAGACCTCGTCCCGGTCCGGCTCCCAGGGGCGCAGATGATCACGGCTGCGCAGGTAGGAACGGGCGAGACCGGTGGCGTCCTCGGGCGCCGCCGGGCGCATCAGGACATCGGGCGTGAGCCGGACGGACGACGCGGAGATCATCCGTACAGCGTACGGGCGAGACGGCGCCCCGGGACCGCTCTCGGCGGAACCGCCGACTTCAGGCCTGCGGTGGCTGATCCCTGTCCTGCCCGCTGCCGAACTGGCCCCTGAGCTTGTCCTGGGCGGTGTCGACCTGGCCCTGGTACTTGCCCTGGGTCTTCTCGTCGACCATGTCGCCGGCCTTGTCGATGCCCTTGTCCGTCTGGGATTCGTGGCCCTTCAGCATCTGCTTGATCTTGTCCATCATGGACATGAGTCGTCCTCCTCACCACGGTTCCCCCACGCCTCCAGCATCGCCCCCCACCAGGCGATCTGCATCCGCGCACCGGGGGCGTGGCATCCCGCCCCCGGCCGCCGTCGCCCCGGATCAGGAGCCGCTCGCCACCGGCCCCTTCAGCTGGTCGCTGATGAACTTGATCGAGCCGTCCGCCATGCCCTTCTGGTAGTCCCAGGCGTTGTGCCGGCCGCCGGGTATGAGCTGCATCGAGGTGTGTATCGGACCCTTGCCGTACGTCCGGCGGAACTTCTCTATCGAGGCGGATACGGAGGAGGACTCCCGGCTCCCGGCCTGGAAGGCGAGGTAGACGTCCGGGCCGCCCTTCTGGAGGAGGCGCTGGGCGAGCTTCTCCGGGTTGTTGGCGTCCTTCTCCGCCTGGTGCCCCGCCCACAGGGGCGAGTCCGGCACGATGTCCGGGCCGCTGGCTATCGCCGCCTTGAACTTCTCCGGGTACTTCAGTACGGACTTCAGCCCCGCGAAACCACCCGAGGACGAGCCCATGAAGGCCCAGCCGTCCCGCGACTTGTAGGTGCGGAAATTGGCCTTGGTGAGGTTGACGACGTCCTCGGTCAGCCAGGTCCCCATCTTCTGCTGCCCGGGAATGTCGCTGCCGTCGTGGTACTGGGTGTCCGGGTTGAGCATCGGCATCACCACGATGAACGGCAGGCTCTTGCCCTCCGCGGTCCACTTCGTGATGTTCTCCTGGAGCGCGATATCGCCGCCGACCCAGTAGTTGGTGACACCGCCCTGCTCCTTCGGGCTGCCCAGACCGCCCGGCAGGGCGATCAGCACCGGAAAGCCGCTCTTGGCGTACTTCGGGTCCTGGTACTCCTTCGGGGCCCAGACCCAGACGCTGCCGGTGACGCCCGATTTCGCGCCCTGGAGCGTCGCGCGCGCTATATGGGTGCCGTCATCCAGCGTGCGGGTGATCCGGAAGTCGCTCTTGGGGCCGGTGGGCAGCAGGGTGTCGGCGTCCGCGGGCTCGACCCGCGCACCGCCCCCGTCCTTGGCGCCGGCGTTGAAGTCGACCGGGTTTCCGGTGTCCGAGCAGCCGGCGAGCAGCCCGCAGCTGGCGACGAGGGCGGTCGTGAGCGCGACGGCGTAGCGATGTTTCAACGGTGACTCCGCGACGGGGTGATCAAGTACAAGTGCTCATATAGAGGGAAAACCGGCTGGTGGGGTTCCCTCGCCGGTCCCCTGGTCGCGGGACGGGCCCCGACCCCGGCTCACCCGTACGGCGTAGTCCCCCCTCGGCGGTTTCTCCCCGGCCCGCTCGACGGGCAGCGCGGCGCGGTCCGGCCGAGAATGCAGCGGTGAGCGATGAACACCGCAGTGCCGACCACACCGCGCCGCGCGCCGTGCCGGGTGACGAGGAACGACGGCTTGCCAGGAAGGCGCTGGCCGGCCGGGCGCGGGACGCGCACGATCTGACGTTGCTGATGGACATGCTGGGCCTGGACGCGAGCCGGGACCCGGGCCAGGAGTCATGCGGCCAGGAGCCGGGCCCCGGCCCCGGGACCGGCCGTGGCCGACGGGCCGGACGCGGCGCCGGGCGCGAGCGGCGCGCCGAGCTGCGCCGCGACACCTGCCGCGACGCCCGGTCACGCTCGGGCGGTCCCAGGACCTGACGCCCGCCCCGGGCCCGCCCACGCCCGCCCCCGGCCCGCCCACCGCCTGATCGACGGGACGCCGCTCAGAGATCCCCCGCCCGGCGCAGCCGCAGGGTCACGATCTGGAACGGGCGGAGCCGCATCCGGACCGTGCCGCCGTCCCGCTCGATCTCCGGGCCGTCGTCGGTCGGCCGCTCCAGCAGATCGGTGGTGACGGCGCCGGCCACCTCGAAGCCGGCCGTCACCGACGTGACCGCCCGCCCGCCGTGCGCCTCGTGGAGACGCACGATCACATCGCCGCTCGCGTCGTCGGCGAGCTTGACCGCGGTGACCACCGTCGCGTCGTTGCCGACCGTGATCAGCGGCGGCACCGGCCGCGTGCCGGGGATCCGGCGCTCGGGCAGGTTGAGGCGGTGCCCCTCGCGCACCGCGTCGCCGATGGCGGCGCCGGGCACCAGCGCATAGCGGAAGCGGTGCACACCCTGGTCGGTCTCCGGGTCGGGGAAGCGCGGGGCGCGCAGCAGCGAGAGCCGCACGGTCGTGGTCGTGCCCCGGTCGCCGCCGTCCCGGACGGTACGGGTGACGTCATGGCCGTAGGTCGCGTCGTTGACCAGCGCCACGCCCCAGCCCGGCTCCTCCAGATGCACGAACCGGTGCGCGCACGCCTCGAACTTGGCCGCCTCCCAGCTGGTGTTGGTGTGGGTGGGCCGGTAGAGGTGCCCGAACTGGGTCTCCGCGGCATAGCGCTCGGCGTGCATGTCCAGCGGGAACGCGGCCTTGAGGAACTTCTCCGTCTCGTGCCAGTCGACCTCGGTGTCGATGTCCAGGCGCCGCTGCCCGCGCGCCAGCGTCAGCGACTGCACCACCCGCGAACCGCCGAAGGTACGGGTCACCCGCACCGTCGCCGCGTCCCCGGACACCTCGCCCAGCACGACCTCGTCCGCGTCCGTCAGATCGGTGACGACATGGCGGTAGAACGCGTCCACGTCCCAGGCGTCCCACATGTTCGGGAAGTCCGGGTGGATCTGCAGCAGGTTCGCCGCCGCTCCCGGGGCCACCGCCTCACGGTCGGCCTGCCGGTCGTACGCGGAGACCACCAGGCCGCGGCCGTCGATCACGATCCGCAGCAGACCGTTGGTGAGCGTGAACCCGCCGTCGTCACGGGCCGCGGCGGACACCTCCGGCCCCTCGGCCACCGCGGGCGCCACCGCACCGGCCGCGACCCCGCCGCGGGCGTGCGGCGCGGAGTTCGCCACCAGCTGCCCGCCGCCGTCGCCGGCCAGCGCCGCCAGCGCGGCGGCGATGATCCCCTCCAGCTCGGCGGCGACCGACGCATACGTCCTCGCCGCCTCGCGATGCACCCAGGCGATGGAGGAGCCGGGCAGGATGTCGTGGAACTGATGGAGCAGCACCGTCTTCCAGATCCGGTCCAGCTCGGCGTAGGGGTAGGGGTGCCCGGCCAGGACGGCGGCGGTGGCCGACCACAGTTCGGCCTCCCGCAGCAGCTGCTCGCTGCGCCGGTTGCCGCGCTTGGTCCTGGCCTGGCTGGTGAGGGTCGCGCGGTGCAGTTCCAGATACAGCTCGCCCACCCACACCGGAGCGTGCGGGTACTCCGCCTCCGCCTTCGCGAAGAAGTCGGCCGGCCGCTCCCACTCCACCGTGGGCGAACCGTCCAGATCGCGCAGCCGGCGGGCCTTGGCGATCATCTCGCGGGTGGTGCCCCCGCCGCCGTCGCCCCAGCCGGTCGGCGCCAGCGAGTGCCGGGCCACCCCCTTGTCCTTGAAGTTCCGTGCCGCGTGGGCGATCTCGCTGCCCGCCATCTGGCAGTTGTAGGTGTCCACCGGCGGGAAGTGCGTGAAGATCCGGGTGCCGTCGATGCCTTCCCAACGGAAGGTGTGGTGCGGAAACGCATTGACCTGGCTCCAGGAGATCTTCTGCGTCAGCAGCCACTTCGACCCCGCCGCCCTGATGATCTGCGGCAGCCCCGCGGCGAAACCGAAGGTGTCCGGCAGCCACGCCTCGTCGTTCTCGACGCCGAACTCCTCCAGGAAGAACCGCTTGCCGTGCACGAACTGCCGCGCCATCGCCTCCGACCCGGGCATGTTGGTGTCCGACTCCACCCACATCCCGCCCGCCGGGACGAACCGCCCCTCCGCGACCGCCTTCTTGACCTTGGCGTAGACCTCGGGCCGGTGCTCCTTGATCCAGGCGTACTGCTGCGCCTGCGACATGGCGAAGACGAACTCCGGCTCGTCCTCCAGCAGCGCCGTCATGTTCGACGTCGTACGGGCCACCTTCCGCACGGTCTCGCGCAGCGGCCACAGCCACGCCGAATCGATATGGGCGTGCCCCACCGCGCTGATCCGGTGCGCCGACGCGCCCGCGGGCGCCGCCAGCACCGCGCTCAGCTCCGAACGCGCCGCCCCCGCCGTCGCGTTGACCCGCTGCAGGTCCACCGCGTCCAGCGCCCGGCCGACCGCCCGCAGCACCTCCCAGCGTCGCGGGCTGTCCACCGGGAGCTCCACCATCAGCTCGCCCAGCACCTCCAGGTCCAAGATCAGCTCCCAGACCTCGGTGTCGAACACCGCCAGGTCCATCCGCGCCAGCCGGTACTGCGGCTCGCTGCCCGCGGTCTCCAGGTCGCCCAACAAGGTCGGCTGGAAGGGAGGGACGCCGAGGATGACGGGGTTGGACGCGGCCTCCAGATGCCATTCGACCCGCTCGCCACCGCGGACCGGCGCACCCACCCGCACCCACTGGTTGCGCGGATTGATCGCCTTGACCGGAGCGCCGTCGGGCAGATGGACCAGCGCCTCGCACTGGAAGCCCGCCATCCGCTCGTCGAACCCCAGGTCCAGCACGGCCTCCACGGTGCGGCCGGCCCACCGCGCGGGCACCTCGCCGACCACCTTGAACCACGTCGTGCCCCAGGGCGCGCCCCAGGCGTCGCCCACCGCCACCGGCGAGTGCGCGGCGGCCAGGCCCTCCGCCACCGGCACTGGCTCACCCGGCGCGACCCACGCCGAGACCTCCAGGGGAACCGATTCCGGATACAGCGCGGGCCGGATGCGCTCGTCCAGGACCCGCTTGAGGCGGGCTTCGATCAGTGCGCGATCGTCATGCATGGCGATGACTCCGTAGCGTCGAGGGGTGCGGGAGGCGGCCCTACCGCAACATCGGTCCCTACCAGGCGAGTTCGGTCTCGGCAGGCTCCGATGCGGTGAACAGTTCCTGTACGGCGCGCACCTGGAGCCGGGCGGCCGGCTCGTTCTGCGCGCGCCGCAGCCCCGGTAGGTGGAAGGCCGTACCGCAGGTGCCGCCGAGGAACCGGCGTGTGCCGTCCGGGAGCCGCCGGTGCAGCTCGTAGTGGCGCACCGGACCGGGGGCGCGCCGCCAGCGCAGCCGCAGCGAGGCCGCCCCGTCGGCGGTGGCGGTGTCGGTGATCTCCAGCCCGCTGGGCGGGGCCGGGGTGGTGACCCCGTCATGGACCGCCAGCGCCCCCAGCCGCCAGGCCACCGGCGCACCGCCGCGGCCGGTCAGCCGTACGCCCAGGGCGTGTACCGGGCCGGCGCCGAGCGAGCCCAGCCGTACCGGGTCGGTGCGCCAGCCGCCGCCCGGCTCCAGGGTGCCGGCCGGCAGATACCCGTACGGGGCGGGCGCGCCCGGTGCCGGCGCCTCCCGCAGGGCGACCGCGACCTCGACGGCCACCGGGCCCGACGACGGATCGAGCCGATGGGTGAGATCCAGGACCGTCGCGGCACCGGCCGGCAGCCGGGCCCAGAACAGTTCCAGCGTGGCCGGTGCGTCCAGGGCACCGCGCACCAGCAGACTGCTGCCGCCGCGCCAGGCGTCGGCGAAGTCCAGCGACACGTCCGGGCGCCGGCCCTTGGTCCATATCGCCCAGCGCCTCGGCGGCAGCCGGTCCTGCAGCCCGAGGTGGTTCCAGGGCGTGTCGGAGGTGACCGCGCCGTCCTCGTACCAGCGCAGACCGTGCCCGGTGTTGAAGGTGCTGGCGAACGGCAGCGCGCTGAGCGTCGCACGGTCGGCGACCGCGGTGGCCGGTGCCCGCCAGCCGCCGCCCGTGCCGCCGGGCCTGGTCGGGTCCAGGCCCGCACCGGACCAGAACCGGTCGTCGGCGGCGTGGAACTGGCCGGGCGTCCGCCCCGCGGGCAGATGCGAGAGCGTCCACTCGGGACGGTAGAAGCCGTACGACACCACATGGTCGCGCCCGGCGGGGACGATCGCGTCCCAGTCGGTGCGGGTGTCCCAGCCCGCCGACTCCACGTCGACCCCGGCCCACAACTCGTAGCGGCTGCGGCCCAGTTGCTCCGCCAGACGGCCCGAGTCCGCCAGCCGCCCCGCGCTCCAGCGGAAGTCGACGAACAGCGCATCGGCGACCGGTCCCGCCGTGTCCTGGAAGAACGGCCGGTTCAGCTCGTTGAGCGCGCCCTGCCAGCCGACCCGACCGGTGGTGTTCATCGCGTCGTACCAGGTGATCCGCAGACCGCGCGGGGCGCCCGCGGCCCGCAGCGCCCGCAGGAACGCCTGCATATCGGCGGCCAGCGCGGCATCCCCGCCCTCGGTCTCCGCGTTGATGAACCAGCCGTCGAAGCCGTACACCGTCGCGACCTGCACCAGCTTGGCGGCGAGCGGGAAGCGCCCGGAGGCGTCCCGGCGCACCAGATCGCGGGTCCAGCGCAGCTGCCCGCCGAAGGCGGCCGGTGGCAGGAAGACGGTGCCGAGCACGGGGACGCCGTTGCGGTGCGCGGCGTCGACGACCGGGGCGTTCGGGGCGAGGATCAGGCCCTCGCCGGAGGAGCCGCCCCAGAAGACCAGCTCGTCGAGGTACGCCCAGTGCGTCGGCGCGTAGTAGTCCGCCGTCGCCGAGCCCTGGGACGGGTTGCCCGCGGTGTGGTCGAAGGCCGCCAGCGCGCTGATCCGGGCCTGGCCCGCGCGCGCCGTGGTGTTCGCCGGGACCGGGGTGAAGCGCTCGGCCAGCGGCACGGTCGCCGTGTTGAACGCCAGGTCCCGGTCGGTCTCGGGACGCCAGTCCATAAGGCTCCGCCAGGTGATGCCCTCCCCTGGCGTGCCCGACGGCAGTGAGTGGGGGAACCAGTACGACGCGTACGGCTGCAGGGAGTCCGCGGCACGGGCCCCGGGGCGGCCGGCGGCCAGCGCCGAGCCGCCCCCGAGGGACGGCCCGAGCAGCGCGGCCGCGGCGCCGGCCCCGGCCAGCAGCACACGGCGGCGGGGGACGGGCGGCGGTTGCCGGTTCATGAGGTGCTCCTCCGATGGGGGACGGATGGCGACGGGCGGCGCGCCGCGCCGACCTCGTCGGGTGTGCGGACCTCGGTGATCCCACGGGCCGTCAGATGGGCGGTGTCGGTGGCGAGTTCGGCGAGTACGAGCGCGGGCCGGGCCCCCTGGGCGGCCAGCTCCGCCCATGCCTCGAAGACCGGGCCGCCGGGTGCGCACACCGAGCGCCGCGGCGCCGCCTTCGCACCTCCGGCATCGACGACCAGCGCCGTGCTGCGCACCGGCGGCCGATGCGCCCGCCCGCGGTACTCCGCGACCAGCGCCGCGATCGCCCGGCCCGCCGGCTTGACCGTACGGTCGTTGCGCAGCAGGCCCAGGCCGTACTCCAGCTCGGGGAAGTCCGCGAGCGAGCGCGCCACATCGTGCGAACACCACCAGGTCACGCCCCACAGGTCCGGGCAGTCCAGCGCGGCCGCGACGGTGGCCTCGGTGAAGCGTGCCGCGCCCTCTTCGGGGATGTGCGGGGCGGGGGCGCCGACCTCCTGGAGCCACACCGGGCGGTGCGGGTCCACGGCCCATGCCTTGGACAGCTCGACCAGGTACGCGGCGTGCTGCTCGGTGGCGGTGCCGGTCGGCCCGTGCCGCTGTGCGGTGCCGTTGAACACCCAGGAGTGCACGGCCGTGACGGCGCCGAGCCGGGCGGCGTGGGCGGGCGTGAAGGGGTGGCCGTCGCGGTACCAGGCGAGGTCGTGCGCGGCGTGCAGATGCGTCCGGCCCGGCGCGCCCCGCTCGCACGCCGCGAGCATCCGCGTCAGCCAGGCTTCTGCCTGCTCGTCGGTGATCCGGTCCGGGTCCGGGTGCGGACCGTCGGAGAACTGGTTGATCTCGTTGCCGAGCGTCATCCCGAGGAAGTTCGGCCGGTCGGCGAGCGCCGCCGCCAGCGTCCGCAGATACTCCTCCTGGCCCGCCAGCACCTCCGGATCGGTGAAGATGTTCCGGCGGTGCCAGGTCTGCGTCCAGGCGGGAAGGAAGTCGAAGCTCGACAGATGGCCCTGCAGCCCGTCGACGGTGACGTCGAGGCCGCGTTCGGCCGCGGCGTCCGCCAGGTGCACCAGCTGCTCCACGGCACGCGGCCGGATCAGGGTGCGGTTGGGCTGGAAGAGCGGCCAGAGCGGGAAGACCCGGATGTGGTCCAGGCCGAGGGCGGCGATCGAGTCGAGGTCGGCGCGCACGGCGTCCAGGTCGAAGTCGAGCCAGTGGTGGAACCAACCTCGGGTCGGGGTGTAGTTGGCGCCGAATCGCATAAGGCTCCTATGGGTACGGGCGGGAAGCGGGCGGGCCGGGGCGGTTCAGCCCTTGACGGCGCCCTCGCCGACGCCGCGGAAGAAGTAACGCTGCAGACAGGCGAACAGCACGATCAGCGGGACGACGGCGATGACGGTGCCGGCCGCGACCAGCCGCTGGTTGTCCGCGAAGGTGCCGTGCAGAAAGTTCAGTCCGATGGTGAGGGTGAACTTCGACTGGTCGCTCAGCACGATCAGCGGCCACAGGAAGTCGTCCCAGGCGCCCATGAACGAGAAGATCGCCACGACCGCGAGGGTGCCCCTGACCGACGGCAGCGCGATCCGTACGAACCGCTGCCAGGCGTTGGCCCCGTCGACGAACGCCGCCTCTTCGACCTCGTACGGCAGACCCGCGAAGGCGTTCCGCATCAGCAGCACGTTCATCGCCCCGATGCAGCCGGGCAGCACCACACCGAGCAGGGTGTCGTTGAGCCGCAGTTCCCGCATCGTGACGAACTGGGCGATCATGATGCTCTCGACCGGCACCAGCATCGCCATGATGAAGACGACCAGTGCGGCCTTACGGCCCCGAAAGCGCATCCGGGCCAGCGCGTAGCCGGCCAGCGCCGCCCCCACGCAGTTGGTGACCACATTGGCGGTGGCGACCTTCAGGGAGTTCAGCGCGAAGTCCCAGACCGGGATGGTCTCCGCGACGCCGGCGTAGTTGGCCAGGGTGGCGTGCTGCGGGATCAGGCTCGGCGGATAGCGGTAGATGTCCTCGCCCGGTCCCTTGAGGGAGGTGGACAGCTGCCACAGGAACGGCCCGATGGTCAGCGCCAGCACGGCGAGCAGCAGGAGATAGCGCAGCGGCAACCGCCACCGCCGCAGCCGCCGTTGCCGCTCGCGCCGCCACCGTGCCGCGGCGTTCACGCCTCCTCCCTACGGCCGGCACGCAGCACCAGCAGCATCAGTCCCAGCGTGATCACGAAGACCACGACGGACAGTGCGGAGGCATAGCCGACCCGGCCGCTGAGACCGGTTCCGGCCTGCTGGACGAGCATCACCAAGGTGGTGTCCTCCCCGCCGGGGCCGCCGGTCGGGCCGGCCATCAGATAGACCTCGGAGAACACCTTGAAGGCGCTGACCGCGGAGAGGGCGGCCACCAGCACCATCGTGCCGCGCACCGCGGGCACCGTGACGGTCACGAAGCGGCGCACCGCCCCCGCGCCGTCGACCGCGCACGCCTCGTGCAGCTCCCGCGGAACGTTCGCCAGCGCCGCCAGATAAATGATCATGTAGTAGCCGAGGCCCTTCCAGACGGTGACCGCCATCGCGCTGAGCAGCAGCAGCCAGGGGTCGCTGAGGAAGCCCGCCTTGCCGAAGCCCAGGCCCTCCAGCAGGGCATTGACCAGCCCCCGGTCGTCCAGCAGCCACACCCAGATCAGACCGACCACGACCACGGAGGCGACCACCGGCGTGTAGAACGCGGCCCGGAAGAACGCGATCCCGGGTATCTGCCGCTGCACCAGCATGGCCAGCAGCAGCGGCAGGATCACCAGCAGCGGGACGACCCCCAGGACGTACAGCAGGCTGTTGCGCAGCCCCGTCCAGAACATCGCGTCATGGATCAGCTCCTGGTAGTTGGCGCCGCCGACGAACCGACCCCCGGTGAGCGTGCGGGCATCGGTGAAGGAGTGCGCCACCGTGCTGAGGAACGGATAGAGGCCGAACGCGGCCACGACGAGCAGCCCGGGACCGAGGAACAGCCAGGGACTGGCCGGTTTGTGCGTCTTCACGGGCCCGGCCTCAGCCGGTCTTCAGCAGGCGGTTGCACTCGGCCACCGCACCGTCCAGCGCCGCCTCGGGGGACTGCTTGCCCTGCACGGCCCTGGCGACCGCGTTGCGCAGCACGGTCTTCATCTGGTCGCTGAGCAGCACCGGGGTGTAATTCACCGCGGTCTTCAGCGATTTGGCCGATGCCACCCGCACCCGGGTCGCGTCGGTGCCGTCCTCCTTGGTGAAGTACGGATCGTCCAGCGAGCCCTTGGTACTGGGGAAGATGGTGACCTTCTTGGCGAAGGCCATCTGGTTCTTCTTGTCGGTGACGAAGTGCGCGAACGCGACCGCCGCCGGCTTGACCTGGCTCTGCGTGTTCACCATCAGGCCCTGGACGTACATATTGGCCTTACCGGTGTTGTTGACCGCGTCGGTGATGCCAATGTGCCGATAGAGGCTCGGTGCCTCCTTCTTGAAGTTCTCCAGATCGAGCGCGCTGCCCGGATTCATCGCCACCGACTGCTGCTGGAACTTCCGCCCCGACGACTCCGCCTGCGCGGTCAGCGCCTGCGAGTCCAGCGCCCCGGACGCATACAGCTCCTTGTAGTGCCGCAGCAGCTCCACGCCCTTGGGCTCGTTGAACGTGAACTCCGTGCCGCGGGCGTTCATCAGCCGTACGCCGTACCGTCCGAAGTCCTCGATCGACGGCGTGCTGGCGAGCATCGCTATCTTCCGCCCGCTCTTCTCCGCCATCGCGACCGCGTCCGTGAAGAGCTGGTCGTAGGTGGCCGGTGGCTTCTCCGGATCGAGTCCGGCCTTCTCGAAGAGGTCCTTGTTGTAGAACATCGGCCCGGTGTTCAGATACCAGGGAAAGGCATAGACCCCCGGCAGCCCCGGCATCTCATGACTCCGCCACGCGCCGGGGAGATACTCTCCGCGGTACTTCCCCGCGGCCTTTTCCAGGTCGAGCGCCAGCCCCGCCTTGGCCAATGGATAGGCGAGATCCGGCGAAACATTGACGACGTCCGGCAGCGTCCCGCCCGCCGCATCCGCACTCAACTTCTGCGGGTACCCCTCGGCCGGCTGATCCACCCACTTCACCTTGGCATCCGGATACTCCCTCTCGAAATCCGCGATGACGCCCTCGAAGTAGTCCTTGAAATTGGCCTTGAGATTCCAGGTCTGGAACGTGACCTGTCCCTCGACCTTCCCCGAGGCGCTGTCCGCCCCGTCGGAGCCCCCTGAGGCCCCGCATGCGGCCAAGGCGAGTGCCGGGATGACCCATGCTGCCGTCGCGGCAGCCGCTCTACGGGAAAAACGCATGACTGGCGGCTCCTTCGCTCGAACGTGCTCGAACCAGACACCGATGGGACCGCCGCGCCGGACCAGGTAGACCAGTGACCCAAAAGCAAACCAGTGTGCGGTGAAACCAGTGGCGCGACTAAGGGAGATGGAATGTGGAAACCGGAAGGCCGAAACCGGAAGGTGGTTTTCTTGACCACTCCGCAGGATATTGCACTGGTCCTCGGGCGACGATGCGGCAGACGCTACTAATGCGGTTTAGTGGGTGTCAACACCCCGGCCCTGAACAACCTCGTTCCACGCTGGTGGGCGCCGTCGTCAGGGCGTTCGCCGCGGCCGTCCGTGCAGGGTTTGACACGGCACTTGCGCCTGATCAGACTGGGCGCACTAATGCGGTTTAGGTCGAGGAGAGCCCGCCATGACAGCGCCCGGTGAGGCCGCCCGCCGCAAGCCGGCGCGCCGACCGACGATCAAGGACATCGCCCGCCGGGCCGGGGTGTCGGAGAGCGCCGTCTCCTTCGCGCTCAACGACCGGCCGGGCGTCTCCCCGGACACCCGCGCCCGGGTACGGCGCGTCGCGGAGGAACTGGGCTGGCAGGCCAACAGCGCGGCCCGCGCGCTGTCCGGCGAGCACGCCGGCGCCCTGGGGCTGGTGCTCGCCCGGCCCGCGCGGACCCTGGGCGTGGAGTCCTTCTTCCTCCAGCTCCTCTCCGGCATCCAGGAAGTGCTCTCGGTACGCAGGATCGCGCTGCTCTTCCAGGTCGTCGAGGACCTCGACGCCGAATGCGCGCTCTACCGCCGCTGGTGGGCCGAACGTCGGGTGGACGGCGTCCTCGTCGTCGACCCGCGCACCGAGGACCCGCGGCCGGAGCTGCTCGCCGCACTCGGCCTGCCCGCCGTCGTCATCGGCGGCCCGGCCGCCCCGGGCCCGGCCACGGCCGAGCCGGCCGCCGCCCCTCCGCAGCCCCCGCTCTCCACGGTCTGGGCCGACGACTCCGAGGCCATGGCCCGGGTCCTCGACCACCTCCACGGCCTCGGACACCGCCGGATCGTGCATGTGGCGGGCCTGCCGGGCCTGGCCCACACCGAACGCCGCATCCGCTCACTGCGCACCGAAGCGGCCCGCCGCGGTCTCGACGCGGACCAGGTCCGCTCCGTGACCACGGACTACTCCGACGCCGAAGGGGCCCACGCCACCCGCCGCCTCCTCGACGCCCCCGAGCCGCCCACCGCGATCATCTACGACAACGATGTGATGGCCGTGGCCGGCGCCTCGGTCGCCGCCGGGCGCGGCATCCCCGTCCCCGACCGGCTGTCGATCGTGGCCTGGGACGATTCGGCGCTCTGCCGCGTCACCCACCCCCGGCTGACCGCACTGGTCCGCGACACCCCCGGCTTTGGACGCCTCGCCGCCCAGGAGCTCCTCGGCGTCCTCGACGGGGGACCGCCGCGCACCGTGCAGGGCGAACAGCCGCATCTGGAGGCCCGTGAGAGCACCGGCCCCTGCCCCGCCGGCTGAGGCGGGCACCGGGCCCTCACCCCATTTCCGGCCCGCTCCGACGCGCACCTGATTCCTTGGGATGCTGAGGGCATGACATTACGGGCAGGGCGGGAGCGCGAGGCAGCGGTAGTGGTGGGCGCCGGACCGAACGGACTGGCGGCGGCGGTCACCCTGGCCCGCAGCGGGCTGCGGGTGACGGTGTTCGAGGCGGCCGACGAGATCGGCGGCGGGGTTCGCAGCGGCGAGCTGTCCGTACCCGGCGTGCTCTTCGACCACTGTTCCTCGACCCATGTGATGGGCGCCGGCTCCCCGTATCTGCGCACGCTGGACCTCGCCGCGCACGGGCTGGAATGGTGCTGGCCCGAGATCGACCTCGCCCATCCGGTGGACGGCGGGGAAGCCGGGGCGCTCTACCGGTCGGTCAGGCGGACGGCGGACGCCCTGGGCGCCGACGGGCCGGCCTGGCGGCGGCTGTTCGGGCCGCTGGCCGCGGACGCCGAGGTCCTGACCGACGCGGTCATGCGGCCGCTCGTCACGGTGCCCCGGCATCCCTTCCGCCTCGCACGCTTCGGGGTGCAGGCCCTTCAGCCCGCCACCCTGGTCGCCCGCCGCTTCCGTACGGAAGCCGGGCGCGGCCTCTTCGGCGGGGTGGCGGCCCATCTCTTCGGGCCGCTGACCAGGCCGGTCACCGCGTCCGTCGGAGTCATGATCATCGCGGCGGGGCACCGCTACGGCTGGCCGGTCGCCAAGGGCGGCTCCCGGGCGATCGCCGACGCGCTTGCCGGGCTGCTCCTCGCGGAGGGCGGGCGCATCGAGACCGGAGTGCGCATCCGCTCCCTCGACCAGTTGCCGCCCGCGGCCACGGTGTTGCTGGATCTGGCCCCGGCCGCCGCGGCAGCCGTGATCGGCGACCGGCTGCCGCCCCGGGTGCGCCGCGCCTACACCCGCTACCGGCACGCCCCCGGCGCGTTCAAGCTCGACCTGGCGGTCGAGGGCGGTGTTCCCTGGCGCGCCGAGGTCTGCCGGCGGGCCGGGACGGTGCATCTGGGCGGCAGCTTCGAGCAGATCGCGCACGCGGAGCACGAGGTCTACCGCGGGCGGATGCCGCAGCGGCCGTTCCTCCTGGTCTCCCAGTCGTACCTCGCCGACGCCGGCCGCTCCGCCGGCGAGATCCACCCCGTCTCGGCGTACGCGCATGTGCCCCACGGCTACCGCGGCGACGCCACCGCCGCGATGCTGGCGCAGTTCGAGCGCTTCGCGCCCGGCACGCGCGAGCGGATCGTCGCCGCCACCGCCACCACCACCGCGGATCTGGAACGCGGCAACGCCAACCTCGTCGGCGGCGACATCATCGGCGGTGCCAACATCCCGCTCCAGCTGACGATGCGGCCGCGTATCGCCCTGGACCCCTACCGCACGGGCGTCCCCGGCGTGTACCTCTGCTCGGCATCCACCCCGCCGGGCGCCGGAGCCCACGGCATGAGCGGCCACAACGCGGCCCGCTCCGCGCTGAGGGCGCTGGGCCTGGAGCGCCCGGATCGGGGGAAGTGACCGTTCAAGGTCTGTGCGAGGAGGGCGAGTTGCCGCCCGGGGAGCAGACAGGCCATGGCGGCGGGGTCCCGGGGGCGAGCCCGGGACCCCGCCGCCGTAGAGCAGGCGACGGCCGGTCGGCGGTCGTCGGTGCGAGGTCAGCGGTGCGTGACGACCCCGGCCGCCATTCGGCCGCAGTTGGAGCCGGAAACGCTGACGCTGACCGATTCGATCGTGCCGCCCCAGTCCACGCATCGGCCCTTTGCGGGCAGGTAGACCGGGCCGGCGTAGGAGGTGTAATTACCGCTGTCGTAAACCCAGTCGGAACTGCCGTCGGTGGCCGTGAGATAGGTGTACATGTACACCGGGCTGCCGGTGCTGTTCCGTACCGTCACGACGCAGTTCTTTCCGGTCCTTGCGCTGTACGTCAGGTACACGGTCCCCTTTCCGGTGACCGGTACGGAATTCACTACGCTGTAGCCGCTGCCGCAGGCCCCGTTGTACGAGGCGGCGGCCGGAGCGGCGGAGGCGGTGGTGGCCGTCGCCATTGTGGCGAGGCCGGCCACGGCGAGTACGGCGGATCCTGCGATGGCACGTGAACGCTTCATGGGAATACCCCCGTCGGGTGCTGTGCGTCGCGTGGTCGTTTCGCAGTGTTGGACCGCGTCCGGTGGTGGATGGTTGTACCCGGGCGTGAATTCCCCATTGTTCGAATCGAGTTGTCGAAGCCGGCGGCGGCGCGGGGGCGGCGACACGCGGCCGGTCCCCGGCGCCTGCTGCGGCGCCGGGGACCGGCCGGGGGGTGCGGGTCGGATCGGGCGGGCTCAGTTGCCGTTGGCGAAGACCTTCAGCCGGCCGTAGCTGCCGTTGAAGCGGTTGCGGTCGCCGACCGGGTGGCCCGAGGAGGTGTGCTGCCAGATGCTGTGGTAGCGCCAGCCGGCCGGCAGCGCGCCGACGGAGGAGCCGTAGCGCGGGACCCACAGCGGGTTGCTCCGGCCGAACCTGCCGGAGTTGCCCGTGCACCGCTTCCACCAGTTGGTGGAGGTGTAGATGACCGCGTCGCGGCCGGTCTCCTCCCGGTAGGTCTCCACGAAGTCCTGGATCCAGTTGACCATCGCCTTGGGGCTCTTGCCGTAACAGGTCGCGCCGTAGGGGTTGTACTCCATGTCGAGCGCCCCGGGCAGCGTCCTGCCGTCCCGGGACCAGTCGCCGCCGTGATCGGCGAAGAAGCGCGCCTGCGCGGCGCCGCTGGAGTGGTCGGGCAGCGCGAAGTGGTACGCGCCGTGGATCATGCCGGCCGAGTAGGAGCCCCGGTACTGGTGTGCGAAGTACGGGTTGGTGTAGTTGTTCCCCTCGGTGGCCTTGACGTACGCGAAGCGCACCCCCGACTTGCGCAGCCCCCACCAGCTGACGTGGTGGTTGTGGCTGGAGACGTCGACGCCGGACACCGCCTTGCTGTGCGCCGCCTGTGGTTCGAGGCCGCCGCCGGCCCGGTCGACGCCCTCGTGGGCGGCGATGGTGGAGCCCATCCAGTCCTGCTCGGGGTGGGTGGGTCTCTTTCCGGCGTCCGACGCCGTGGCGAGGCCGGGCAGCGTGAGGGGCAGAGCGAGCACGGAGAGGAGAGAAACGAGCGTTCCGGCCGCGAGGGAGACTGAGCGGCGGGCCGGACCGGATCTGCGCAAGGGCATCGCATGCCTCCGAGGCCTTCAGTTGAGTCACGTTCGGCAGCTTTTGAGCAGAGTTCTGCCGATAAAAGACTTATACGCAGAATTGCCTGACTCCATGACCCAACAGGCCGTCAGTCCGCCGACCGGCTGCGCATCTCACCCGTCCGGCCGTCAGAAGTGGTCACCCGGGCCCGGGTCGGGCTGACCATGGTCCCGGATTGGCCTCGGCGCCCCCCGAACCCGAAAGCGGAACGGGCCCCGGCAGTGCCGGGACCCGCTCCGTTTCGCTGCGCAGCGGCGAACGCGCCATTCCGCCGCTTCGCTGGCTGCCTCGTACCGAGCCGGTCGGCTCGTGTGTGATGTCCGTCCTGTCCCCGGCCTCACCCGGGACCGGCCCGTGTGCGCCGGTGCGACGGCTCTTGTGCCCCGTCGGCTCAGTAGGCCGAGTTGACGTTGTCGATGGAGCCGTAGCGGTCGGCCGCGTAGTTGGCGGCGGCGGTGATGTTGGCTACGGGGTCGACGAGGTTGTGGGGGGTGCCGGCGACGTGGTAGCGGTCGAAGGTGGGCTGGATCACCTGGAGCAGGCCCTTGGAGGGGATGCCGTTGATGGCGTTGATGTCCCAGTCGTTGACGGCGTTGGGGTTGCCGCTGGACTCGCGCATGATGTTGCGGTGCAGGCCCTCGTAGGAGCCGGGGATGCCCTTGGACTTCATGATGTCGAGCGACTCGCGGATCCAGCCGTCCAGGTTGTTCGGGTACTCCTTGACGGCCTTGCGCTCGGCGGAGCGGTTGGCGGCCTGATGCGCGGTGTGCTGTTTGGCCACCGCGGTGATCTTGACGTGGTCGGCGACCGAGGCGGTCACCGGGCGGGCGGTCTTGGCCTCCTCGGCCTTGGCCGGCATCCCGTTGGCGTTGACGGGCTTGACCGCTGCCGGGGCGTGCTCAGAAGCAGCCTGTGCGGTGTCCGGGGCCGAGGCCATGGCCAGGCCCGAGGTGGCACCCGCGGCGGCCAGAACGGCCACGGCGACCTTGTGGGTGCGGGTAATGCGGGTGACACGGACAGCGCGGGACAGGTTGAAGCTGGGCATGCAGAGTGACCTCTTCCAGGTACGGGGACGGGGAGGCGGCCTTTTTGGGCGGCGCGTGATTCACCGGAGGTCATTGCTGCGCTCGCTGTGGGGGGCGTAAGTCGCAAGCTCGCTCTCGGTGCGTCGGAATCCATGTTTAGCGACGACCCGGAATCGAGGCAATGGTGCTCTGTACTACTCATCTTCGTGAGATAGACCCTGAACGCCGAGGTAATGGACGGTTCTCTCCGTGACGGCCGGGAATGAGTGCGGGACATTCGACTAAGCGCGTTCGTAAGTGACGTACATCGCGTGCCCCGCATCACTGGATAGCGGCCGTAAAGCCCCCGCTGCCGGGGCCTTTAAGTTGTCTGGCTCACACCGGAATTACCGCTCCGCGGAGCCACTTCATACGCGCATCGGAGGGGATTCATCCGCCCGGCTGCCCTGGGGCGTCCCGGGGGATTGCTCAAATGTGGTGGGGGGCACTTCTGACGAGGCCAAAAGGGCGGCATTTGTGCCCCAATTCACTTGCCGGGGCCACGGGCGGGAAACGGCCGGGGTGCGGTGTCGCGGAGTACGGCGCGGGAAGCCGACTGGGCCGTTGGGAGCGCCGCGATACGTCGATACGGCGGTGTCGCTGGTCCGTTCGCAGCAGCGCCCGGGGCTGTTGCATGACTACGGGCTTCGACTCCCCGAAAGTGACAGCGCACGCAGTAGTCACTCATCGTAAGGAAGTGCTCATGTTCCGTCGTACTGCCGTTGTTCTCAGCGGTCTTCTCGTCTCGGGTTTCCTCGCGACGGGCGCTGCCACCGCGGCGTCTGTCGATGCGGACCGTCACCCCGCCCCCGCGCCTGCCAGCGAGGACCGCGACCGGCACCCCGCTCCGGCGCCGGCCGCCGCTGAGGAGGACCGCCGCGCTCCGGCGCCCACGGCTGCCGAGGAGGACCGCCGCGCTCCGGCGCCCACCACTGCTGAGGAGGACCGCCGCGCTCCCGCGCCGACCACCGCTGAGGAGGAGCGCCGTGCTCCGGCGCCCACCGCGGCTGAGGAGGAGCGCCGCACCCCGGCGAAGAACGTCGACGACAGCCGCAACCTCACCGCCCAGGACCAGGAGGGCTTCGGTCTCGCCGGTGCGGTTCTCGACCGTCTGCTGGGCAGCGGCACTGCGCGGAACGCCGGCTTCTGACGCCCACGCCGGCCCGGTACAGGCAACGGCAACGGCAACGGCCCCACCCGCGAAGTGCGGGCAGGGCCAATGCCGTTGCCATGTCGGAGTGTCGCGCCGCAGCACTCCGCGAGGTCCGCTCCGGCCGCGCCGGGCGTCGCGGTCTCCGGCTCAGTAGGCCGAGTTGACGTTGTCGATGGAGCCGTAGCGGTCGGCCGCGTAGTTGGCGGCGGCGGTGATGTTGGCTACGGGGTCGACGAGGTTGTGGGGGGTGCCGGCGACGTGGTAGCGGTCGAAGGTGGGCTGGATCACCTGGAGCAGGCCCTTGGAGGGGATGCCGTTGATGGCGTTGATGTCCCAGTCGTTGACGGCGTTGGGGTTGCCGCTGGACTCGCGCATGATGTTGCGGTGCAGGCCCTCGTAGGAGCCGGGGATGCCCTTGGACTTCATGATGTCGAGCGACTCGCGGATCCAGCCGTCCAGGTTGTTCGTGTAGCGCTTGGGCGCGACCTTCGGCGCCTTCTTGGGGGCGGCCTTCGGCGCGGCTATCGCCTTGCGCTCCACGGAACGGCTGGCGGCCTGCTTGGCGGTGTGGCCCTGCTTCTCGACGGCGGTGACCTTGAGGCGGTCGGCCACGGACGAGGCGACCAGCTTGCTCTTCTTGCCGTCGTCGGCCCGGTCCTTCGCGGTCAGCGGCAGGCCGTTGGCGCTCACCGGCTTGACGGTGGCCGACGCGGCGGACGGGGTCGCGGCATCGCTCGGCGCCGCGGCGAACGCCAGGGCGGCGGCGCAGCTCGCGGAGGCCACCAGCGCCGCGGAGATCTTGTGCGTGCGGGTGATGCGGGCAGGGCGGGGCAGGGTGAAGCTGGGCATGCGAGGTGACCTCTTCCAGGGCTTTGGTGGCGGGGGGAGCGGCCTTCGGTCGGCGCGTGAGAACCGAGGGTCATTGCCGCGCTCGCCGCTCTGGCTGAGTTCGCCGGCTCGTTCTCGGTGCTACCCGGAACATGTTTAGCGAGCGCCCTGGATGGTGGCAAAGGTGCCTTGTACTACCCATCTTCGTGAGTTGGGGCGATATGCCCGTTATAAACACCTGGTTTCGCGCTGTGCGCCCGGAACGGCGTCGACTAGCGGAGGTCGTACGTGACGTAGGTCGCGTGCCCCGCATCACCCGGCGAGGGCTTCCGGGCCCCCTCTCGGACCCCCGCGAAGTTGCCTGGCTCACACCGCGGAAGCGGTGAAACGGCGCTGCGGATGCCGCTGTGCCACTGCCGGCGGGCGCCTCCGAGTGGCAGCGGGCGCACCCGTGCCCCCCACGGAGTCCGTAGGGGGCACGGTGCGTAGCGGCGCGGTGCGGGAGTCAGTCCTCCAGCAGCCGTGCCGCGAGATGCTCGATCCGGTCGTGCCAGGCGTCCAGTGCGGCGTCCGTGTCGAAGCCCCGCGGGCCGGTCTGGGTGAGGACGAGGCGGGCGCCCTGGCCGGTACCGCTGCCCAGCTCCCAGCGGACCTCGCCGTCCGGGGCCCAGCGGTAGGCCAGCACCGAGGGGGCCCGCACCTCGGTGACCGGCCCGTCCGGCACCTTCTGCGTGGTGAAGCCGGCCGGTGCGGGCGCGCCCGCCGTGGGCTCGTCTCCCGAGGCCAGCACCGCCCAGACGGTCTCGGCGGGCCGTACGAGCTGGCGCTCGAAGCGGATGCGCGGGCCGTCGGCGGTGTCCTCGACCGTGCCGTGCCCGAGGTCGAACTGCTCCAGATACGCCTCGTGCAGCTCGCCCGTGTCGGGCTCCACGGCCGTCGGCTCGCCGTCGAGCAGCTGTGACAGCGCGGTGACGCACAGATGCCAACCGGAGGCGAAGCTGGCGCCGCCGAACCGGTCGCCGAAGGTGTGCACCAAGGTCAGCAGCGAGCCGTCGCCGTCCGGGGCGATCTCCCAGCGCAGATGGTCCTCGCCCCAGGTGAAGGCGAACAGCCGGGGCTCTTCGGCGTCGGTGACCGTTCCGGTCATGGCGACGTCGCTCACGCCGGGCATGGTGAAGGTCATCGCCCCGCCGGGCCGGAGCTCCACCGTGACCTCGGAGGGGAACCACTGCCCCAGCTGCGCCGGGTCGGTGATCGCCGACCAGACCTTCGCGGGCGGATGGGCGAGTCTGCGCTCCATGCGCAGCGCATGGCGTCCGTCGGATGTGGTGAGGGTGTCGGAGTGCGGGTTCATCGGGGGTCGTCCTTCGTGGCGTCGAGGTGCCGTTCCAGGGCGTCGAGGCTCCCGGTCCACAGATGCCGGTAGTGCGCGAGCCAGGCGTCCAGCTCGGCGAGCGGCTCGGGCCGCAGCTCGTACCAGCGGCGCTGGGCGTCCTGCCGGACCCGGACCAGCCCGGCCTCGCGCAGCACCCGCAGGTGCTTGGACGTGCCGGGCTGGCTCAGTCCGAGCTGGTCGGTCAGCTCGCCGACCAGCCGGGGGCGCTCCAGGAGCAGATCGAGGATCCGGCGCCGGCTCGGCTCTGCGAGTACGTCGAACGGTATGGGCATGACCGCAGTATGCCTCCTGGATTATATAACCACAAGGGTATGTCGACTGAGGGTGCGGAGCCGCCTCTCACACCAGTGCGTCCGCCGCCTCGGTGACCACTGTCCGGTGGGCCGCACACGCGGCGGAACCGGTCGCCGCCAGCCCCTCGCGCAGGGCCGGTGCGAGCGCGGGTGCCGCGTCCAGCGGGCCGTCGGTGAAGAAGCGGGCCGCCAAGTCGGCTACGTCCTGGGCGCGTTCGAGGATCACCCAGTGGTCGGCGTCGGGGATCGTCAGAAAGCGGCTGTCCGAGATGGTGGCCGCGAAGTCCCGCTGCCGGTCCGCCGAGGTCACCGTGTCGTGTTCGCCGCTGAAGACGAGGGTGGGGATGCCGCTCAGGCCGCCGGAGAAGTCCGGACGGTCCGACACCGCACGGCGCAGCGAGTCGGCGGCGTGCTCCGAGCGCCCGGCGGACTGCAGCATCGCGCGTCGGACATAGCGGTAGGCCAGCCGTCGCCGGGTGACGTACCGGGTTTCGTCGAGGCACATCAGGTTCTCGGTGAACAGCGTGGCGCAGCCTTCGGTGTCGCCCTTCAGCAGTCGGTCGTGCGCCCGCTGCAGGACGGCCAGCTGCCGGGCGCTGATGTGCACCGGTACGCCTCCGAGCGCCAGCCGCGCGATGCGCTGGGGAAAGCGCTGCGCACAGGCGAAGGCGAGGCCGGCGCCGTAGGAGAAGCCGAAGAGATTGATCCGGGGGACGTCCAGGTCGTCGAGGACGCGCTCGATGGCCGTGCACAGCAGGTCGTTGCACGGCCCCGGGGGAAGCGGTGCCGCGCTCCCCATGCCGGGCAGGTCGGCGGTGACGACGTCCGCCACCGGACCCACCTGCTCGTCCATCTGCGGCCAGCCGAACATTCCCTGCAGCGCGCCTCCCAGGACCACGACGGGCTCGGTGATCCGGTCCGGTTGCCGCAACAGCCGGTAGGAATATGGCGCCCCGCTCACCGACAACGAGCGGATCGTTTCCTGGGACATGTCTGATTCCTTTTCGGGGGTACCTGCGGGAACGGGCCGCGCGCGAGCGCGGGACGGGGCGCCGCGCGCGGGTGGGTCCGGGCCGGATCTACGGGGGCGCCTTAGGGCCTGTCCGATGGGTCCTGGCCGGGCCCGCGGCGTCTGGCACGGCACCTCGCGGCGTTGCCGAATCATCCCGATAGCTCCGCTATCGAGA
>NZ_JBVHQM010000038.1:0-74563 GCF_055567415.1 Streptomyces sp. NPDC026575
CGCTCCAGCAACGCAAGCTCGGTGAACAGGATCGACAGATTGACGTTGAAGCGCGTGTCCGTGAAACCCATAAGGCCGGCGCTCCTTCCGGATAGCGGATTTTTGTTTCTGTTCTACGGGATAGTGGCGGCGCCGGGCGCGCCGGTCAAGCGCGCCCGGCCCACCGTCCGAGCCGGATCCGGGTCAGGTCCGGATCCGACCCGGGGTCAGGACTTGAGCGGCTTGATCGCGGTGGGAGCGTGACCCGGCTCGGTCGCGATCTCCTCCCACTCGTTGACGCTGGCGATGTCCGAGCCGCTCATCGAGATGTTGGTGATCCGCTCCAGAACGGCCTCGACGACGACCGGGACGCGGTGCTCGGCGGCCAGCTTCTTGGCCTCCTCGAAGGCGGCCCCCAGCTCGTTCGGGTCGGTGACCCGGATGGCCTTGCAGCCCAGGCCCTCGGCGACCTTGACGTGATCCACGCCGTAGACACCGATCTCCGGCGAGTTGATGTTCTCGAACTCCAGGTTGACCTGGAAGTTGATGTCGAGGTTGCGCTGCGCCTGGCGGATCAGGCCCAAGTACGCGTTGTTCACCAGGACATGGACGTAGGGGATCTTGTGCTGGGCGCCGACGGCCAGCTCCTCGATCATGAACTGGAAGTCGTAGTCGCCGGAGAGCGCGACGACCGGCGAATCCGGATCGGCGGTGGCGACACCCAGCGCGGCCGGGATGGTCCAGCCCAGCGGGCCGGCCTGGCCGCAGTTGATCCAGTGGCGCGGCTTGTAGACGTGCAGCATCTGGGCGCCGGCGATCTGGGAGAGGCCGATGGTGGTGACGTAGCGGGTCTCCGGGCCGAAGGCCTTGTTCATCTCCTCGTAGACGCGCTGCGGCTTCATCGGGATGTTGTCGAAGTGCGTACGACGCTGCAGCTCGGCCTTGCGCTCCTGGGTGGAGGCGGCCCAGGCGCTGCGGTCGGGCAGCTTGCCGGCGGCCTTGAGCTCCTTGGCCACCTCGACGAACAGCTCCAGCGCGGCCTTGGCGTCCGAGGCGATGCCGAAGTCCGGGGCGAAGATCTTGCCGATCTGGGTCGGCTCGATGTCGACGTGGACGAACTTGCGGCCCTGGGTGTAGACGTCCAGCTTGCCGGTGTGGCGGTTGGCCCAGCGGTTGCCGATGCCCAGGACGAAGTCGGACTCCAGGAAGTTCGCGTTGCCGTAGCGGTGCGAGGTCTGCAGGCCGACCATGCCCGCGTTCAGCTCGTGGTCGTCGGCGAGGATTCCCCAGCCCATCAGGGTGGGGACGACCGGGGTGCCGGTCAGCTCGGCGAACTCGACCAGCAGCTCGGAGGCGTCGGCGTTGATGATGCCGCCACCGGCGACGATCAGCGGGCGCTCGGACTCGTTGAGCAGCGCGATCGCCTTCTCGATCTGCGCCCGGGTCGCGGCGGGCTTAAAGGCCGGCAGCGGCTCGTACGTCTCGGGGTCGAAGTCGATCTCGGTCAGCTGGACATCGATCGGCAGGTCGATCAGGACCGGGCCGGGACGTCCGGAGCGCATCAGGTGGAATGCCTGCTGGAAGACACCGGGGACCTGCGCGGCCTCCATCACGGTGGTCGCGGCCTTGGTCACCGGCTTGGCGATCGAGGCGATGTCGACGGCCTGGAAGTCCTCCTTCTGGATCACCGCGGTCGGCGCCTGGCCGGTGATGCACAGGATCGGGATGGAGTCACCGATCGCGGAGTAGAGACCGGTGATCATGTCCGTGCCGGCCGGGCCGGAGGTGCCGATGCAGACACCGATGTTGCCCGGGTGGGTGCGGGTGTAGCCCTCCGCCATGTGCGAAGCGCCCTCGACGTGACGGGCCAGCGTGTGGTCGATCCCGCCCGCGCCCTTGAGCGCGGCGTAGAACGGGTTGATCGCGGCACCGGGCACTCCGAAGGCGTTGGTCACGCCCTCGCGCTTGAGGATCTCCACCGCGGCACGGGCGGCTGTCATTCGAGGCATCGAGTACTCCTGCGTCGACCTGTCACGGGCACGCTCCGGCCAAGGACCGGAGTTCCTTAATTCCGCATCATGGAATTAATGTTTTGCTTTATGGAAGGAAAGTAGAGCGCGCCGCATCGCCCGTCAAGGGGATGACGGGCGCCTGATGCCGGAATGTCCGCGATCGCGCGAGTTCGACGGGCGGCGCGAGGGCGCCGGCACCCCGGACATCCGGCGGCAAGCACGCAAAAGGGGCCCCACCCCTTACGGGGGTGGAGCCCCTGAGCCGCAGCGGAAGACCGCTCCTACCTGCCGGCCTCACGGCATCCTGGCTGTTCCCACGGCACCGCGGCAGCCGTCCCTACGACTCCGCGGCCGCCCCTACCGCACCGCGGAGGAAGGGCCCTGGTAGGAACGGGTCCGGTAACGGCTGCGGAACTCGGCCAGCAGCTCGTCGGTCACCTCGGCGCCGGCGCTCACGGCGGCGTGTACATCGCGGAAGTAGTCCTCGTAGCCGGCCGGCGTATAGAGGCACAGGGCACGCGCGGGCACCGATCCCGCATTGCGGAAGCCGTGCGGGGTGCCACGGGTGGCGGCGAGCAGATGACCGGGGCCGGCCGTCACCTCGCCGTCGCCCGTGTGGAGCGTCAACTCCCCTTCGAGAACGTAGAAGTACTCGTCGTGCCCATCGTGCACATGCGGCCTGGCACCTATGGTGCCGGGCGCGAGGCGGAACTCCTCGAAGGAGAAGTGCCCGCCGGTGTGTTCACCGGTGAGCTTGAAGAAGTGCTCGACGCCTGCGACGTCGAGGAGTTCACCGTCCTGGGGGCTGCGCAACAGCGGACGGGGGGCGGGAGTATGGGCCTCATCAGTCATGGCGGCATTGTTGCCCAGCAGACCTGCGCCGCGGCCCGAACGACCCCAAAACCGCACACCGGGCGGGCTCCGCTCACCACACCACTCCAAGCAGGCCCCCAGCCGGACACGGATCAGCCGGGACAGAGCACATTTCAGTCGAGGCAGAACTCATTGCCCTCGGGGTCGGCCATCACGATGTGTCCGGCGGCGAGCGGAGGAGCGGGCTCGAAGCGACAGAGCCGGGCGGCGCCGTGGGAGACGAGCCGCTCGGCCTCCTCTTCCAGGGCCGCCATCCGCGCGTCGCCCGCAAGCCCGGGGGCGCCTCGTACGTCGAGGTGCACGCGGTTCTTGGCCTGCTTGTGCTCCGGGACCCGCTGGAAGAACAGCCGCGGCCCGGAGCCCTCCGGGTCGACCACCGCCGAGGCGTCGTTGCGCCTCTCGGGCGGCACCCCCATCGCCTCCAGGGCCTGCTCCCACGACACGAACCCCTGGGGCGGGTCCTGGAGTTGGTAGCCGAGGGCCTCGGCCCAGAACGCCGCCAGCCCGGCCGGGTCGGCGCAGTCGAACGTGATCTGGATGTCGCGCGCCATCTCAGCTCGCCTCCCCGCGGGTGTGCAGGTGGAGGTCGCGCAGCAGGCACACCTCGGACAGATGGTGGATCAGCTCGCGGTTGATGTGCAGCACCAGCGACGCCATCGGACGCTCGCCCCACGGCGCCTCCGCGTCCCCGCACGGGCGCGCGAGGCCCGCGTCGCCGAGGGACTCGACCCCGGCCAGCCACGTGGCGTACTCCGCGTCGAGCTGGGCCAGCGCCTCGTCCGCGGTCGCCGCGTACGCGAACGACCGGTAGTCGGTGGCCGCGCGACCGAAGTGCGCGGCGTTGCGCATCGCGAGCACGCCGACGATCACGTGGCCGAGGCGCCAGGCGATCGTGGTGAACGGTCGCGGTTCGGGCTCCGGCATCGCGAAATCGATGGTCATCGCGCCGGACCCGGCCTGGACCGGTGCGCTGCCGGTGCCGCGCGGGCGCACGCTCCAGCAGTCGGGCGCCGGCTCCCAGAAGTACTCGTCGTCGGTGAGCCCGTCGAGGCGGTCGCGCAGCTGGTTGGTCCAGTGCCAGGAGATCTGGTCTCGGAGCAGGGGGTTCCACGTCTGGTCGGTCATGGGACCCAGCCTTGCGCATATAGCGGACAGCTTCGTTCCGTGATGCGTGGAACGATGGGCGCATGACCGTTGAGGCGACGACCGAACGGGTGCTGCGGCTGCTGGCGCTGCTGCAGCGCCGGCCGTCCTGGACCGCCGCCGAGCTCGCCGCGGAGCTGGGGGTCACCGACCGGTCGGTGCGCCGCGACGTGGAGCGGCTGCGTGCGGTCGGCTACCCCGTGCACGCGACGGCGGGCGTGGGCGGCGGCTACCAACTCGGCGCGGGCACCCGGCTGCCGCCGCTGCTCCTCGACGACGAGGAGGCGATCGCGACGGCGGTGTCCCTGCGGCTGGCGTCGGGCGGCACGGTCGCCGGGGCGGGCGAGGCCGCGCTGCGGGCGCTCGCGAAGCTCGACCAGGTGATGCCGCCCCGGCTGCGCGCCGAGGTGCGGGCCGTCCACGGCGCGACCGAGACCCTTGTCGGCCCCGGGGTGGAGATCGACGCGGAGCTGCTGGTGACGCTCGCGCGGGCCTGTCGCGACGCCGTACGGGTGCGCTTTCGCTATGCCGGACGCGACGGCGGGGAGCGCGAGCGCACGGTCGAGCCGGTGCGAATGGTCGCCACCAGCCGCCGCTGGTACCTGATGGCCTGGGACGTCGACCGCGACGACTGGCGCACCTTCCGGCTGGACCGGATGCGCGAGGCGGTGGCGACGACCTGGCGCTTCCGGGCCAGGGAGCATCCGGACCCGGTCGCCTACGTACAGCGGTCCGTGACCGGGGCGCCGTACCGCCATCTCGCCCGGGTACGGCTGCACGCCCGGCCCGACCAGGTACGGGAGCTGGTGCCGCCCCAGGTGGGGCGCGTCGAGGACGATCGCGACGGGTGGTGCGTGCTCGTCGCCGGCGGGGACGACCTGGACTGGCTCGCCCTGCACGTGGCCCGGCTGGGCTTCGAGGCGGAGGTGCTGGAGCCGCCCGAACTGCGGGAGGCCGCCGCCGCGCTCGCCCGCCGCCTCGCCGCGATGTCCGTGACCGGCTGACCGGCCGACTGGCCAACTGGCCGACCGGCCCAGCGGCGTGCCTGCGGCGGGAGCCCGTCCGAGCTCGTACCCCTGCTGATCAGTACCGGCGGCACGGCGGCTGGACGATCGGCCTCTCACCGCCCAGGCAGATGGATCGATAACCTTCCGCAATGGCCGTCTCCTCCCCCGCCTCTCGGCGCAGAACGGCACCGATCGCCGCACCGGCGATCGCACCACTAGTGGGACAGCCGCAGCCCTGTGACCAAGTCCGGGCGGATCCGCAGCGCGTAGGACATCCGGTGGTCGGCCCAGGGGTGCAGCAGCGCCTGATAGTGCGCCAGGTCGTCGGGATCGGTGACCAGGTGGCAGTAGCCGGTCACCACCACGCTCCAACCGCAGTGCGTGGTCGGGTCGATGGCGTCGGCCTCGTAGGCGACGACCACTCCCGCGTCCTCGGCGTGCTCGGTCAGGCTGGTCAGTGCCGCGCCCTCGTGGGTACGGATGATCACCTCGCCGTGGTGGAGGAGGTGGTTGACGGGGCGGATGGCCGGCAGCGCGTTCTGGGTGAAGACGATCCGGCCCAGCGACACGCTGCCCAACAGGCGGAGGGCCTCGGCTCGGTCCAGATCGGTGCCGCGGCGGGATGCCTCGCGGTCGGCCCAGGCCACCGGCGCGGAGTCGATGGCGTTCCCGGTGGTGTGCCGGGCCGGGATGTCGTTCACGGCGTGCTCCCTGTCCTGGTGACACTGCGGATGCGCTGGCTGGGCGCGGTGTTGATGACGCGCTGGGCTATCGGCCAGTAGACGTCCCTCGGCGGCCGCCCGCCAGGGCCGTTCGGCCCACCTCGGGCAGTGCGGCCGACGGCCCATGCGACGGTCGGGGCCGGGTCGGCGTCACCGCGCCGCTCCGGCCACCGCGCCGTCCTCCGTGTGCGCCGGGCAGCGGTCGGCCGGCGAGGTCAGCACGTCCGGCACCGGGTCGTGGCGGATCTGGTCGGCGGGCATGCCGGCCGCGGTCAGCCGCGCGACGGTGGCACCGACCATGGCCGGCGGACCGCTGACGAAGGCGACGTGCCGCGACCACCGCCGGTCCCGCGCCACCGCCTCGGCCAGGGGCCCGCATTCGGACAGCGGGTCGCTACTGCCCGGGGCGGCGTCCTCGTCCAGCACCCGGACCAACCGCAGCCGGTCGTGGCGCGTCGCCAACCGGGCCAGTGCCGCGGCGTCATACAGCTCGGCGCGGCTGCGGGCGCCGACGAAGAGGTGGACCCGGCCCGCCGGGCGCTGCGGAAGACCGGCGGTCCCGCGGCGGCGCCCCTCCCACTCCTCCAGCAGCGCCTTGATCGGCGCCCAGCCCGTGCCGCCCGCCACCATGAGCAGATCGCGCGAGCGGTCCTCGTCCTGGAGCGTCATCGTGCCGTGTGCCGGGCCCAGCCGCAGGGTGTCGCCGACCCGGGTGCCGTCGACCAGGGCCTCGCTGACGCCGCCGGGGCCGGTCCGCCGGACGTGGAGGGCCACCTCACCGTCGGCCACGGGCGCCGAGGCGAGCGAGTAGTGCCGCCACGCCTGCGGCATCAGCGGCGATGCGACCGCCGCGTACTGGCCGGCCCGGTACGGATACGGCTCGTGCGGCCGCACCCGCAGCACCGCGAGGTCCGGGCGGCGCCGCTCGTGGGCGGTCACCGTGCCCTGCCAGCACGGGGGTTCGGCGAGTGCGGCATCGGCGCCCTCGACCATCGACGCGACGGCGAACCGCAGCATCCGCACCCATGCCTGTTCCACCGCCTCGGCCCAGCGGGGCCCGGCGGTGCTCCGCAGCGCCGCGCACAGCGCCGTCTCGAACGCCTCGTAGTGCACCGGACGCACCCCGAGCTTGCGGTGGTCATGACCAAGCTGCCGGAAGTAGGCGGCCACCTCGGCGGGGCGGTGCAGATTCTCGATCAGGTACCAGAAGGCGCGGGCCAGATGAGCGCGCTGGAACTCCATGGACGCGGGGAACAGCGATCGCAGGTAGGGCCACCGGGCGAACATCTCGTCGTAGAGGCGGGCGATCAGCTCGCCGAACGGCGTGACCAGGTCGAGGTACTGGGTGATCAGCCGCTGGTCCGCGGCACCGTCGTAGGCGGCGGACGCTAAGTCCGGTGCGGGTGCCCGGCCCTGACCGAGGATGCGCTGCCGCAGCCGCATGGCGTCGTGCCGGGCGAGCAGGGCGTGGTACTCGCCGCCTACGGTATCCGCGGCGGGGCATCCGGACGGTACGGACGAAGCGGAACGCGGGGGCTGGTACGGCTGGCCGGGCTGGTACGGCTGGCTGGGCTGATGCATGGGGGCGACCTCCTGACGGGGGGCGTCAGTATCGCAACGCGGTGCCGTGCCCGAAGGGCCCCGATCCCCCAGGGCCGTTCGGCCCTTGCGCCGGCCGCCGGGCCCGACGAACCTCGTGGTCGGGACCGTTGTGCCCCGCCGAACCGCGAGAACCACAGAGCGAGAGTGCATGAACCAGCAGCCCGTTCACCCTGCCCCCGACGCATCCGCCGGCGCCCCCGATGCGCCGCTGCGCGTCTTCATCCTCGACGACCACGAGGTGGTCCGCCGCGGAGTACGGGACCTTCTGGAGGCGGAGGAGGACATAGCGGTCGTCGGGGAGGCGGGGGACGCCCGGCAGGCCCTCGCCCGGGTGCCGGCGATCCGGCCGCAGGTGGCCGTCCTGGATGTCCGGCTCGGCGGCACCGGCGGGCCCGAAGGCGATCACGAAGGGATCGTGGTCTGCCGGGAGTTGCGGGCCCGCATGCCGGAGCTGGCGTGCCTGATGTTGACGTCCTTCGACGACGACGAGGCGCTGTTCGACGCCATCATGGCCGGGGCGGCCGGCTACGTACTCAAGCAGATCGACGGCAGTGCGCTGGTGCAGGCGATCCGCACGGTCGCGGCGGGGCAGTCGATGCTGGATCCGCGCACCGCGACCCGGGTGATGGAGCGACTGCGCGAGCCGGGCCGGGGCCGGGCGGCCGAGGCGGAGACGTCCGAACTCGGCCTGCTCTCACCGCGCGAGCGGCAGGTGTTGGACCTGATCGGCGAGGGATTGACGAACCGTCAGATCGCGGACCGGCTGTTCCTCTCGGAGAAGACGGTCAAGAACCGGGTGTCCGCGATCCTGTCCAAGCTGGGGGTGGGCCGCCGGGTCCAGGCGGCGATGGTCGTCGAACGGCTGAAGGGGCCACGGGCATGACAGTGGGCCCGCGGGACCACCCCCAGGCGCCTGACCCGCCGCTCCCGGGGTGCCGCGAGCCGAACGGCGCCCGGCGTCACGCGGTTCCCGACCCCCTCCCCGCGTCCGGCACCGGAACGGACCGGCGAGTCGGGCAGCGGCACGGGCCGGGTCAGCCGGGCAGCGGCACCCGCCATACGATGCGGGTGCCCCCGCCCTCCGGCCTCTCGACGGCCAGCCGACCGCCGTGCATATCGGCGCGGGCCAGCATGTTGGCCAGCCCCCCGGTGTGCGGTGCGTCCCCGACGCCCACCCCGTCGTCCGTCACCGTCAGCGTCACCGCGTCCACGGTCGCCGACAGGGTCACGTCCAGGTGGCGGGCGCGGGCGTGGCGGGCGGCGTTACTGAGCGCCTCCGCGGTCACCGCCACCAGGTGCTGGGACAGTTCGTCTGGGACCGCGGCGTCAACCGGGCCGTCGATCCGGAGCGCCGGGCTGAAGCCGAGGGGGCCGGTCGCCCGCTGCACGGTCTCGGTCAGGTCGCGGCGCAGACCGCGGCCGCCCTTGCCGTCCCCGGTGGTGCGCAGCCCGAAGATGGTGGAGCGGATGATTTTGATGGTGGTGTCCAGATCGCTGACCGCACGGCCGACCCGTTCGGCGGCCTCCGGACGGTCGATCAGCCGGGTCGCACTCTGCAGGGTGATGCCGGTCGCGAACAGCCGCTGAATGGCGAGGTCGTGCAGATCCCGGGCGATCCGGTCACGGTCGTGAAGGACCGTCAGTTCCTCCGACTCGTCCCGACGACGAGCGAGTTCGAGCGCTATCACGGCCTGGTCGGCGAAGCCCGATATCAGGGTGACCTCGGCGTCGTCGAAGGCGGGTCGCCCGGCCAGGCGGCTCAGCCGCAGTGCCCCGCAGCCGGTGTCCACCTGGAGCGGGACGGCGACCGTCGGCCCGTACGCTTCGATGGGCTCTCCGTTCAGCGCCGCGCCGTGCGACTCTGCTTCCCCGGGCGGGTGCGCGGCCTCGGCGCCGGGAGCGTCCGGACCGAGCGGGTACGCCCGTGGGTCGGCCCGCAGATCGGCGCTGACCACTGGTCGGCCGCTGCGGACGGCCATCCCGGGCAGTGATCCGTCGGCCGGTACGCGCAGCCCCAGGATCCGGCTCGCGCCCGTACCGCACGCCACCGCCACCGCCAGCTGGTCCGCGGACGAGGGCGCCGGCAACAGGACCGCCGCGCAGTCCGCGCCGGCGACGTCCTGTGCGCGCTGGGCGATCAGCCGCAGCACCTCGTCGGCGTCGGTACCGGAGAGCAGGCTGCGGGTGATCTCGCCCAGTGCCTCCAACCACCGTTCGCGGCGGCGGCTCTCGTGGTACATGCGGGCGTTGTCGATCGCCACCCCCGCCGCGATGGACAGTGTGGTCAACACGGCCTCGTCGTCGGCGTCGAACGAGCCACCGCCCCGCTTCTCGGTGAGGTAGAGATTGCCGAACACCTCGTCGCGGACCCGGACCGGCACTCCCAGGAACGTCCGCATCGGGGGATGGTTGGCCGGAAAGCCATAGCTGTGCGGATGCCGGGTGAGATCGGTGAGCCGCAGCGGCGCCGGGTTGCGGATCAGCTCCCCGAGGATGCCGCGACCGCACGGCGTCCGGCCGATCAGCCCGATGAGCTCGTCCGACATCCCGACGGGCAGGAACTGCGAGAGCTGTCCGTCGCCGACCACGCCCAGTGCCCCGTACTCCGCGTCGGCAAGGGTGACCGCCGCCTCCACGATGCCCCTGAGCACCTGCGGGAGTTCGAGCCCCCGCCCCAGGCTCATCACGGCGTCGAGCAGGCTGCGCATCCGGTCCGGTGCAGGGAGCTGCGGCCCGTGCGGACCGCTCGCGGCCGGTGCGTACTGCTGCGATTCGGACATGCCCGTGCTGCTCCAAAGATCCCGTACGTCTGCCCGGAAGCGTACGTGATCACCGCGGCGGCGCCGGCGGGCACCGGCGCCGACCGGCCATTCGCAGCCGTCCGCAATGGGGTCCGACCGTCCCGTTGCCGAGGGCCGATCGCGGTCTGAGGGAGGGCCGTTCGGCCCTGGGGTCGGCGCAGCTGTCCGGCTGACGATGTGTCTGCCGGGAAGGGCCGGCCTCCCCCGTGCCAATGGCTCTTCCCGGCTCCGGCCGCTCCCGGCCCGGTTCACGTTTCCGAGGTGGAGGACACAGCACGGTGAATGGTGGGGAAGTACGGACGACGGTCGGAGTCGGCAGACGGTAGCCAAGCCAACGGCTTCGCTGGCGACGGCGGTCGGGCGTCGGCGGTCAGGCGTCAGCTCTCGGGGGTCGGCCGCCAGCCGCCAGCCACCAGCCGTCAGCCGCCAGCCGCCAGCCACCAGCCGTCAGCCAAGGAGCTCATGAATCGTGTCCGCGGCGATTCTGGCCGCGGGCGGCTCCGGACGTGAGCCGGCGGCAGGCCCCGCCGATGGGCAGCCCCGCGAGATGGCACCAGCTTGTCCCCACCGACTGTCAGAGGCGGGTGGTTGACTGCCCGTATGGATCCAGAGACCACCCGCTCCGCCCTCCGTGACTTCTGTGCCGATCGACTCGGCACAGGTCTCGCCGCCGGCCTGGTCCGCCTCGCCCGACCCGGATTCGCGCTCGCCGAGGCCGGTCCCGGCGAAGCCGCCGGCCACAGCCGGTTCGGCGGCCGGGCGATGCTCGAACCGGGCACGCCCTGGCCGACATGCGACGGCTTTCCGCTGAGCCTGATCGCCGTCCTCGACGTCGACGCCTTGGCCCCCTGGCTCGGCGACGTCCTCCCCGCGGGGACGGGCCTGCTCAACTTCTTCTCTCTGGACACCGACTCCGAGCAGTGCGACCCCGCCTCCTACGAGCTGGCGATCAAGTACAACTCCTTCGACCCGCAAAGGGGCAAGGTGATCGCAGCCCGTTCCGCACACGCCGTCGAGACGCACCCACCTGCCCGGTCGAGCGTCTTCGACCCGGTCGCCTGGGCGGCCACCCCCGGCTTCGACTTCCCCGACACCTGGGACCCGGCCTGGCACGCCCTGGACCTGGGCCCCGAGGCCGACCACATGGCCCGGGCCATGCCCGGTCAGCACGTCGAGGAGTTGCTCACCGACTGGTCCAAGCGGCCCGGGGCGCTCGATTCCGAGGACATGGCCTTTGGCTGGCCGAAGTTCCCCACGGGGAGTTCGCCGATGGTGCCGTGGGGCGAGGACCCGACCGTCTACCACCACCTCCTCCAGCTGTCGGGACAGGACGAGTGGTACCTCGGCGGCGACGGCGGCTGGATGCACTGGTCGATACCCACCGATGCGCTACGAACCGGCGACTTCCGCCGAGCCATTCCGACCCCGGACATTTGGTAGCCACCGGACGAGCGGATTCGGTCGGTAGCGGGCTCTGTCCGTAGCGGGCTCTGTCCGTAGCAGGCTCTGTCCGTAGCAGGCTCTTTCGGTAGCGGGCTCTGTCGGTAGCAGCGTCTGTCGGTAGCGGCATCGACACCGACGACCGGCCGGCTGGGTGTCAGGAGGCCGTCTCGGCGAGGAACCGTCGTACGTGCCCCAGCCACACCGCCCGGTCCGCCTCGTCCAGGACGTGCGCGCCGCCAGGGATCTCGACCGTCGTGGCGCCGGGAATGCCCGCGGCGAGTCGACGCGGGCTGTCGGGCAGCACCAGCCGGTCGCCGGTCGGCACCGCCACCAGGGTGGGCACGCGTATGTGGCCGAGGTCGTCGCGGACGTCCAGGCGCGTGATCAGCTCGAAGTGGGCCAGGACTCCAGCGGGCATCGCGGCCAGCGCTCCGTCGACGGCCCTCTCGACGTTCTCCGGGGACATCGCGGCCAGCTGTCGCTCCGAAAGGCAGGACAGCAGCGCGAGCCGGGCCACGGCCCGCCACTCGCCCGCCGCCCCAAGGGCGGCGAAGAGCTGCGCCGCGCCCCCGACCACGGGGTCGGCGACCGCGAATCCGGCGGTGAGCACGAGGGCCGTGACGCGTTCGGGGTGTCGGGTCGCGGCCCGAACCGCCACTGCGGAGCCCAGCGATTCACCGATCACGGCGAACCGCTCGTGCCCGTTGTCGACGGCGGACGCCACGATGGCGTCGGCGAGCGCGTCGAGGTCGAGCGGCGCGTCCGGGAGGGGCGTACGACCCACGCCCGGGTAGGACGGACCGATCGTCGTGTGGTCCCGCCCCCAATCGTCAAGCACGAGACCGAAGTTGCCTTCGATGCCGCCGCCGGCCCCGTGCGCGAGCAGCAGCGCGGGCCCGTTGCCCCGTACGTCGACATCGAGCTGGTAGCGCTGCGTCTGGAGAAATGCCTGTTCAGAAGCCATGTCCAGGACGTTAAACTCTGACATTGATGTCAGAGTCAAGTCATTCAAAGTGAAGCCGTTCAAAGCGAAACCGTTCAGAGTCAAGCTGTTCAGAGTCATGTCTCTGAGTCGGGGGAAGAGATAGCTCCGATGCGGATGAAGGAGATGGCCCAGCGTTCCGGCGTGCACGAACGCTCGTTGCGCTACTACGAGAAGCAGGGCCTGCTCACTCCCCAGCGCCTTTCCAGCGGCTACCGCGAGTACAGCGAGGCGGACCTGGAGACCGTGCGCCGCATCCGCTGCCTGCTGATGGCCGGGTTGTCGACCGCCGTCATCGCACAGGTCCTGCCCTGTATCCGCGACGACGACGGCCGTCTCGCGCCGACCTGCCCCGACCTGGTCGGTCAGCTGAGAGCCGAACGGGAGCGCATGACCCGCGAGATCGAGGCACTGAACACCTCCCGCGCTCTCCTCGACACCGTCCTGGCTGCCGCACCCCGGGAATTGGCCCGCCAGGCCGACTGAGGCCGGGCTGTCCCATTGGTGGCCGCGACCGTGCGCCGAACGCGCGCCGGTGTCCTGCGGCCCAAGTCGGGTTGCGCGTGATCGGCGACGAGCTGACGGCACCGTACGGAGAATCCGTGAACGTCGGCATACCCGCTACCCACTGCTGGCCACGCAGGCCAACGCCTGGGAGAGGTGGAAGGCCCCGGTGTACAGGGCGCGGCCGATGAGAGCGCCGTCGACTCCGTACGGGGCCAGTGCGGCCACTGCGCGCAGATCGTCCAAGGTGGCGATACCCCCCGCGGCCAGCACGGCAGCAGCAGTCCGGTGGCACACGTCGCTGATGAGTTCCAGGTTGGGGCTGGCGAGGCTTCCTTCCCGGCTGACGTCGGTGACCACGTAGCGGGCGCAGCCGGCGTCGTCGAGCATGGTGAGCGCGCTCCACAGGTCGCCGGCGTCGGCGCCACGCCCCGGCCCGGCCAGGCGCGGGCCGCGATCGGTCAGGTGGACCGGCAGGCTCACGCCGACCCGCTCGCCGTGCCGGGCGATGGCCTTCGCGCACCAGCGGAGGTCGGTCAGGGCGCCGCGGCCGAGGTGGAAGCGGGCGCAACCGGCGGCAAGTACGCGTTCAAGGGCAGCCTCGTCGTCGACGCCGGCCCGGCACATCAGCTGGACATCGATGCTGACGGCCTCGATGACGCGCTGGGCCTGCCCGAGGTCGACGCCCCCGTCCTCCTCTTCGGCCATCACCAGGTGCAACCACCTGGCGCCCTGCTCCTCAAAGGCCAACGCCGCCTCCAACGGATCACACCGGTCGAGTTCCGGCACCAGACCGTCCCCGACCAGGTGCACCACCCGGCCACCGGCCACATGCACCGACGGAAAGAGCTCGAACCTGGCCCCGGCACCGGGCTCCTGTGCAGAAGCCACCGCCTGCGAACGTCGCGGCATCCTCGCCACCGTTCCCCTTCTCACGACCGAATTCTCGCGACCGAACAACCCACACCGCCGGCGCCACGGTAGGAGCCGTCCATCCCAGCCGTATACGGTGCAAAACCGTCACCCCGACCCGCCCCCGCGCCCGCATCCCCACCTGGCAATGGACGGGGCCGCAGGCGCCCCACCGACCCAGAGCAGCGCTCGCGCTCACTGCGGCCACGTAGCTTCTTGACCCTCACACCGTGTCAGGCGCTGCACTTGGAGACACCATGTTCACCATCGGAGACTTCGCCCGGCACGGCCGCGTCTCGGTCCGGATGCTGCGCCACTACGACGCGACCGGACTGCTGCGCCCGGCCCATGTCGACCCCGCGACCGGCTACCGCTACTACGCCGCCGCCCAACTCGCCCGGCTCAACCGAGTCATCGCGCTCAAGGACCTCGGCTTCACCCTCCAGCAGGTGCGGGACGTCGTGGAGGAGAAGGTTGCCGCGGAGGAGCTGCGCGGCATGCTGCGGCTGCGGCGCGCCGAGCTGGAGACCGCCATGATTTCGCTGGATCGACGGCAACGGCTACCAGTCGGCCGGATACCCCGGGAGATCAACCTGGAGTGCCCGGAGAACCGCGACGACTGGGTGACGGAACTTCAGTCACCGGTGACCCGGGGCTGACCTGCGAGGACCACGGTCGGATGGCCGGGGCCCGCTGCGGCCCCGACCACCCGGCCACCCGACCCCATGTCGTCGCTGGAGCCTTGGAAATCACGCAGGGTACCTTCGAGCGAAACCGGTCGGAAGCCAGGCACGCCTTGAGTCGGCCGACGGCCTTGCTGAACGTGAGGGAGCACCTTGATCTCGGAGTACCAGCAGCAATTGCGCGAACGCTTCCTTTCCGCCCCCGAGATTTCTCCGCCCGCTCCCTGGCGCCCGGTCCTGAACCGGCGGAAGCCCATTGGCGGCCTGCTCGGCATCGGCTTCGCCATCGCCCCCGACACCGGCCACGACCTGGTCATGGTGGTCTCGGCCGCCGGGCACGGGCTCTTCGACACCCTTACCGGCGAGAAGATGGCCAGGGACCGCGACCCTGATCCCGACGACAGCACCCCGGACGCAGTGCCTGACCTGTCATGCCCCGGACTCGGACCGATCGCCGGGACCCGAGTGCGCATCGCCGGACTCTTCGGAGGCGGCCTCCACACCACCACTTCCGACGGCTGGAGCCTGGAAATCGTCAGCCCCGAATGGCCGCACCACCGGGTCCTGCTCTCCACAGACGGAGGAATGCCCCACCGCGGACCGCACGGCGAGCGCTGGTGGCACATCTTCGACTCCAACTACTCAGAACTGCGGACCGCCGGCTTCTCCCCCTCCGGACGCACCCTGGCCGTCGCCACCAGCAGCGACCTCACCCTCTGGACCCGTCCAACTGCCGCAGCAGACCCGACGGTTACCGTCGACGCATCACGCGCGAGGACCTCGCCATGATGCTCAACGAGGCAACGAGGCAAGCGTGATGGACTCACATAACGCACTCGCGTAACGAAGGAGCATGACAGCACGGCACAGCACGGCACCGGCCGGCAACGTCGTCACAGCTCACCGAGGTGCCAGCGTCGCTCCTCCTCCGCCAACGCCTTCGCATCGGGTGCGCGGCGACGGGCGTTGTCGATCCAGGCGACAGCCAGCCGGAGGAACGTCTCGACGTCTGCCGGGTGCACCGCTCCCTGTGCGTCGATCAGCGCCGACAACTCTGTGACCGTCCCCTCGCCGTCGTCGCACGTGGCGCACAGGACCGCCTCCTTGAACCCGCGGACCGGCTGCCCCGTGTGCCCGTGCCAGGTGTGGGGGAAGCGGGCGGACATCAGGCCCGCTCTTCCGCAGTGCGGGCAGTCCGGGGTGTCGTCGGTCTCCTGCCGTGCGGTGGTCGCGGCCGGTCGGTCGGCGGTCATGTCGTACCCGCCCAGGCATCGGGGCCGAACGCGCCCTTGATGTCGGAGGCGAGGGTCGCGGCGTTCACCAGTCTGCCGAGCGCGTACACCGTCGTCGTCTGGGGAGACCTGACCCGCAGGTGCACCGGCGAGTCGCCGGGATGGGCGCCCAGGATGCGTTTCAGCTCCGCGACGGCGGAGGTGTTGACGCGGTGGACCGGCATATGGAGCTGCACGGGTGGCCGGCCCCCGCCCTCGACGGAGGACACGTCGAGGACCTCCAGTTCCCGTCCGTGGAGGTTCAGGGTGCCGTCGCGCTCCTCGATGCGGCCCCTGACGGCGATGACGTTGTCCTCCACGAGCGCGTGCTGGAGGAGTTGGTAGCTCGCCGGGAAGAACAGGACCTCGATCGAGCCGTCGCGGTCGGCGAGATGGGCGATGGCCCAGGGGTTGCCCTGTTTGGTCATCTTGCGCTGCACACCGGCGATCAGCCCGGACAGCTTGATCTCCCCCGTGGTGCGGCCGGAGCCGAGCAGCTCGGCGATGGAGGCGTCGCGGTGGGCGGCGAGGAGGTGTTCCGCGCCGTCGAGCGGATGGGCGGAGACGTACAGGCCGAGCATCTCGCGCTCGGTCGCCAGCAGCTGCCGACGTGGCCACTCCGTGTCGCTGATCGTGAAGTCGAGGCCGAAGGCGGGGGTGTCGGACTCCAGGCCGCCCAGGTCGGCGAACAGGTCGTCCTGGCCGTAGGCGGCTGCCTTCTTGACCGGGATGACCGAGTCGATGGCGTCCTCGTGGATCGCGGCGAGGCCCTTGCGGGTGTGGCCGAGCGAGTCGAAGGCGCCGGCTTTGATCAGGGAGTCGACCGCCCTTTTGTTGAGCGCGGCGATCTCCGCCTTGTCCAGGAAGTCGGCGAAGGAGGTGAAGGCGCCGTGCTGCTTGCGGGCCTGGACGATGGCGTCGATAACGTTGTCACCGACGTTGCGCACGGAGCGCAGGCCGAAGCGGACGTCGTCGCCGATGGCCGTGAACTCCGCGGCCGATGCGTTCACGTCCGGTGGCAGAACGCGTACGCCGTTCTTGCGGGCGTCGGCGAGGTAGACGGCGGCCTTGTCCTTGTCGTCGCCGACGGAGGTCAGCAGTGCCGCCATGTACTCGGCCGGGTAGTTCGCCTTGAGGTAGGCGGTCCAGTAGGCGACCAGGCCGTAGCCGGCGGTGTGGGACTTGTTGAACGCATAGCCGGAGAACGGGAGCATGACGTCCCAGAGCGCCTTGATGGACTGCTCGGAGTAGTGGTTGGCGGTCATGCCGTCGTGGAACTTCTCCCACTCCGCGGCCAGTACCTCCGGCTTCTTCTTGCCCATGGCGCGGCGCAGCATGTCCGCGCCGCCCAGGGTGTAGCCCGCCAGCCGGCGGGCGATGGCCATGATCTGCTCCTGGAAGATGAGCAGGTGGTGGGTGGAGCCGAGGATCGGGTCCAGGGCTTCCTTCAGCTCCGGGTGGATCGGCGAGGGTTCCTGCCTGCCGTTCTGGCGCAGGGCGTAGTTGGTGTGGGCGTTGGCGGCCATCGGGCCGGGCCGGTAGAGGGCCAGGGCCGCGGCGATGTCCTCGAACCGGGTCGGCGCCATCTGCTTGAGGAGGGCGCGCATCCCGCCGCCGTCGAGCTGGAAGACCCCGAAGGTGTTGCCCTCGGCCAGCAGCCGGAAGGTCGCAGCGTCGTCCAGGGGGATGACGAGAGTCGAGGCGTCGCCGTCTTGCGGGTCTACGGTGGCGAGGTGCACCCCGCGGTTGTCGCGGATGTTGGCGATGGCCTGGTCGATGACGCCCAGGTTCCGCAGTCCCAGGAAGTCCATCTTGATCAGCCCCATGTCTTCGCAACTGGGGTAGTCGAACCCGGTGATCTTCACGCCGTCCTTGGCGCGCATGTGCAGCGGGATGCGGTCGGTCAACCGGGTCTTGGACAGGATGACCGCCGCGGCGTGCACGCCGGTGCCCCGGGTCAGGCCCTCCACCCCGCGGGCGGTGTCGATCACCCTGCGGACGTCGGGCTCGCCTTCGTACATCTGGCGGATCTCGCCGCACTCGCCATAGCGCGGATGGGTGGAGTCGAAGATCCCGTCGAGTGGGATGGACTTGCCGTTCTGGTCCGGTGGGAGGGCCTTGGTGATGCGCTCGCCGTGCGCGAAGGGGTAACCGAGGATGCGGGAGCTGTCCTTGATGGCGTTCTTGGCCTTGATCTTGCCGAAGGTGTTCACCATGGCGGTGAACTCGTCGCCGTATTTGTCGGTGACGTAGCGGACCATCTGGTCGCGCTGGCGGTCGTCGAAGTCCAGGTCGACGTCCGGAGGGTTGATGCGCTCGGGGTTGAGGAAGCGCTCGAACAGCAGGCCGTGCTCAAGCGGGCAGAGCTCGGTGATGCGGGTGGCGTAGGCGACGATCGAGCCGGTGGCCGAGCCGCGGCCCGGCCCGACGGAGATCTTGTTGTCCCGGGCGTAGCGGCAGATGTCGGCCACGACGAGGAAGTAGGAGCTGAAGCCCATCGGGCCGATGACGGCCATCTCGGTCTCGAACCGGTCCAGGACGTGCTGCGGGAGGGGGGCGCCGTAGCGCGCGGTCAGGCCCTGGAGCACTTCCTTGCGCAGCCACGACTCCTGGGTCTCCCCCTCGGGAACGTCCGGGTACCGGGGCATCTCGTCGACGTAGTCGAACACCTCGTCGTAGGGCTCGACGCGTTCGGCGATCAGCAGGGTGTTGTCGCATGCCTCGGGCAGCTCGGCAAACAGGCGACGCATCTCGTCGGCGGTCTTGAGGTAGTAGGCGGTGCCGTTGAAGCGGAAGCGGTTCGGGGCGTCCTTGTTCTTGCCGACCCCGATGCACAGGAGATTGTCGTGGGCGTCGGCCTGGTCCTCGGTGACGTAGTGCGCGTCATTGGTGGCCAGCAGCGGGAGGTTCAGCTCGGCGGCCAGGCGCAGCAGGCCCTCGCGCACGTCCCGCTCGATGGGCAGGTCGTGGTCCATCAGCTCCAGGAAGTAGTTCTCCTTGCCGAAGATGTCCTGGTAGGCGGCTGCGGCTTCCTTGGCCTGGTCGAACTGGTTCAGGCGTAGACGGGTTTGGATCTCGCCGGAGGGGCAGCCGGTGGTGGCGATGATGCCGTCCGGCCGTTCGGCGATCAGCTCGCGGTCCATGCGCGGTTTGCCGGCCGGGAACTGTCCCTCGTAGCTGGCCTGTGTGCTCAGCCAGAAGAGGTTCCGCAGGCCCTGGACGCTCTGGGCCCACATGGTCATGTGGGTGAAGCGACCGCCTCCCGAGACGTCCTTGGACCCCTCCCCGTCATCCGAGACGGCCCTCTGGCCCCCCGGTCCCCAGAACTCCCGCTTTCGGCTGCGCCGGGAGGACGGGGCCACGTACGCCTCGATGCCGATGATCGGCTTCACAGCGGCGTACTCCTTCGCCACCTGCTGGAACTCATACGCACCGAAGAGGTTGCCGTGATCGCTCATGGCGATGGCCGGCATTCCCTGCCGATCGACCTCGGCGAACATCGGCTTGAGCCGCTGCGCGCCATCCAGCATCGAATACTCAGTGTGATTGTGCAGGTGGACGAAGCGTTTGCCGGACACCAGGCAGTCACCTCCGGAACGGGTCAGGGAAGCCGTCACCATATCCCCGCGGCCGCTCTCGAACCGCCGTTCACACGGGCGTCAAGAAAATCAACTCGCCTGCACAGCGCCCACCTTGAGGTATCACGCAAAGTTCACGACGCCACGGCGCGGCGCCCGGCGAGCGCCGTCGGAGACCAGTCAAGACCAGCCCGTGACGAGTAAGGGGCCATAAGAGGCCACTACGCTCAGTGAGCACGGCATGGAGGTAGGCGGGGACGCGAAGGGGCATGGCGCCCCCCGTCGCGGCACGGCACCCCGCGACGGCCGGCCAAGACCTGCGACGACTGGCCAAGACCTGCCCCGGCTCGCCGGCAGCGGGGCCCGGAGCCTTGGCCATCAGCGGGTGACATCGACGCATCGACACATCGACACCGGCACTGGTGCCCATCACCCGGTCGGCGGGCACCCGGATCGTTACCCGGAGGCGTGCGCGGCCACCCTCACACCAGGTCTGCAGAACGCGGCGGCTGCGCACATCCAGACAAGGCGAGTCGTTCACTCGTTCGACTCCGGTCCGGGTGACTCCCCTACCTGGCCGAACCTTGACGACCACCGAGCCTGCGCCCCCTACCCCTATGGCACCCGTCAAGCCGCGCGAGCGGGCGGAGCCGGGGGCGGGAAGCCGGGACGGGAGGGGGAGGCGGTGCGCGCGAGCCCGCAATACCGACCGCCATTCGCCAGACCCCAGAGGCATTGGCGCGGCGACAGGCGAGCGGGACGGGCGGCCGACTGCGACCCGTCAAGACGCTATGTCCTGATTGCGTAGATATTCTGTGGAGTGTGATCGAGTCTGGACGGCCGCGGCTCCCTCGTCGCCACGACCGAGGGAAGCTTGTGCGGATGTCGCCGGTGATCTTGACCGTCGTCATCGCCAGCCTGGCCTACGCCACTCCCCCGGACATGGCCTTCAGCCGCCTCCTGCCGGCGGCGCCGGCCCTCGCGGCCGCCATGTGGCCGGTGCTCCCCACCATCCTGCTGGGCACGGTCTGCCTCTTTCTGATGATCGGCCTCAGCATCGTCTTCCCCGGTCTGGGGACGTGGTGGACGGCCGCGGGGATCATCGCGGTGACCGTGGCGGCCGCGTACGGAAGTCATGTCCGGCTCCAGCGGGAGAGGACCCTCTTTCAGGTGCGGCTCGTCGCCGACGCCGCGCAGCAGGTGGTGCTCAGTCCGATGCCGCGCCGCTTGGGGAGCGTGGAGATCGAGTCGCTGTACCTTGCGGCCGCGGCGGAGGCCCGGATCGGCGGGGACTTCTACGAGGTGGTCGATACGCGATACGGGGTCAGGCTGCTCATCGGTGATGTGCGGGGCAAGGGCCTGCCGGCGGTGGGGGCGGCCGCAGCGATCGTCAATTCCTTCCGCGAGGCCGCCTTCAGCGAAGCCGACATGGTCGAGGTCGCCCGCCGCCTCGATGCCAGCAGCACCCGCTACAACGCCGCCTATCCCCCCGAGGGGCCCATGGAGCGCTTCGCCACCGGCCTCCTCGTCCAGATCCCGCACGGAGGCAGGCGTATGGAGATCCTCAACTGCGGACACCCCCCGCCGCTGCTCCTGAACCGCCGGGGAGTGCGTGCCCTCGAACCCACCGCGCCCTCGCCGCTGCTCAACCTCGCAGACCTGATCGGCGACGACTACACCGTCGACACCTACGATTTCACCCCCGGCGACCTCCTGCTCCTCTACACCGACGGGATCGCCGAGGCCCGCACCCACAACGGCCAGTTCTTCCCTCTGGCGGCCTGGATGCGACAGCAACCCGCGACGACTCCCCACGAGCTGCTCACGGCCCTGCACCGCGACCTCCTCCACCACAGCAAAGGACGCCTCGACGACGACATCGCCGCCCTCGCCGTACGCCTGCGCACATCGCCGCAGTAGTAGTCGGGTGCCAGCGCCACCTACCTGGCCGCCGCCAACTCTGCGCAGGTGTCGCGGGCGTAGGCGTTCACTCCGTAGAGCTCGGAGCAGACCACCACCGCGCCCCGCACCTCACCCGCCGGGCGGTGCACATACGCCTCGATGCCGCTCGCTTCACCGAGCATCTCCCACTGACCAGTCACCATGCTCCCGTTCCTCCATGACTCAATGCCCGCCGAATCGTAGGCTCAGGAAACGGTCGGCAACTCGGAGATGCGCACACAAGTAGCGCCAATGCGGATTCACTTGGGAAGTCTCTGCCCTTGCTCCCGACTCCCGGCTCTCCTGGCTCCTGGCTCCTGGCGCCCGACTCTCCTGGCTTCCGACTCCCGGCACTGCTAGCTCCTGGCTCCTGGCTCCCGGCGCCCCCGCGAGATCCAGCACCTTGGCCTGCCTACCCGATAGTTCCCTTCCCGCCCGACTCGCCCCGGAGGAACAATCATGTGACGCAACGTCAACTGACGCTGCTCACAACGATGTCAGTGGTCGCCGCTACGGTTCCTGTCATGAGCGACCTCTCTTTCTGGACGTGCCCGCCCGAGACGGCCGTCCGCAGTTCGAACTCCGATGAATACTTCATCACCCTCCTGGACCCGCCGCGCCCCGAGAGCACCGCCGAGTTGCCGCCTCACGACCACGTGCGGGCACGCGCGTTCGCTGAGGCATTCCCTACGGTCGACGCGGTGCTGGAAGAGCTTCCTCCCCTGCCTGCGTCCGAGGCTCTGTGCGCGGACACGCTCTCGGACCTGGAACTGATCACGGTTGGCTGCTGGGGCGCCGTGACCCGCATATCCGATCCGGCCCTTGCCACTTACGACGCCGGCATGACCCCGGTCCTGCATCAGGTCACGACGCTCCACGAGCGCCACCCCAGCGCCCTGATCGTGGGCTCCGCCGCGCCCGACTTCGGTGAGACACACACGGAGAACGTGATCTGCCTGCCCGACGGTCCGACGCTCTTTGCTTCCGGGTTCCCCGCCTACCCATCCCCGTGGGACGTCGACGGGGACCCCCGAAGCATCCTGAACGCTCTTGGCATCGATCTGGCGGATCTGACCGATGAGGACCGCGAGTACCTCAACTTGGACGCAGAACCCCACCTCACCAACTGGGGGCTGCTGGGAGGACTGGTCCTTGAACACTGTGGCCGCAGGTTGCGAACAGATCTTGAGATGTCTGTCTTCCGCGTTCGCCACACCGAGGACTACGCCTCGATGATGGAGGAGATGTGGATGTGGACGCGTTAGGGGTCTCCGCTGGGTCGGTCACTTGGTCCCCAAGGAGGCTGCCCTGTGCAGCCCGCGCCGCCTGGATCACCCCGCGCCGACCGGATGTAGCCTCGGCCCTTATGAGCTGGCTACCTGACGACTTCGTCCACCCTGTGCACGTGCCCGTGCCCGACACCATGCTTCACCTGCGACCGATCCGGGAGGCGGACACCGCGCTCGACTACCCCGCCGTGATGGGCTCCCGAGAGCGCTTGTGGGAGATCTTCGGCCCGGCCTGGGCTTGGCCCAAGGAGACGATGACCTATGAAGAGGACCGCATCGACCTGCTGCGGCACGAGAAGGAGATAGCCGCGCACCAGTCGTTCAACTACGCACTGTTGGACAAGGAGGAGACGGCGCTCCTCGGCTGCGTCTACATCGACCCGCCCGAGCGCACCGGCGCCGATGGAGAGATCTCCTGGTGGGTGGTGGACGACCTCGTCGGCGGCGAGGCGGAGCACGCGCTCGACGCGCTGGTGCCGCAGTGGATCGCCACCGACTGGCCCTTCCAGCAGCCCCGCTATCTGGGCCGCGACATCACCTGGCAGGACTGGCTCGCGCTGCCGCGCTCCTCATGACACGTCCGAGGTAGCGCCTGGACCCGCCGTTCAAGATCGCCTGATCGTCGTGCGAACTGCGTTGCCCTTCTCGTAGCTGCGCGGGGCCTGTGACGGTGGCGCGGCCCATCCGCATCCAGAATCCTCGTACTGTCAGTGCCCGGCACTAGCGTCCACGACATGAATCACGACCGACGGCCGATACGCCTGCCCCGCATGGACGCCGCTCCCGTGCTCCGGACCGACTTCACCGACCCCGCCGGCTGGGCTCGCCTGCTGCGGGCCCTGGAGATGCCCGTCACCTTCGAGGAGGGCTCGCAGGACGTCTGCGACTACGACCGGGCCATCGCGTATGTCACCCCGATCGACAAGGAGAAGTACCGGGGCCTGCTGTCCGATACGGTGCTCGCCGCCGCCCCGGACAGCGGCCACGACCTGCCGTACGACCACCTCTATCTGGCCGACGCGGAGACCTTCGCCTGCGACGATCTGCCGCTGCTCGGCATCGACATCCATGTGGACGACGCGGGCTATGAGCCCTGGCCGCGTGAGAAGCCGTTCCGTGTTCCGGCTCTACACGCGTGGCCACCATCGAAATCAACGACAGCATCGCCAACTTGTTCTTCCGCGAATTCCACGACTCCGACTGGTCGGATTCCGAGGTGCATGTGGCGGGGCCGGGGACGGCTGTGTACGAGGAGTTCCGCAAGATGGATCAAGAGGACATGGAGCAGCAGGACGAAAACAAGGACGTCGACTGACGGCGTGTCAGTCAGTCCCTATCAAGACGACCTTCACATCCGTACCTCCTTCCCGAGAAGGTAGCGGGGAGAACAAGGCCCAACCGCCCAGCTGCTACTCGTCGTGCGGTGCTGCTGGAAGAGGCCCATGCGCGTGGCGAGTTGTTCGCGGTGAGGGCGGCGGACGCGCCACCGGCGCAGAGCCGGGGCTCCGTGAAGGTCTTGGTCCAGCATGCCTGGTTCCCCCGAAACACGCTGGTGATCATGGTTGGTAGCCTGCCGGGATGACTGCGACCTTCGACGAAGCCGTCCGTGCCCGTCTGCAAGCCCCCAACATCTGGTACGTCGGCACCGTGTTCGCCGATGGGGCGCCACAGGTCAGCCCGATGTGGGTCGATCTGGAGGGAGAGGGGGAGCTGACGTTCAACACCTCGGTGGGCCGGGTGAAGGAGGAGAACCTGCGCCTCGACCCCCGCGTCTATCTCTCGCACGCGGACACCACCGATCCCTTCGACCGAGTGCAGATCAGTGGCGAGGTGGCCCGCTTCATCGAGGGCGAAGAGGCGCACGACCGAATGGACCGGCTCGCCCAGAAGTACCTGGGCAGCGACCGCTTCGAGTGGCTCATGCCGGGGGAGCAACGGGTCGCGGTGATCGTGCGCCCGATCAAGGTCCGGCACATCGTCGGGGTGGAGCGCTTCCGGCCCGGCGGCCCCTGCCCCGCCCCCTGATCCTCGTCGCTGTGATCGGGGAGCAGGAGTCGGCAGCAGGCTCCGGCTACCCGACCACAGACGACCCGGCAGGCGTGGGAGCCTGAGCCTGGGTCAGACGATGACCACCTTCAGGACCGACACCCAGGTCAAGATCGCGCAAGCCACCGGTGCCTGTCGGACGGCGTCGGGTGTCCGCCGTCGATACGGCCTCTGGCCGGCCCTCGCGGACACCGGACCGGGGGTCTTGCCGATAGAGCGGTGCTCTTGGCTATCAGTGATTCACAGCAGGACGACACACCCGCGCTCTTCCAGCTCGGTCAGCACGTGAGGGGAAGGCACGCAGGTGTTCCAGCGCAGATCGAGCTTCTCCAACGCAGGCATCCGTGCGACCCAATCCGGCAGCGCAACGATGCGGTTGCTGCGCAGGTCGAGCTGACGAAGCCGTGGAAGATCGGCCAGGACCTCCGGCAGCTCGGTGAGTGCGTTCTCCCGCAGTTCCAGGTGCCGCAGTTCACCCAGATCAGCCATCGAGGATGGCAGATTGGTGAGCTTGTTCCCTCGCAACCAGAGTTCGCGCAACCTGTGCAGATGACCGAGGCCGTCAGGCAACCTGGTCAGCCGATTGTGCTGAGCTCGAAGCTCGATCAGCCCCGTCATCCGGCCGATGGTTTCGGGCAGGGCGGTGAGCGGGTTTTCGCCGACGTTGAGGTAGCGCAGCCGCGTCAGGCTTCCCAGCGTGTCCGGGAGCCGGGACAGGTTGTTGTCGTGCAGGTAGAGGAAGCCGCTGAGTTCCGTCAGGTCGCCCAGAGTGTCGGGCAGCGAGGTGAGCTTGTTGTGGCCAAGGTCCAAGGTGATGAGCCGGTGCAGTTCGCCGACCTTGGGTGAGAGAGCCGTGAGCCCGTTGTCCGCCAGGATCAGCACCTGGAGCTCGGTTCGCTGCCAGACCGACTCGGGCACTTCCCCGAGTCCGTGGCGCCAGAAGTTGAGTGTGGGCTGCACGGGTTGTCCCCTCCGTCGGCGGTTCGACTCCAGATTCTCGTGTGGATCTTGAGCCCGTGCAGCTGTTTTAGGACGGGCCCAGCCTGGGAGCGGCCGACGCTCAAGGAATGCGGTGACATGGTCGGGGTGATCCAGTTCGGATGGTCTGGCCACCAATAAGGCTGTACGCGGCTACCGATGAGCATGCCGTCAGACGGCACGAGATCCGCACCTCGGAAGGCAGCCGGGTCGATCGAACACCGGCGATTCTGCCGAGCGGAGGGGGGCGAGAACCCGGCCCGAGAAGTCGAGCGTGGATTCGCGATGCCGGACGGCGGCATGATTCCTCACCGAGGACGACTCGCCATCAGCGCAAGGAGGCGGTCTCCTCGACGGCGGTGTGGTCAGGCAGGAGATCGGCGACGGCCGTGCGGATCGCGCCGCGGCTGACGCCGAGGTCGCCGGCGAGAGCGGCGATGGAGCGGCCCTGCAGGTACGCGGCCGCGGCGTCGTCGGTCTTCGTGGCTGCCACGGCGGGGCGGCGCCCGCCCTTGCTGCCCTTGGCCTCGGCGGCGCGCAGTCCGTCGTAGGTCAGCTCGCGCTGGAGGTCGCGTTGGAGTTCGTCGGCGGCGGCGAGGGTCTGCACCATGAACTTCACGGTGGACAGCAACTCTCCGGTGCGCGGGTGGCGGACGGTGAGGTCCATCGCGGAAAAGGCGCCGTCGTGGATGCGCAGGGCGAGATGGTCGCGGTGGAGGACGTCGAGCACGTCGAGGATGTGGCCGGTGCCGCGGACGAGGCGGAACATCTCGGAGAGGTGCACGGTGTCGCCCGGCCGCGCGTAGGTGAGCAGTTCGCGGAACTTCGGGCGCTGGAGTGGGTGGAGGCGGCTGGAGGTGGTGCCGCCGTCCTCCTCAAAGACGACCGGGTCCTCGATCCCGGCCTCGTCCAGGACGAGGTTCTGCCGGGCGGTGGACTGCTGGTCGGTCGAGACCTGCTTGTAGACCAGGTTCGCCATTGAAGGGTCCCTTCCGTACGAAGGACCGGACCCCATCTGTCGTTAGACCCTGTCAGCAATCGCCATCGGATCTGATGGGATGCGAGCCGCCGCGAACCCCCGGATTGCACGGGTTCCTTGGACGCGTCGGCCGCCTGTCGTCAAACGATGGCGAGCTCAGGCGGTCGACGCGTCCGGGTGATGCAGTCGGGACAGACTGCTGTCTGCCATCGGTGAACACCACCCCGAGCGGGCGCAACGGTCATTACCGTTCAGTCGCATGACGACGATCACAACCCGTACGGTCGAATACCCGGCCGACAACCTGACGATGATCGGATACCTCGCGCTCCCGGCCGGTGCCGAGCGCCGGCCCGCAGTCCTGATCGGACCCGAGGGGATGGGGCTCAGCGATGTCGAGCGCCGCCGAGCCGAGGCTCTGGCCGAGCTGGGGTACGTGGCGCTGGCCTTCGACCTCCACGGCGGACGCTATTTGGAAGACCCAGAAGACATGTTGGCCCGTTGCATGCCGCTGCTCGCCGACCCCGACCGGATGCGAGGGATCGGCCATGCCGCGCTCGACGTGTTGCGTGCCGAACCACGGGCCGACCTCGACCGGACCGCCGCCATCGGCTACGGCACCGGGGGCGCAGTCGCACTGGAACTCGGTCGCGATGGCGTCGACCTGCGCGCGATTGGGACGGTCAACGCACTGACCACGGGCCGACCGGGCGAGGCGGCACGCATTCGCTGCCCGGTATGGGTCGGGGTCGGGTCGGAAGACCCGATCATGCCGCCCGCGCAACGGGACGCGTTCACCGCAGAGATGCAGGCCGCGGGCGTCGACTGGCGCCTCGTGGTCTACGGAGGAGCCCTTCACGCCTTCCACCACCCGCCGGTCGACCACACCGCGCCTCCCGGCGTCGGCTACCACCCACGGCACGCACAGCGAGCCTGGCGTGACATCGTCGCCCTGCTCGCCGAGTGCCTGCCCGTCACGGATTGATCCGATCGGCTCCTGATACTCACTCCTGCCCGCCGTCGTCGTCTGGAGCGCGAAGCCGAGCTGGTGGTGCGTCGAGCGTCGCAGCGCGATCAGATCGCGGTCGACGTCGTCCAGGAAGAAGAACCGCTCCGGCTCAGGACGGGTCGGCTCCTCGGCGAACTTCCCGTACGCCGCCCCGGCCTGCTGATCTGTCAGAAACTCCACCGGCACGAGCGGACCATAGTCAGCCCCGGCACCCGCCCGGCGATCTTTCCGCGAACCCCAGCGGAGCCCCGACCGGTGCGCTGGCCGACCATGATCGTTCCCAGCGCCAACCGCTGTACCGATGTTCCCCGAGGCCGGAATCCTGGTTGTCCAGGCGGCGGTTAGTACAGGGCGAGCAGCCGTCCGACGAGCGGGTACGCGGCCGCGCGGAGGGTGCGCCGTGCGTGCGAGTCACCGGGCGCAGCCGATGCCGGGACTGCCCTAGCACCACGAGTTGCAGGCTTGGCAACCGCCGGCAGTCACGCGGATCTTGCACCGCCTGGACGAGGAACACGCTGCCGCGGCCTCCTACCAGCAGCTTCGATGCGCGGCGTTGGAACAGTCGCTTGCTGAGGAGAGCCGCTCGCGCACACACTGATCCCATGGCCAGGGCGACGAGGGAACTACTGCCGGGGAGCGGACTCGTTCTGACCGTACCCGAAGGCCGACCAGGCCCGCACCCGCTGCACTTCGAGCGGGTGCAGGGCAGCCGTTGCCGTACTGGTCGCGCTAGGGGGCCGCATCTGGCGCCGAGCCGTAGACAATCAAGGCCGTCTGTGTCCCCTGCCTCAAGGGATGAGGCAACCGCTGTGCACGCTGTCATCGTCTGGTGGGACCTGGCCGCTTCCGGTCAGACCATCGAGTCCCTGCGCACCTACCTGCGTGAGGAGTCCGCAGATGAGCTGGCCGCCCCGCTCGTTTCACCCCGCCCGGCGCGGTTTTGGACCGACGACAAAAACCCGCCAACTATGACTGACTCCACCATCAGGCCGGAGAATGGATGAAGTCCGGCCCCCCAGCCCCCCTCTCTAGCCCCCATCCCTCGGGGGACCGGGACTTGTGAGCGTCGGCCGGGCGGCGCGCGGCCGGTACTGCCCCGGTCTCCCGCGGCGTCCTCCATGCCTCCGCCGCCCGGCCTGTCGTTTCGAGGTCTACGTCACCGAAGCCGCCGCCACCCCGGACGGCCCTTGGAGCTGACAGACGCGGACGGTGGCCCGGCATGGCGCCTTTCCGTCCCGGCAGTACACCTTCAGGTTCATGAGCCGCCGAACTCCTTGCGCCACGAGTCGAAGTCGATCTCCTCGGACCCGAACTCCTCCAGCCAGTCGATGAACCGGGCTCCGTGCGCCCTGCCGCCCGACCTCAGGAGCTCATCGGTTTCCGCGTCGGTGGGAGCGGTCAGGCCGAACGTCTCCTTCAGCCAGGCCAGGTACGCCGTGTGCCCCGGTGAGTGCTCCTCGTCGGGGTCCGCCTCGCGCTCCTTCCCCCAAGGGGTGAACCACTCGTCGTCGATCGCGAGCAGCCGGAACAGGTTCCGCAGGCCGTCGATGATGTCGAGATCGCCTTCGTCGCCGAAGCGGATGAGGGGAAGCGTGGCGAGGTCGGCGCGGTCGTCGCAGTGCCACAGGGCGTAGAACGACCCCGAGCCGGTGGCCTGGGCGAACGGGCTGAGCCGGTCGAGGTGGCCTCTGACCTCCTCGGCCGCCCTGACCTTCCTGGCTGCCCTGGCCGCCCTGCGCGTGCACGGGGCGACGTGCCGTGGGTGCACCCCGCGCCGAGATGGCGCAGCGCACGATCTCGGCGGCCGGCACTGGTCGGGGCAGCCGGAGGCGGCCCGGCAGCCGGTCTCGCCCACGCCCCGGTACCGCCCATGCCCCGGTACCCCCGCGGTCCGACACCGCCCAGGCAGCCCGTGGCCCGTTTCAGCGCGAACGGTCCGCCTCGCCCTGAGCGAGCGACTCCGTCAGACGCTCCAGGCGCATGGCGAAGGAGGCGGCCTCACCCGGCGGCCATGTCGCCATCTCCTCGGCCAGGAAGGATTCCATCGCCCCTCGCAAGGCCGTGACCGCCCGCTCGCCCGCAACGGTGAGGTCCAGCCTGGTGGCACGGGCGTCAGCAGGGTCGGGGCGACGGGCGATCAGCCCGGCCTCCTGCAACCTGGTCGCATAGCGGGTGGTGACGGTGCGGTCCATCCCGATCGCCTCGGCGAGCTTGGTGGCGGTGACGGGCCCCATGCGAGCGAGCCCGGACAACACCGGGTAGGTCGTGGCGTCCACGCCCTCCACCCCGGAGGTCAACCGGCCGTAGAGCCCGGCACGAGTGGCCCGCAGGGTCAGCGCCCCGATGGCGGCGGCCACGCGGGCGGCGGACGTGCTGTCACCTGTCGTTTCACTCACACCTCGATGATACGTGCAAAAAGCACGGAGTCCTGCTACCTTCGGATGCGTGCAGAAAGCACGTACATCTAGCACGCAACACGACCATGCAAAGGACAGTCATGTCGCATTCGTCATCGCACCAGCACCAGCACCAGCCCGCCGTACGCCCCGAAGACGTCCTGCCCGAAGGCGTCGACTCGACCGCGATCAACGGGCAGACCGTCCGCAAGGGTTCGGTGGCTGCATTCGTCGCCAACGCCCTACGGCTGGACGACCTCGCCGAGGGCACTCCCGAGCACGCAGCCGTCGTCACGCAGATGCGGGAACTCGCTCCCGCCCTGCGCACCATCGGCCTCCTCGACGTCTTCCGGCCCCGCTCCCCCGCAGTGGAGCGGATCCTCGCCGAGGCCGCGTAGCGCGGCGCAGGCAGCCGGCGGCCGGCGGCCGTCCAGCGCCCGGGAAGCGGACAGCACGAACCGCGGCGGTCAGCTCCCGTGGTCTCGCTGTGGGGCAGCTCCCCCTCCCCCTCGTGCAGGACGTCCCTGCCACTTGGGAGCTGCCGCCCCCGGAGTTGGACGGCCGAGGCTCAACTGCCGTATGAGCGCCGGCATTCGGAAGTCGGGCGTCAGGAATTCCACGCCCCGCCGTGTCGATGTCGACCCAATCCCACGCAGGAGAGCCGCCCTCGCCGGCACTCGCCACTACGCCCAGCCGCCGCAGCACCCGAGAAAGCGGGCTGCCGACAGGCGTGAGCCTCGTCCCACCCGGCGAAGCCGAACCCAGGCGGCGTCCCTGCCCGTGGTGAGGTTGCTCTGGACGTCACGGAAGGAAGGTACGTACGACCCGACCGCCCGCCCCTGCGCGGACGCACCGTTGAGGAACTCGCTGACGAGGCCGGGCCGCATGCCCTACGGTCGGTGCGTGGGACCGGAACGCCATCGCATCGCCGCCGTGCTCGGCGCCCAGCAAGGCAGCGGCTACCTCCTGACAGCCCGTCTTGTCCTGACAGCCGGCCATGTGGTGAAGAACCGCGTCCTGGTCAATGTCGCGGCGCTCGGCGGTGTCGGCGAGGTGCAGTGCCGGGTGGTGTGGGCGCGCCACGATCGTGAGTGCGATGCCGCGCTCCTGCTCGCCCCGAGGAGGCAGAGCCTGCTCCCCCCTGAGTCGGCCGAGCAGCTGGGACCCGTTCGCTGGGGCGTGCCCTCCGGACTCGAACCCGTGGAATCCTGCCAGGCCATCGGCTTTCCGCAGGTGCAGCGCGACGACGAGGACGGGCTCGACACCGAGCAGATCGTCGGCACGTTCAAGCCCGGTTCCCGTATGGTCCGGGCCCGCTATGTGCTCGACAGTCCGCACACCCCGCCGCTCCGGCAGGCGGACGGCGCCTCGCCGTGGGCGGGCATGTCCGGCGCCGCGCTCTTCGCGGACGGCATGATCATCGGGGTGGTGGTGACGGATCCGTTCAACTGGCAGCACGGTCGCGTCGAAGCCATCAGAAGCCGAGTGCTCTTCGCGGACCCCGAGTTCGTCCAACAGCTGGCGGAGCACACCGGATACCAGCCGATCGTGGACGAGCTCTCCGGCCCCCAGCACAACCCGCACGCCGAGTTCGAGCGCCGTTACGCCGCCTTCGTCGCCGAGTCCTACAGCGAACTGAAGATCTTCGGGCTGGACTTCAGCCGCCGGGAACATGCCGAGTGGCCACTGGACACCGCGTATCTGAGCCTGGAGCTGGCACCTCACCACAGCCGCGAACAGAATCGGGACGGCCTCGGAATTCCCCCGGCCGCATCGCTCCGCGGACCGGCCATCGGCGAACGGCAGCGGGTCGAGGCGGCCTTCGCCCGCCAGACCCGCATCCTGTTACGCGGCAACGCCGGCTCCGGGAAGACGACCCTGGCGCAGTGGCTCGCGGTGACCGCCGCGCGGCAGGAGTTCCCGCCCGGGCTCGGACACCTCCAGGGCTGCCTCCCGTTCGTCCTGCCCCTGCGCACCCTCGCCCGGCGGGACTCCCTCCCCGCCCCACAGGATTTCCTCGCGGCGGTCGGCAATCCCCTGCACGCGGTGCAGCCCGATGGATGGGCCGATCAGATCCTGCAGTCCGGGCGCGGGCTGTTGCTCATCGACGGTGTGGACGAAGTCCAGGAGGGCGACCGGCAGTACACGCTGGACTGGCTCAAGAACCTCATCGCGCTCTACCGCGACTGCATCTTCGTCGTCACCACGCGTCCCTCGGCCGTGGCCGACGGGTGGCTGGGCCCCGAGCGGTTCACCGAGCTCAATCTGCTGCCGATGAACCGGCAGGACGTCAATGCCTTTCTGCACCGCTGGCACCAGGCGGCCGCCGAGACCGTCCAACGCCCGGCGGAGCGTGCCCAACTGCAACAGTACGAGCGGGAGCTGGCGGACGCCCTACCGCGGAAGAACGACCTGGCCCAGCTGGCCACCAACCCGTTGATGTGCGCGATGATCTGCGCGCTGAACCGGGACCGCAACTCCTATCTGCCGCAGAACCGGCTGGAGCTGTACGACGCCGCACTCAGCATGCTCCTCGTCCGCCGTGACGCCCAGCGGCGGGTCACCGCGAAACTGGAGATCAACGAGAGCGCCCAGCTGTGGCTGCTGCAGCAGCTCGCCTACTGGATGATCCGCAACGGCCATGCCGAGGCCGACCGCGCGCACGTACTGCGGGTGGTGGCGGACGCCCTGCGCTCGATGCCGCAGGTCGCCGCGCCCGAGCAGGCCGGCGCAGTCCTCGAACATCTGCTGTTGCGCAGCGGCGTCCTACGGGCACCGGCGCCCGACACCGTGGAGTTCGTGCACCGCACCTTCCAGGACTACCTCGGGGCCAAGGCCGCCGTGGAGGGCCAGGACCTCAATCTGGTGGCCGCGCACGCCCACGAGCCGCAGTGGGAGGACGTGGTGCGGATGGCGGTCGGCCACGCCCGTGCGGACGAACGCGCGGTGCTGCTGCGGCGCCTGCTCGAACTGGGCGACGCCGCCACGTCCCCGCAGCGGGAGCGGCTGCACCTGCTGGCCGCGGCATGCCTGGAGCACGCGACCGCCCTCGCACCAGACGTACGTGTCGAGGTCGAGCGACGGGCGGCGGTCCTGGTCCCGCCGGGCGACCTCGCGGACGCCGAGCTGCTGGCCCAGGCCGGTGCGGTGGCCCTGGGGCTGCTCCCGCCGCCCGACGGACTCACCCCGAGGCAGGCCCAGGCGGTCGTCCGCACCGCGCGGCTGCTGGGCGGGGAACACGCCTTCCAGGTGCTGTCCACCTTCCGGGAGCATCCGGACCAGCAGGTCAGGCAGGAGCTCGCCGACGCCTGGGACGGCTTCGACGCCCGGGCCTACGCGGAGGGCGTCCTCACCCACACACCGCTGACCGGAGTACGCCTGACCGTGAGCAGCACGGAGCAGCTCGCCGCGCTCTCCGTGATCGGCGCGGTCCCGGCGCTCCGCTGCGGGGGCGACTTCCCGGCCGAGGCGCTGTCGTCCACGCTCCGCCATGCCCGCCCCGACGACTTCACCCTGGAATCCAACGACCTCTTGTCGGACCTGGAGTTCCTGACCGACATCCCGAAACCGTCCGTACTGCGACTGTCCGACTGCGGCGGCCTCGTGGACTACTCGGCGCTGCCCGGCCTGGGCCTGGAGGCCCTCACGCTCCGGAACGCGCCCAGCGGCCCCGACCTGTCACCGCTGCAGGACATGACGACGCTCCGCAGCGCGACGTTCCGATGGGACCGCGACGGGGAGGCACGCCGGATCTCCCTGCCCGACGTCCCGTTCCCCGCCGGCATCGAGACTCTGGGTTTTCACGGCAACCTGCTCATCCACGATCTTCCCCTCATCGACCGATGGCAGCACCTCACCTCGCTCACCCTGGCGACCGCCCCGGTGCCTGCCGATGAGCTGGCCGCGCTCGGTCGGCTCCCCTCCCTGGAGTGTGTGGATCTCGCTCTGGAGAACCTCTGCCCGCCGGACCTCGCCGAGGTGCCGCGTCTCGACGGGGTCACCAGGGCGCAGCTGAGCACGTTCCTGACGGGAGACCTGGGCGACACCGAGCTCCTGCGCCGGATGCTCCCCTCGCTGCGATCCCTCCGTCTGCACATCGAAGTCACCCACTCCCTGCGCCGTCCGGCGACCCTCGACCTCTCCGCGCTGGCCGGAATCCCCGACCTCTCGGTGGCGCTCTTCCTCCCGGCCTCGGGGGATCTGCGACTCACCGGGGACGAGCACCTGCCGAAGGGCTCGGTCGTACGCCACATGTGGGGAACTCCCGTGCCCAGCGCATCGAAGCCGCCGTCTCCCTGGTGGCGGCGCTTCGGGGGCCGCTGACGGACCGCAGGACGCGGGCGGCGGGCCGCGGGTCCGCAGGTCTCGGGCCGCGCAAGCACCGCAGGGAAGCACCGCATGCCCTAACGTCGGAGTTCTCGGCCGACACCAGGGGGTACCGCCATGCCTGATGACTTCGAGGACATCGAGCTCGTCGCCGCGGTGAGAGCCATCAGGGACCAGCTCGTGGATGCGGCGGCAGCCGGGGCCGGGGAGCCGATGCGGTTCGAAGTCGGGCCGATCCAAATGGAGTTCACGGTGGAGCTGCGCCGCGAAGCCGGCGCCAAGGCCGGCGTCAAGGCATGGGTGGTCAACGCCGACACCGAGGCGCGGGCGTCCCGCGCCCGGACCCACCGGATCGCCTTCACCCTCACCCCGAAAGACACCGCCACGGGACGTGGCGTCGAGATCGGCAACGACGCCCCTGGGAACACCGGTGACTTCAGCGCCGTCGACTAGGGCTGTCCCGCCAAGGATTACGGGACACCCTTGAGCGTGCGGGGCGGCGGAATCCGCTCCCACACGTCGCTCACCTGCGCAAGGCGAACACCGCACGGAGTGCGACGGCCCCTTCGAGCAGGGCCTCGGAACGAGCCGCGATGTCGGCGTCTCGGGCAGCCAGTGCGGAGGCGACATCCGCCAATCGGCGGGGGCGCCGTAGCTCCGGCATGAGGGCCCGCAGGGGTGCGATGCGGTAACCGGCCTTGCGCAGTTGATGGACGATCCGCGCATCCCGCACCTGAGCGGGCGTGTATCGGCGCGTTCCTCGCGCGGGGTCGCGTTCCGGGACGACGAGATCCTCCGCATCCCAGTGCCGCAATGTCGAGGGGCGCACGCCGAGGGCGGCGGCGAGTTCGGAGACGTCCATCGAGTCCGACGCGCGTACGTCGCCGAGCGGCTCGCTGGAGATTGCCTCGGCGGCCTCCTTGGCCTGGTTCAGTTCCGTGCGCTCTGTGTGGAGCCGGGCGTGCGCCGCGTCGAGCAGTGCGAGGGCCTGCGAAGCGGGCAACTGGTGGACGGCCCGAACGATCTTCTTGGCCTCAGTCGGGCCGGCGCCTGCCGCGAGGGCGCGGTGGGCCAGCGCGGACTGCAGATGCGCCTCCCCGTAGATGCGGTAGCCCGTGGTTGTGCGCAGTGCCGGCGGCAGCACACCGTCGCGCTCAAGATTGCGAATCTGCTGAACGGAGTACCCGGCACGCCGCGCGACGTCGCCGGTGCGCATCTCCCCCGATTTGAGACTTGCCATCTCAAAGTCCCTCTGTCTCGCTCCAAAGTCTCCACAAGCACTTCAATGCAACGCTAGAGCACATGACCCAAAACGAGCACCTGACCATGGACGAGATCATCAGCTTCGTGGACGGCCTCGACGGCGTCCTGACCATGAGGCCGGAGCCCGGCGACGGCTCGCCGGAAATCGGCTGGGGCGACACGTTCTTCTCCTACGCGCCTGATGGCGTCACCCCGACCGCAACCCAACCGTTCGCAACGATCGTGACCAAGGACTACCCCGGCGACGAGGGCTCCCGCCTGGACCGAGCGGACGCCTTCCGCGTGAACATCGCCGCCGGGAAGGAAGCGTTCATCCAGTGGACCGGCCACGCGCCACGCGACCCGGCCACCACCGAGGTCGACCCCAGCACCACCGACACCGTGATCGCACACCCCGTCTACGGCACCCTCGGCTGGTTGGCAGTGGTGAACCCGGGCAAGCGTACGGCAGCGGCAACCCGTGAACTGCTGCGTGCGGCCTACCGCCTCGCACGCTCACGCCACGAGCGACGCGCTGAAGCGACTGCGTGATGACACGGTCCGAAGCCGGGGCGTAGCCGGGGGGTGTAGTCGGGAGGTATCCGGAGGTATCCGGGGTGGCGGCCTGGATCTGCCCGGTGGTGGGGACGTCGAAGACGAAGTGCGCGTCGACCTCGGCCTGCACGTCGGGGTCGACGCGCTTCCCCGCGCTCCAGCTTGCCGCGAGGTGGACGTGGTGAAAGCCTGGAGTTGTGGCATGCACCCGCCGGTCAAGCCGCTCTCTGACGCAGCGCCTGCTGGTCTACGGCGCCTCGGTCGCCCTGGCTGCAGGAGGCGTACTGATGCCCGGCGGCGCATGGGCTACGGCCGCCGCGATGCCACAACTCGGCGCAGCGCACACAGTTGCAGCCGGAATCGACATCACCGCCGCGGATTGGGCAGAGGTCACCGATTCCCCGAGTGGTGTCACAGCCGAGCTTCCCGGAGACGTCAAGCTCACAGAATCCGGCGACCCGCCCTGCCGGTTCTACAAGGCCATGACGGCCGATGCGGCTTTGACTTTCGGCGTCTGCGATCTACCGGAAACCCCGAAGATGAGCGGCCTTCATGAGACTGCCGAAGGAACCGCTGACGCGTTTCGCGAGAAGCATGGAGACGTTGCCATCAAGGTCAGCACACGGGAGACCGAATTTGATGGCCACCCGGCTCTAGATCTCCACTTGTCCACCAAGGACCGCCGCCCCGACACCCTGGTCGGCGCCGCCCGCTACATAGCCGATGACCACCGCATCATTATTGCCGAGACATTCGTCTACGCGCAGAACGAGAAGTCACTGAATCCGACCCATCAGCGACTCGTCGCCAGCATCCAGATCCCGGAATGAAGTCACTCGGCCGGGCGCATTGCGCCTCCCCCAGCATGCAGAAAGCCCCCGATGTCGACCGGGGGCTTTTGACGCTTGCAGGAAGTTGAAGTCAGCGAATCGGCATGCCCGAAAGGGTTCGGGCGATCACCAGGCGCTGGATCTCGCTGGTGCCTTCGAAGATGGTGTAGATGGCTGCGTCGCGGTGCATGCGCTCGACCGGGTATTCGCGGGTGAAGCCGTTGCCGCCGAGGATCTGGATGGCCTGGGCGGTGACCTTCTTGGCGGTCTCGCTGGCGAAGAGCTTGGACTGGGAGCCCTCCGCGGCGGTGAACGGCTTTCCGTTGACGGCCATCCAGGAGGCGCGCCAGACCAGCAGTCGGGCCGCGTCGATGGAGGTGCGCATATCGGCGAGCTGGAAGGCGACGCCCTGGTTGTCGATGATCGGGCGGCCGAACTGCTCGCGGGTCCTGGCGTACTCCAGGGCCTCCTCGTACGCGGCGCGGGCCGTGCCGACGGCCATCGCGCCGACCGCCGGGCGGGATGCCTCGAAGGTGGCCATCGCGGCGTTCTTCACACGCTCGCCGCCGCCCGCCTTGGCGCGCTCGCGGGCGCGGGCCAGCCGCTCGTCCAGCTTCTCCTTGCCGCCGAGCAGGCAGCTGCCGGGGATCCGCACGTCCTCCAGGACGACCTCGGCGGTGTGCGAGGCGCGGATGCCGTGCTTCTGGAACTTCTGGCCCTGGGAGAGGCCGGGGGTGTTCGGCGGGACGATGAAGGAGGCGTGGCCCTTGGAGCCGAGTTCCGGGTCGACGGAGGCGACCACGACGTGGACGTTGGCGATGCCGCCGTTGGTGGCCCAGGTCTTGGTGCCGTTGATGACCCACTCGTCCTTGGCCTCGTCGTACACCGCACGGGTGCGCATCGAGGCGACGTCCGAGCCGGCGTCGGGCTCGGAGGAGCAGAAGGCGGCGACCTTCACGTCGTCGGCGTCGCCGTACATCTGCGGCACCCAGGTGCCGATCTGCTCCTCGGTGCCGTTGGCGAGCACGCCGACCGCGGCGAGGCCGGTGCCGACGATGGACAGCGCGATGCCCGCGTCGCCCCAGAAGAGCTCCTCCATGGCCATGGGGATGCCGAGGCCGGTCGGGTCGAAGTACTGCTGCGCGTAGAAGTCCAGCGAGTAGATTCCGATCTTGGCGGCCTCCTGGATGACCGGCCAGGGCGTCTCCTCGCGCTCGTCCCACTCCGCGGCGGCGGGGCGCATGACATCGGCGGCGAAGCCGTGAATCCAGTCACGGACTTCCCTCTGCTCGTCGTTGAGCTCCATGATGAACTCGGCCATGTCCCCTCCAGCGCTGCAGGCAGTACGATGTTACTAGCGGTAACCCGTAGTGTGTTACTCGCCAGTAGGCACTGTCAACTCCCCCGGTGACGAATTCACGGTGGAGCACGGGTGTTACGTTGCGCGAGCGCCACAGATTCACAACGGGTGGGGAGCACGACCATGGAGAGCACAGAGCACAGCGACGGCCGTCATTCGGCGACCGAGCGCAGGCGGCGGGAGCTGCTGGAGGCCGCCGAGCGCATCGTGCTGCGCGACGGCCCGGACGCCTCGATGAACGCCATCGCCGCCGAGGCCGGCATCACCAAGCCGATCCTCTACCGGCACTTCGGCGACAAGGGCGGGCTGTACCGCGCGCTGGCCGTACGGCACACCGACGCCCTGCTGGACAATCTGCGCACCGCCCTGGACGCGCCGGTCCTGCGCCGGGACCGGGTCGAGGCCACCCTCGACGCCTATCTGCTCGCGATCGAGACCCGCCCGCAGGTGTACCGCTTCCTGATGCACCCCTCGGACGAGGAGAACTCCCCGGAGTCCGGTTTCGACGTGGGGCGGCACTCCGCTCCGCTGCTGCGCCGGCTCGGCGAGGAGTTGGCCAAGGTCATCACCGACCGGCTCGACCTGGGTCCGGGCGGCGAGCTGCGGGCCCGGGTGTGGGGGCACGGCATCGTCGGCATGATGCACGGCGCCGGCGACTGGTGGCTGCGCGAACGCCCCTGCTCCCGCGAGCAGTTGGTCCAGCAGCTGACCGATCTGCTGTGGGGGCAGCTGGCCATGGTGGAAGATCTCGCGGGCGGCCCCGGCTTCTGAGCCGGAGCGGCGACGCGGAAGCCGCATCGCAGCAGCCGCCGCGACAACCGGGCCCGCCGTCCAGCGGGCCCGTCGCCTCAGCGGGCGGCCGTCGCCTCCACGGGCGCGGCCTGCCCCGCCCAGGGTGATCTGGCGGCCGTGCGCAGCACCCGGCGGCGGCGCAGGCCGGTGAGCCGGTCGACGTACAGCCGGCCGTCGAGGTGGTCGCACTCGTGCTGGAGGCAGCGGGCGAAGTATCCGGTGCCGGTCACCGTCCTCGGCTCGCCGGTGACGGTGAAACCGGTCACCACAGCGCGGTCGTGACGCGGGGTGGCGGCCTCGATCCCGGGGAGCGAGAGGCAGCCCTCCGGCCCGCGGACGACCGGTCCGTCGACCTCGACGAGCCGGGGGTTGACGAGATGTCCCAGATGGCGGACGTCCTCGTCGTCGGGGCAGTCGTAGACGAACACCCGCAGCGGGACGCCGATCTGGTTGGCGGCGAGGCCGACGCCTTCGGCGGCGTACATCGTCGCGAACATGTCCTCGACCAGCCGGGCCAGCTCGCCGTCGAAGACGGTGGCATCCTGACAGGTATCGGTCAGGACCGGATCGCCGAGCAGGCGCATCGGGCGAAGGCGGCCGGAACTACCGGGAATGGTGCGGGAACGCATGGGGCCAAGAGTACGGTCCGTGAATGCCGGATGACGTTGCACGGGTGGCGGGGTTCGGGCCCGCGGCCGGATCTCGATAGGCTGATCCCCGACCGAAGCCTCCGGCCGGTCATCGGCGGCGGAGGAGGCGTTCCACCGGCAGCCACACCGCAGGGGGGCGCCGGATGCAAGGAGGATCTAGGACGATGGCAGGCAACACGGAGCCGCTGTCGCCGCGGGCCAAGCTGGCCGTGACGGCAGGCAAGGCCGCGGCGGCGGTATCGCGCGCGGCGGGCCGCGGCAGCGGATCGGTGATCGGTGGCCGGGTGGCGCTCAAACTCGACCCCGACCTGCTCGCGCGGCTGGCCCGGCACCTCGACGTCATCCTGGTGTCGGCGACGAACGGCAAGACGACCACGACGCGGCTGATCGCCGAGGCGCTGCGGGCCAGCGGCCCGGTGGTCTCCAACGCGCTCGGCGCCAACATGCCGGCGGGCATCACGTCCGCGCTGGCCGGCGGCTCGGACGCGAAGTACGGCGTGATCGAGGTCGACGAGAAGTACCTGGCCGGAGTGGCGCGGGATGTGACGCCGAAGGCCATAGCGCTGCTGAACCTCTCGCGCGACCAGCTCGACCGCGCCGCCGAGACCCGGATGCTGGCGGAGCGCTGGCGCGAGGGCCTGGCCGACTCCAAGGCGCTGATCATCGCCAACGCGGACGACCCGCTGATCGTCTGGGCGGCCTCGTCGTCCGCGAACGTGGTGTGGGTCGCGGCCGGCCAGGAGTGGAAGGACGACGCCTGGTCCTGCCCGTCGTGCGGTGGCGTGATGCAGCGCCCCGGCGACGACTGGTTCTGCGGCGAGTGCGGCTTCCGCCGCCCGATGCCCAGCTGGGCGCTGTCCGGCGATCACGTCCTGGACCCGCACGGCAGCGCCTGGCCGATCAAGCTGCAGCTGCCCGGCCGCGCCAACAAGGCGAACGCCACCACTTCCGCCGCGGTCGCCGCCGCCTTCGGGGTGCCGCCGCAGGTGGCCCTGGAGCGGATGTTCTCGGTGCAGGCGGTGGCCGGCCGCTATGACGTGGTCACGTTCATGGAGCGCGAGCTGCGGCTGCTGCTGGCGAAGAACCCGGCCGGCTGGCTGGAGACGTTCTCGCTGATCGACCCGCCGCCGACCCCGGTGATCATGTCGGTGAACGCGCGCGGCGCGGACGGTACGGACACCTCCTGGCTGTGGGACGTCGACTACACCCGGCTGGCCGGACACCCGCTCTTCGTGATCGGCGACCGCAAGCTGGACCTGGCGGTGCGGCTGGAGGTCGCGGGGCTCGACTTCCAGGTGTGCGAGAGCGTCGACGAGGCGGTGCGGATGGCGCCGCCCGGCCGGATCGAGGTCATCGCCAACTACACGGCCTTCCAGGACCTGCGCCGTCGCGTGGGCAACTGAGCGCGATGCGCGGACAAGGACGAGCGAGAATGAGTGACAACAGCCTGCGCCTGGTGTGGGTCTACCCGGACCTGCTGAGCACGTACGGCGACCAGGGAAACGCCCTGGTGGTGGAGCGGCGGGCGCGCCAGCGCGGTCTGGACGTCCAGCGGCTGGACGTACGGTCCGACCAGCAGATTCCGACCTCCGGTGACATCTACCTGATCGGCGGCGGGGAGGACCGGCCGCAGCGGCTGGCCTCCGAGCGGCTGATCCGCGACGGCGGGCTGTCCCGCGCGGTCTCCAACGGCGCGATCGTCTTCTCGGTGTGTGCCGGCTACCAGATCCTGGGCCACGAGTTCATCAACGACCTGGGCGAGCGGCAGCAGGGCCTGGGGCTGCTGGACGTGGTCAGCACCCGCGGCGAGGGCGAGCGCTGCGTCGGCGACGTACTCGCCGACATCGACCCGAAGTTGGGGCTGCCGCCGCTGACCGGCTTCGAGAACCACCAGGGCGTCACGCACCTGGGCAAGACCGCCCGGCCGTTCGCCAAGGTGCGGTTCGGCAAGGGCAACGGCGTCGGCGACGGCTATGAGGGCGCGTACAACGACACCGTCTTCGGTACGTACATGCACGGTCCGGTGATGGCCCGCAACCCGCACATCGCCGATCTGCTGATCAAGCTGGCGCTGGACGTCAACGCGCTGCCCCCGGTGGACGACCGCTGGTACGAGGCGCTGCGCCAGGAGCGGATCGCCGCGGCGACCCAGCCCGCTTAATCCGTTTCACCCCTTTTCGTACGCCCGCAGTCCCGCACTGCGGGCGTACGTGTACCCGCGGCCTTCGCGCTTGTAGGGTGAGCGGAATCCAACCGGACGACGGGGTCCGGGCCCCCGGTTGAGTTGCAGAGGTTTTTCGAGCAATGCGCATTGGTGTACTCACCTCCGGCGGCGACTGCCCCGGACTCAACGCCGTCATCCGCTCCGTCGTCCACCGCGCCACCGCCGATCACGGCGATGAGGTGATCGGCTTCCGCGACGGCTGGAAGGGCCTGCTGGAGGCCGACTACCGCAAGCTCGACCTCGACGCCGTCGGCGGCATCCTGGCGCGCGGCGGCACCATCCTGGGGTCGTCGCGGGTGCAGCCCGCCCACCTCCGGGACGGCGTCGAGCGGGCCCGCGGCCACGTCGCGGAGCTGGGCCTGGACGCGATCATCCCGATCGGCGGCGAGGGCACGCTCAAGGCGGCGCGGCTGCTGTCGGACGCCGGGCTGCCGATCGTCGGCGTACCGAAGACCATCGACAACGACATCGCGGTCACGGACGTGACGTTCGGCTTCGACACCGCGGTGGGCGTCGCCACCGAGGCGCTGGACCGGCTGAAGACCACCGCCGAATCGCACCAGCGGGTGATGATCGTCGAGGTGATGGGGCGGCACACCGGCTGGATCGCACTGCACTCGGGCATGGCGGCCGGTGCGCACGCGATCGTGGTGCCGGAGCGGCCCTTCGACATCGAGGAGCTGACGGAGCGGGTCTCCGCGCGGTTCGAGGCCGGCAAGAAGTTCGCCATCGTGGTGGTCGCCGAGGGCGCCAAGCCGCGCGAGGGCACGATGTCCTTCGACGTCGGCGGCAAGGACGTCTACGGGCACGAGCGGTTCGCCGGCGTCGCCCGCCAGCTCTCCGTCGAGCTGGAGAACCGCCTCGGCAAGGAGGCCCGCCCGGTGATCCTGGGCCATGTCCAGCGCGGCGGCACCCCGACCGCGTACGACCGGGTCCTCGCCACCCGCTTCGGCTGGCACGCCGTCGAGGCCGCGCACCGGGGCGACTTCGGGATGATGACCGCGCTGCGCGGTACGGACATCACGCTGGTGCCGCTGGCCGAGGCCGTGGAGACCCTCAAGACCGTGCCCGCCGAGCGCTACGACGAGGCGGAATGCGTGCTGTGACGCCGCCCTAGGGCCTGTCCGATGGGGCCTGGCCGGGCCCGCGACGCCTGGCACGGCACCTCGCGGCGTTGCCGAATCATCCCGATAGCTCCGCTATCGAGACGCTCCGGCGCCTTGCGATGCACCGCACCAGACGCCGCGGCCTTTCCGACCCCGACCCATCGGACAGGCCCTAGCCCTACGACGCGCGAACCGCCCCCGGCCGCTGTGACGGCCGGGGGCGGTTCTGGACGGGTGAGTCCGGAGTCCCGGCGTCCGCCCAGAGGGCGGGCGGGGAGGCAGGTGCGTGCCCGACGCCTCCCCGCAGGCGGGACTCCGGACTCACCCGTCTAGTGTTGTCGCCGGAGCATTGGTACGAATCAGGAGCGAGCGGATGGATCACAGCGGGCACGGCATGGACGGCATGAACATGGATCTGCCGCCGTTCACGCTGGGGCGGGGCCTGGAGTTCGGTGGTGATCCGTTCTTTCTGGTCGGCTGCCTGCTGGCGCTCGGGCTGTACGGCTGGGCGGTGGTCCGGCTGCGGCGGCGCGGTGACGCCTGGCCGACCGGCCGGATCGTCGGCTGGGTGCTGGGGGTGCTGACCGTGGCGCTGTCGATGTGCACCAAGCTGAACGACTACGGCATGGCGATGTTCAGCGTGCACATGGTCCAGCACATGATCGTCAGCATGCTCTCGCCGATCCTGCTGCTCCTCGGCGCGCCGGTGACGCTGGCGCTGCGCGCGCTGCCGGCGGCCGGGCGCGGCCGCAAGGGCCCGCGCGAACTGCTGGTGGGCCTGCTGCACAGCCGCTACATGCGGATCATCACGCACCCCGCGTTCACCATCCCGCTGTTCATCGCGAGCCTCTACGCGCTGTACTTCTCGCCGCTGTTCGACTTCCTGATGGAATCCAGGGCCGGGCACATCGGGATGATGGTGCACTTCCTCGCGGTCGGCCTGGTCTTCTTCTGGCCGATCATGGGCGTCGACCCGGGGCCGCACCGGCCCGGCTATGTGATGCGGATGCTGGAGCTGTTCGCGGGCATGCCGTTCCACGCGTTCTTCGGTATCGCGCTGATGATGGCGTCGGAGCCGATGGTCGACACGTTCCTCCACCCGCCGGCCTCGCTGGGGATCGAAGCGCTGGCCGACCAGCAGGCCGCCGGCGGAATCGCCTGGGCCTTCAGCGAGATCCCGTCCGTCGTGGTGCTGATCGCCCTGGTCTACCAGTGGTACAAGTCCGAGGCGCGCCAGTCGCAGCGCGCGGACCGGGCCGCCGAGCGCAACGGCGACAAGGATCTGGCCGACTACAACGCCTACCTCGCCTCGCTCAACGCGCGGGGGCGCTAACGGCGGGTCGGCGCGTAGCGCCGTCTTCTGGGGGTGGAGGTCGGGCGACGGGCGGGCGGGTCGCCCATCTGGCGCCACGGGCCGCGGCCGGGGACGATGGTCCCATGGCCGCGGCCCGTGGCGTGTGAGCGGACGAAGCGAGCGCGTCATCCGGGGCCGCCATGAGGAGGTTGCGGGTATGCCCGGATCTGCCAGGACGATGGCCGTGCTGACGGTGGGCGGGCTGGTGGTGGCCAGCGCCTACACCGTGGCGCTGGGCGCCAATGGCTGGCTCTGGTTCTCTTGGGTGGTGCTGGCGCTGGTGACGATCGGGGTCGTGGCGGCACGGCCGGTCTGAGCGCGCGGACGCGTACGGCCGCGCGGCGTCTCCGGGGCCCTGACACCCTCGGAAGCCTTCAAGGCACGGGGACCCCTTGGAGCCTTGGAGCCCTCAGAAGCGGAAGACGGGCCCGGTGGCGGAGTCCATCGTGCAGAGGTTGTCGAACTCCTGGTGCCAGTCCACCGCGGCGCCCCGGAAGGTGCCCCGCGCGCTGACCGTGACCGGGGCGAACTGCTTGGTGCAGCCGTGCGGCTCGCCGGGCAGCGCGTCGAAGTCCCCGCGCGCCCAGGTCAGCGCGTTGCACGCGGCCAGGGCGTGCGGATGTCTGCCGTAGGTGTCCGGGCAGCCGAGCCGCACCCCGCGGATCCAGGTGTTGCCGTCCCCGGACACGGTCAGCAGCAGGCCCTGATCGGCTGCGGCCGGCTTCGGCGCGACGGCGGCGGGCGGCTTCGGCTCGGCAGCCGCGGGTGGCGGCGGCTCGACGGCGTCCGCCGGGGTGGGCAGGAAGGTGCCGGCCAGCGCCGCGGACACGGTGGCGAGGACGGCGGCGGGCAGGGCGGCACGGGCGGAGGTGTGTCGGCGGCGCACGGGCATCGGTGTCTCCTCGGAACCCTCGGTGGGTTCAGGCCACCTCGCCCGGCTCCGGCGCACAAGCGGCCACGCCGCGAGGTCGCCCGTACGGGCCGCGCCCTAAGGTGACCGGCGGCGGAGGAGGCGGCTCCGCCACCGGTCACCGGACCGGGGCTACCCGACGCGCTCGATCCGGGCGCGTCGGATCAGGAACTTGCCCTCCTCGCGTACCTGCTCGAACGCCGCGTTGTTGAGCAGTACGCAGCTGCCCGACGTCGAGGTCACGGACACGGTCGTCGACTTGTCGTTGTCCAGGTTGGTCACCTTCAGCTTGGTCCCGGCGGGGAACTGGTCGCTGGAGGCCGCCGGTGCGCCGCCCTCGCCGGAGAGCGTCACCGTCGAGCCGGGGCAGACCACATCGCCGTCCGCGGCGGGCGGGGCGGCGGAGGCGGACGGGTCGTCGGACGCGGGCGGCTCCGCCGAGCCCGGCGGCTCCTCGGCGGCGGGTGGCGTGCTGGCGGCGGGCGGCTGCTGGGCCTGGGGTGGAGCGCCCGCGGCAGCACCCCCGTCCGCTCCCGCGCCGCAGCCGGCGGCTTTCTGCTTGGCCTGGATCTCCTTGATCACGGCCTGCCGGTTGGCGATCCGCGCCGCCGACTGGGCGTCGGGGCGGGCCTGCTGATCGGCGATGAACTTCTGGTTGTTGCTCAGCGCGGTGGCCAGTCCGTCGCACGCCACCGATGCCTGGCTGGTGCCCGTCGTCGCGATGGCGATGCCGCCGACCAGCGCCGCGGCGCTGACCCCGACGACGATCTTCTGACGACGCGTCACTCTTCTCTTTCGGGACATGTATGACTCCTGCCTTCGGCCTGGAACCTGGGGTTCAGGCTCGGTTGCCGGGCAGTACGGCGCGCCGGGCCGGCCTCGCTCAGGGCGGGGGGAAAGTTGTCCGCGGATGCCAAAGCGACGGCGGCGGTCCGGCCGGCCCCGGTAGCCACCGGACGGCGTGATCCGGGCCGGGGGTGTTACCACCGACGGCGGTTGCCCATACACTCACCTCCCATCCGGGAGCCCTCGTGACCTGGAAAGACGCAGCCGGCGAGACGATCCGACGGGAGAGGGAGCCGCCCCGTGTTCTATCAGCTGCTGAAGTACTTCCTGCTGGGGCCGTTACTGCGGCTGGTGTTCCGGCCGCGGATCGAGGGGCTGGAGCACGTCCCGGAGGAGGGCGCGGCGATCATCGCGGGCAACCACCTCTCGTTCGCGGACCACTTCGTGATGCCGGCGATCGTGCCGCGCCGGGTGACGTTCCTGGCCAAGGCCGAGTACTTCACCGGGCCGGGTCTCAAGGGGCGGTTGACCGCGGCGTTCTTCCGCGGCGTCGGGCAGATCCCGGTGGACCGCTCCGGCGGCCGCGCCTCTCAGGCGGCGATCTCCTCGGGGCTCGCCGTCCTGCGCAAGGGCCGCCTGCTGGGGATCTACCCGGAGGGCACCCGCTCGCACGACGGCCGGCTCTACAAGGGGCGTACCGGGGTCGCCTCGATGGCCATCCGGGCGGGGGTGCCGGTGGTGCCGTGCGCGATGATCGGCACGTTCGAGGCGCAGCCGACCGGTCGGCGGCTGCCGCGGGCCGTGCGGATCACCATCCGTTTCGGCGCGCCGCTGGACTTCTCGCGGTACGCGGGGATGGCCGACGAACGCATCGCGCTGCGTGCCGTCACCGACGAGATCATGTACGCGATCCTCACGCTGTCCGGTCAGGAGTACGTGGACAAGTACGCGGGCGAGGCCAAGGCGGAGGCCCAGGCGCAGGCCCGCGCCCACGGGCGGCGCGGGCACGGCGGCGGGCAGGCGGGGTAGGCGGCCGGACCACGGGCCGGACCACGGGGCGGCCCGGGCGGCGGCCCCGCGGGGCGGAAACTCGGATGCCGAGAGGGCCTCCGGTTGGCAGGCTGGGGTCATGTACTGCGAGCTCAACGACGTCCCCGGCCTTGCGAGGAGGGCGGCGTGACGAACTGGATCACCACGCCCGTCGAACCGCGCATGCTGCGCGGCGCCCTCGATGTGGAACGCACCGCGCATGGTCTGCTGCCGCACCGGCTGCCCGCCTGGGCCCGGAAGCAGTTCCCCGACGAGAACTTGGCGATGACCGAGGCCAAGCCCGCCGGGGTGCGGCTGGTCTTCCGGACCGGGGCCACCGTCGTCGAGCTGGAGACGCTGCCCACCAAGCGGGTCTACGAGGGCGTTCCGCCGCTGCCCGACGGTAGGTACGACCTGCTCGTCGACGGCCGTCTCACCGGCCGGGCCACCGCGTCCGGCGGCAAGGTGCAGACCGTCGACATGGCCACCCAGTCCGTGGTCACCCGGCCCGGCCCGGCGGGCACCGTCCGGTTCGACGCGTTGCCGGCGGGGGTGAAGGACGTCGAGATCTGGCTGCCGCACAACGAGATCACCGAGCTGATCGCCCTGCGCACGGACGCTCCGGTCGAGGCCGCGCCGGACCACGGCCGCAGGGTGTGGCTGCACCACGGCAGTTCGCTCAGCCACGGCTCCAACGCCGAATGCCCGACGGAGACCTGGCCGGCGCTGGTCGCCGCCCGGGCGGGCGTGGAGCTGATCAACCTGGGGTTCGGCGGCAATGCGCTGCTCGACCCGTTCACCGCACGTGCCATGCGGGACACCCCCGCCGACCTGATCAGCGTCAAGATCGGCATCAATGTGGTGAACGCCGACGTGATGCGGCTGCGTGCCTTCGGCCCGGCGGTCCACGGCTTCCTCGACACCCTCCGCGAGGGCCACCCGAGCACACCGCTGCTGGTCGTCTCCTCCGTCCTGTGCCCCGTCCAGGAGGACACCCCGGGACCGCTCATGCCGGACTTCAGCGCCGGAAGGCTGCAGTTCCGGGCCGTTGGGGATCCGGCGGAGCGCGCCGCCGGCCGACTGACGCTGAACGTCATCCGCGACGAGCTCCGGCGCATCACCGCGCAGCGGGCGGCCGACGACCCCCATCTGCACTACCTCGACGGCCGCTCGCTCTACGGCGAGGCGGACTTCGCCGAACTGCCCCTGCCCGACGGGGTCCATCCGGACGCGGCCGGTCATCGCCGTATCGGTGAGCGCTTCGCCGAGCTGGCCTTCGGTGCCGGCGGGCCGTTCGCCGTGGCGGCCGACTGAGCGTCATGGGCCCCGGGCGGCAGAACGTGAGCCTCGCCGCCCGGGGCCTGCGTGCCGGTGCCGGCGTGCCCGCCGGAATTCGCTCGCGCGGTGGCCCGTCCGGCCCGTACCTTGATCACCATGAGTGATCGGACACGGGGGTGCCGACGATGAGCGCCCGGCTGCGCGGGATGGCGCAGGAGACGGAGCGGATCGTGGCGGCGGGTGCGTATCGCGCGCCGGGCGGACGGCTGGTGGAGATCGCGGCGGCGGTCGAACGGGCACGGGCGGGGACCCGGATGTACGGGCCCGAGCCGGTCGCCGTCGAGCGGCCGTCTCCGGAGGCGCGCACGACGGTCTTCGAGGTGACCGGGGAGGGCAGTCTCACCGCCGGCCGGCGGCTGTCCGAGGCGGGCGGCGGCCCGCCGGCCGTGCTGAACTTCGCCTCGGCGCGCAATCCCGGAGGCGGCTATCTCAGCGGTGCGCAGGCCCAGGAGGAGGCGCTGTGCCGCGGGTCGGCGCTCTACGCCTGCGTGCGCGAGGCGCCGGAGTTCTATGCGGCGCACCGGGCCGATCCCAGTCCGTTCTACAGCGACCGGGTGATCCTCTCGCCCGGTGTGCCGGTGTTCCGCGACGACCGGGGCACGCTGCTGGAAGTGCCGTACGAGGCGGGGTTCTTGACGGCCGCGGCGCCCAACGCGGGAGTGATCGCACGGCAGCGGCCGGACGAGGCGGCGCGGGTGCCGGCGGCGCTCACGGCGCGGGCGGAGCGGGTGCTGGAGGTCGCGGCGGCCGGCGGGCACCGCCGACTGGTGCTCGGTGCCTGGGGCTGCGGGGTCTTCCAGAACGAACCGGCCGATGTGGCACGGGCGTTCGCCGCCGCGCTGCTCGACAGCGGCCGTTTCGCGGGGTGGTTCGACCAGGTGGTGTTCGCCGTACTGGACCGCAGGGCGGACTCCCCCACCAGGGCCGCCTTCGCGGAGGTCTTCACGGGGTGACGCGCCGGGAGCGGCGAGCGGGCAAACGCGAGGAGCATGAGAAGGGGCGGCCGGGAGGGATTCCCGGCCGCCCCTTCATGTCATCGCTGCGCCACTACGGCGCGGCCGGAAGGTCGGCCGCACCCTTGGCGGCGGCCTTCGCCGTCGCCTTGCCCGGCTTCGGCGTGGCGTGCGGGGCGCACGTCACGTCCTTGGCGTCGGTCTTGCCCTCCAGGAAGTAGGCGTCGACCCGGTCGTTGATGCAGGGGTTGACCTGCCCGGTGACACCGTGCGAACCGGCGTCCTGCTCGGTGATCAGACGCGAGCCCGCGAACCGCTTGTGCAGCTCGACGGCGCCACCGTACGGCGTGGCCGCGTCCCGCTCGCTCTGCACGATCAGCACGCTCGGCAGGCCCTTGCCGGTGGCGACCTCCACCGGGCGCTGCTGCTTGACCGGCCAGGTGGCGCAGGGCAGGTTCATCCAGGCGTTGGACCAGGTCATGAACGGTGCCTGCCGGTGGATGCGGGTGTTGTCCCGGTCCCACTTCCGCCAGCTGGTGGGCCACTTGGTGTCGGTGCACTCGACGGCCGTGTAGACGGCGTTGCCGTTCTCCGAGGCGATGTTGCCGGCGGTGTCCTTCAGGTTCGGACCGGCGTTCTCGACCAGCGGCTTGCTGTCACCGGCGAGGTAGGCGCTCCAGACCTCGGCGACCGAGGTCCACATCGAGTCGTAGTACGGCGCGTTCTGGAAGAAGCCGGTCAGCTCGGCGGGGCCGACGACACCACCGATGGGGTTCTTCTTCGCGGTCGCCCGCAGCTTCTCCCAGGCGGCCTGGACCTTCTCGGGGGTGTCCCCGATGTGGTAGGCCGCGTCGTTCTTGGCGACCCACTTCTTCCAGTCGCCCCAGCGGGTCTCGAAGGCGAGGTCCTGGTCGAGGTTCGCCTGGTACCAGACCTTCTCGCGGGACGGGTCGACGACACTGTCGACGAGCATCCGGCGGACGTGGTCCGGGAAGAGCGTCGCGTAGACGGCGCCGAGGTAGGTGCCGTAGGAGACGCCCAGGTAGTTGAGCTTCTTCTCGCCGAGCGCGGCACGCACCACATCGAGGTCGCGGGCGGTGTTCGCGGTCGTCATGTACGGCAGGAGGTCGCCGCTGCGCTCGGCGCAGCCCTGCGCGTACTCCTTGGCGAGCTTGCGCTGGGCGCGCTTGTCCGCCTCGCTGTCGGGCACCGGGTCGGCCTTGGGTGCCTTGACGAACTCCTGCGGGTCCATGCAGGAGATGGCGGCGGAGTGGCCCACTCCCCGGGGGTCGAAGCCGACGAAGTCGTACGCCTTCGCGGTCTTGGCCCACAGCGGGTTCTTGGTGGTGATGCGGGTCGGGAACTTCATGCCCGAACCACCGGGCCCACCGGGGTTGTACAGGAGGGAGCCCTGTCGCTCCTCCTTGCCGCCGGTGCTGACGGCCCGGTCGACGGCGATCTTGATGGTGCGGCCGTTGGGCCGGGCGTAGTCGACCGGGACGGTGACATAGCCGCACTGGACGGGCGACTTCAGGCCCCAGTCCGCGGGGCAGTCCTGCCAGTCGATGCCCTTCTTGGCCGCGCGTGCGGCGGCGGTCTCAACACCGCGCGCTTCGGCCGTCTTGGTCTTCGGGTGCTCGCCGGCGCTGGCGGGCGTGGCGGCTATCGCTCCGGTGAGGAGCGCGCCGGTCACCAGGGTGCCGGCGGCGCCGATCGCTGCTTTTCTTCTCACGTGGTGGTTTCCCCCTGCTCGGTTGCCACTTGTGGCGGCGTTGATCACAGGTCTACGGAGGGATCCTGTCGTCTTACCGCCCCTCCTGAACAGGTTTGACCACCAATTCTTTACCAAGCCGTAGGTTTTGAGGCCGAGCGGACCCCGCAGGAGGAACGGCCGGACATCGCGGTGGAACCGCACCATTTCGGCCAAGGCCGGCGAACGGTGGAACGAGGCGACAGGCTCGGCGCACCGCACCCGCAGGCCCACCAACCGACGCCGCACACCGGACAGTTGACGTGCCGCAATGCGCACCTCCGCAAGGCCGTCCCGCTCGCATGTCGCCAGATCCCGGCGGGGCGAGGCCCGGCTCGATGGCCTCCGGAGGGCGGTGGATGGGCGAGAACACGTCAATTGCCGGAGACCTGCCCAGGAGGCATGTGCCCAACGCGCACCTTCAGTAACCTTCCGTGAAGGCTCTCCCACACGCTGCCACAACGGGAGGGCTTCGGCGTTTTCGCGCCGCCCCCGCCCCCGTCCGCAGCCGTCGCGAAGGAGTGCCGAAGTGCCGGGTATCGATCAGGTTCTGTCCCAAGCAATGGGGATCCCGGGCGTCCTGGGCGCCGGGCTGATCGACTGGACCAGCGGGCTGACCCTCGGCACCGCCGGACAGGCCCCGCACGGCGACCACGACGCGGCCGCGGCCGACACCGCCGATGTCGTGCAGGCCGTGGCGCGCAACGCCACCTTCGACACCGGCGGCGCGTCCGGTCCGGGCCTGGAGGACCTGATCATCACGGCCGCCGGCAGCTATCACTTGATCCGTTTCGTGCACACCGCCTTCGACAGCCAGACCTATCTCTACCTCTGGCTGGACCGTGCGCAAGCCAATCTCGCCGTCGCCCGGCTGCGGCTGCGCGACCTGGCGGCGGAGCTGGTCCCGTCCTGACACCGCTGCTCCGCCCCCTCGCACGAACGGTTAGGGAACCAGCCATGGGCCTGCCCATACCTCCTCGTCCACCCGCCCCGGACGGGCTGCTCGACCGGTTCGCCGCGCAGCGCGTCACCGGCGTCCTGCGCGGCCCGCACGGCTCGGTCTACCTCCTCGACGGGGCGGTCACCTGCGTCGAGGGCGCCGCCGCACCCGGGCTCGACGTACGGCTCACCGCGGCCGGGAAGGTGCCCGAGCAGGGCTGGGGGCAGGCCGTCGACACCGCCGGGCCGCAGCACCGCGTCGGCCAGTTCCTGGTCAGCGAGGGCTGGTTGACGCAGGGAGAACTGGAGATCTGCCATCTGGCGGCCCTCCTCGACGCCGCCTTCTTCGCCCTGCCGCTGCCCCCCGAGGCCACGTCCTTCACCCCCGGGGCCGCTCACTGGCTCGGAGCCGTGCGCCAGATCAGCGCCACCGCCCTTCAGCAGGCGACGGCCCGCCGCCGGGCGCTGCTGGACCGGCTGCGGCCCTGGGCCGCGGTCGACACCTCTCCGGTCGTTCCCGTACACCCCAGCGGGCGGGCCCGCACCACGGTCGGGCAGCGGCGGCTGCTGGAACGGGCCGACGGCCGGCACACCCCGTACGAACTCGCCCGTTCGCTGGGCCAGTCCGCGTTCGTGACGCTGCTGGACATCCGCCGTCTGGCCGCGGCCGGCCTCGTGCGCGTGCCGTCGCCGGCCGCGCTCCCCCGGCGGCGGCCCGGGGCCTGCCTGGACGGGCCCCCGCCGGGCCCCGCCCATGGGCGCGACACCCCGACCTGGCAACTACCGGTACCGGAAATCCTCGATACCGCCGATCCGGATATTGCCCTCCTGATCCGATTGCGTACGGCGCTGGAGGAGAACCTGTGAACCCTTGCGCGCGAAGACCGGGCACGGCATGAGGCGCGCCATCAAAAGACTGGCCGCGAAAAGGAGACTGATGACGATCGAACCCCGGATACGGGACGAACTCCTCACACTGCGGGATCAGGTGAGGCATTTCCAGGGCGGAATGGTGGCGAGCGTGGACGGCATGGTCATCGCCCACGACCTTCCGGACATCGAGCCGGACGGTCTGGCCGCGCTCACCGCGGCGGCCATAGGGGTCGCCAAGCGGCTCACCGAGGCGACCGGCCAGGGGGCTTTCGAGGAGTCCCTGACGCGCGGCACCGGTGGCTACATCGCCGCCTACTCGGCCGGCCGCCGCGCCGTCCTGACGGCCGTGGCCAGCCCGGACACCAACGTGGGCCGGCTCCATCTGCAGGCCCGACGGGCGGCCGAACGCATCGGCGCACTGGTCGACTCGCCACCGCGCCGGCAGTAGCGACCCCACGGGATTCTCCTCACCGCGCCCCTACGACCCCGACCCGACGCAGCACGCACCACACAACAGGCAATCGACTCACCACGCACAACGCGGCAACACCTTCAAAGAACGGAAAGGTCACTCCCCTCATGGCTCAGATGGAATCCGCCCTCGCCGATGCCATGTCGACCATCGAAGGCGCCATAGGCGTCGCCCTGGTCGACTACACCAGCGGTATGGCGCTGGCCACCCTCGGCGACAACCTGGCCCTGGACCTCAATATCGCCGCGGCCGGCAACACCGACGTCGTCCGCGCGAAGATGCGCACCATGGAGATGCTGGAACTCCAGGGCTCCATCGAGGACATGCTCATCACCCTGACCGCCCAGTACCACATCATCCGGCCGGTCACCGGCAAGGGCGGCAGCGGCCTCTTCCTCTATCTGGTGCTGGACCGCAAGCGCGCCAATCTCGCGCTGGCCCGCCACCGCCTCGCCCGGCTGGAGGCCGACCTGGAGGTGTGAGCCTCACCCGGCGGCGGCGCCGTGGGCGGCCTCGTCCAGCAGGCGCCGCAGCCGTAGCGCGTCCGGGGCGAGGGCCGTGGCCAGCACCGCGCCACCGGCGAGCGGCGCCAGGACCCCCTGGCCCGCGCCGTCGGTGGACCGCTCGCCCGCCGCCGCCCCGAGGAGCAGTACCTCGGGCGGCCCGGACTCCCCCTGCTGGTCCACCACCAGGAGTTGACCGACGGCCCGGTGGCCGCCCAGTACGGCCGGGGTGTCCCAGCCGGGGACCCCGGGCCCGTACGCGGTCTCCTGGTCGAGCAAGGTTCGGCCGGCACGGCGCACGGTGAGCCGGCTGCGCAGCGTCCCGGTCTGCTCGCCGCTGCGTCCCAGGACCTGCTCCTCGCGGAGCACCAGGCGGGCGGTGGGGGCCAGTTCGACGGTCGTGGTCATCCGCAGATCGCTGCCCGCGGCGGAGATCAGCGGCTCGGGCAGCCAGTCGAGCCGTGCGCCGTCGCCCACCGTCAGATGCACGTCGTAGGTGGCCGGTTCGCCGGTGCGGCCGGGCAGCGCGACGGTCGCCGCGGCGGCCGTGATGTGCAGTGCGCTGCCCGCCTCGGCCGTGGCCTCGATGCGCAGCCGGTCGCCGCCGAGCGGTGCGCTCATGGCGCCGACGACGCAGACCCGGGCCTGATCGCCGTGTGCGCGGATGCGGCGCAGCGCGAGCGGTCCGTCGCCGTCGAGGACCGGCAGCCGGGTGGTGCCCGACGCGGTGTCCGCCCGCGCGACGATCCGGGCGGTGGCGCGCAGACCGGCTGCCGGGACCGCGGTGGGCCGCGGCGGCACCGCCTGCTGGGGGAGCGCGAGGGTCATGCCGGGCCCGCGGTCCACTCCGCCAGCCGGGCGCGGACCCAGTCCGACACGGGCTTCACGCCGTTCGGCGACTTCAGTGCCGTGAACGCGACGGGCAGTTCGCCGCGCTGGGCCTTGGCGTCGCGGGCCATGCCTTCCAGGTCGACGCCGACGTAGGGCGCGAGGTCGGTCTTGTTGATGACGAGGAGGTCGGCGGTGGTGACGCCGGGGCCGCCCTTGCGGGGGATGTCGTCGCCGCCGGCCACGTCGATGACGAAGATCTGGGCGTCGACCAGTCCCTTGGAGAAGGTGGCGGTGAGATTGTCACCGCCGGATTCGACCAGGACGAGGTCGAGGGGGCCGACCGCCTCCTCCAGGTCCTCGACGGCTTCGAGGTTGGCGGAGATGTCGTCGCGGATGGCGGTGTGCGGGCAGGCGCCGGTCTCGACGGCCGTGATGCGCTCGGCGGGCAGCACCGCCTCGCGGAGCAGGAACTCGGCGTCCTCGCGGGTGTAGATGTCGTTGGTCACGACGGCGATGGACAGCTCGTCGCGCAGCGCGCGGCACAGCGCGGCGACGGTCGCGGTCTTGCCGGTGCCCACCGGGCCGCCGAGGCCGAGGCGCAGGGCGCGGCGCGTTCCGTCGGCGCGTACCGGGTCGGCGGCGCTGTAGGTGTACCGCTCGGGGAACGTGTCCTTGTGGTCGAGGTGCATACGGGCTCCGGGGCTTGGTGAGGGGTCGGGGGCAGGGTCTGTTGTGGCGGGTGGCGTTCAGGAGGCGAAGAGGCGTACCGGCCAGGCGGCGTGCTGCTGGGCGGTGATGTCCAGCAGGGGCGCGGAGGCGGCGGGCAGCGCGTCGACCCCTTCGGTGGGCACCCGCCGAGCCGCCTCGGCCGCCCGGCCGGCGACCTGGTCGAGGTCGGCGGCCAGCTGGGCGAGCACCGCGGTGGCGTCGAAGGGGTCCAGGCTCAGCAGCCGGACGGCCGCGGTGGCCGGGCCGCTGACGTTCTCGTACGCCACCGCGTACGCGGCGTCCAGCGGCTCCAGCCCCGCCGACCGCGCGGCCAGCCCGAGCACGACGGGCTGGTGGGCGCCCCGCGGCCGGGCCGCGGCCAGTGCGTCCAGTTCGGGTGACGGCCAGGTGGCGCGGGCGGCCCGCATCATCTGCCGCCCCAGCTTGCGGGCCGTGGTCCGCAGGGCGGGCACCGGTGTACGGGCGTCGGCCGCGTCGTCCAGCGCGAGCGGGTCGCATCCCGCGGCCGCCGCGGCGGACAGCGCCGCCGCGACCAGGCCCGCGGTGTGCAGCCGCCCCCGGCAGAAGCTCGCAAGGCTCGCGGCGTCCTTGATGCGTCCCGCTGTGACGGCCGGTTCGGCGCCGCCGGAGTGGGCGTGCCCACCGGCCGGGAACCGTCCGTCGGCGAGGATCAGCAGCGCCGCCCGGCTCATCGGCGCCGCTCCGGTGTGTTGCGGATGTCCTGTTCGGGTGCGTTCATGGCGGCGCTCAGAAGAGGAAGTACCGCTGGGCCATGGGGAGTTCGGCGGCGGGAGCGGGTTCGACCACTTCGCCGTCGATGGTCACCGTGAAGCGGTCGGGGTCGACCTGGACGCGCGGCAGGGCGTCGTTGTTGCGCATGTGCGCCTTGGTGACGCCCCGGGTGCTGCGGATCGCCTCGTACGGCTTGGCCAGCGCGAGGCGCTCGGCGATGCCGTCCTCGATCGCCTGCTGGGAGACGAAGTTGACCGAGTTGCTGCCCGGGGCCCGGCCGGTGGCGCCGAACATCGGGCGGGGCAGGATCGGCTGCGGGGTGGGGATGGAGGCGTTGGCGTCGCCCATCTGCGCATAGGCGATCTGGCCGCCCTTGATGACGAGCTGCGGCTTGACGCCGAAGAACGCCGGGTCCCACAGCACGAGGTCGGCGAGCTTGCCGTCCTCGACGGAGCCGACGAGATGGTCGATGCCCTGGGCGATGGCCGCGTTGATGGTGTACTTGGCGACATAGCGGCGGGCCCGGTGGTTGTCCGCGCCGCCGTCGCCGGGCAGGGTGCCACGGCGCCGCTTCATCACATGCGCGGTCTGCCAGGTGCGCATCACGACCTCGCCGATCCGGCCCATGGCCTGGGCGTCGGAGGACATGATCGAGATGGCGCCGAGGTCGTGCAGGATGTCCTCGGCCGCGATGGTGGAGGGCCGGATCCGGGATTCGGCGAAAGCCAGGTCCTCGGGGACGGCGGGGTTGAGGTGGTGGCAGACCATCAGCATGTCGAGGTGCTCCTCGACGGTGTTGACGGTGTGCGGCCGGGTGGGGTTGGTGGACGCGGGCAGCACGTTCGGCTCGGACACCATGGCGATCATGTCGGGGGCGTGGCCGCCGCCGGCGCCTTCGACATGGAAGGCGTGGATCGAGCGGCCGGCGATGGCGGCGAGGGTGTCGCCGAGGAATCCGGCCTCGTTGAGGGTGTCGGTGTGGATCGCGAGCTGGGCGCCGCTCTCCTCGCAGATGTTCAGACAGGCGTCGATGACGGCCGGGGTGGCCCCCCAGTCCTCGTGGATCTTGAAGCCGAGGATGCCGGCCCGTAGCTGGTCGCGCATCGAGGCCAGGGACGTGGTGTTGCCCTTGCCGAGCAGTCCGACGTTGACGGGCAGCGAGTCCATCGACTCGAACATCCGGGCGATGTGCCAGGCGCCCGGGGTGATCGTGGTGGCCTTGCTCCCCTCGGCCGGCCCGGTGCCGCCGCCGACCATCGTGGTGACACCGGAGGCCAGCGCCTCGTCCGCCTGCTGGGGGCAGATGAAGTGGACGTGGGTGTCGATGGCGCCGGCCGTGAGGATCTTGCCGTTGCCGGCGATGACCTCGGTCTCGGGGCCGATGACGAGGTCGGGGTGGACGCCGTCCATCGTGTCGGGGTTGCCGGCCTTGCCGAGCGCGACGATCCTGCCGTCGCGGACGCCGACGTCGGCCTTGACGATGCCCCAGTGGTCGAGCACCACGGCCCCGGTGATCACGGTGTCGGGGGTGCCCTCGGCGCGGGTGGCGCGGGACTGGCCCATCGACTCGCGGATCACCTTGCCGCCGCCGAAGACCGCCTCGTCGCCGGCCCGTCCGGGCCCGCCCGAACGGTCCTCGGTGATCTCGATGACCAGGTCGGTGTCGGCCAGCCGGATCCGGTCGCCGGCGGTCGGGCCGAAGAGGTCGGCGTACGCCTGGCGGGTCAGTTCAGCCATCGAGAGTGCCTCCGGTCTCGCCCCGCAGGCCCTCGACGATCCGCTTGCCCCCGATGGGCACGAGTTCGACCTCGGTGGGAATGCCAGGCTCGAAGCGCACGGCGGAGCCGGCCGCGACGTTCAGCCGCTTGCCGTGCGCGGCCGCGCGGTCGAAGTCGAGGCCGGGGTTGGCCTCGGCGAAGTGGTAGTGGGAGCCGACCTGCACGGGGCGGTCGGCCGCGTTGAGAACCGTCAGGCGGGTGAGGGGGAGCCCTTCGTTCAGGCGCACCGGCTCGTCGGCGTGGAGGATCTGTCCCGGGATCATCTGCTGTGCCCTCGCCGTCAGTTGATGGGTTCGTGAACGGTGACGAGCTTGGTGCCGTCCGGGAAGGTGGCCTCGACCTGCACATCGTGGATCATCTCGGGCACGCCCTCCATCACCTCGTCGCGGGTGAGGACCTTGCGGCCGGAGGACATCAGCTCGGCGACGGTGCGGCCGTCCCGGGCCCCTTCGAGGATGTGCACAGTCAGCAGCGCGATCGACTCCGGGTGGTTGAGTTTCAACCCCCGGGAACGGCGCTTTTCAGCCACGTCTGCCGCCACATGAATCATCAGGCGTTCCTGTTCATGCGGGGTCAGTTGCATACGTTCCACCTCACAGTCTTCCCGCCCGGACGCGTATGCCCAGGTCACGGGCGTGAGCACACCCAGGGGTTAGGTGTACCACGCAGCATTTAAAGGAGGAGCAAACCGACTTCCAGCACTTGGCCATCAAGCGCCCCACACCCGGAGGCTAGTTCGGCGGGATTTCGGCGACGTTACAACCAGCGACACGTCAGCGCCTCGTTGCACGGCCCCGCGTAACACCAGGTCTTCGCGCCCGTTACGGCGCGGCAACCGCTGCCCCGCGATCGCGGCAAGGGCCGCGCTCCCCTCGACCGTACGCGGGATCGAGTGGCGAATTCCGCACCCCGAAGGCGCCTCCGCCACGCGAAACAGGCCCCCCGCCACACCCCCAATTCCCCACCATCACCGCAAAAGAGACACACTCCGCTCCGCGAACACACCTGTCCGATATGCGCTCTTGACGATCTTCACGGTGATCGCGATCCTCATGTGCGCGTCAAAACGCTCCGCACCAACCCCCCACACCAGTATCGGAGCCTCACAGTGTCTCGTTCTGTACGAATACGTCGGGTCGCGCTGGCCACCGGCACCGCCACGGCCCTGGCCGCCACCCTCTTCGTCGCGGCCGGCGCCCACGCCGACCCCGCGCCGGCGGCGGCCCCCGACATCGACGTCAAGGCCGTCCAGGCCGACCTGGGCCAGCTTCAGTCGATCGCCGACGCCAACGGCGGCAACCGCGCCCACGGACAGCCGGGCTACAAGGCGTCCATCGACTACGTCAAGGGCAAGCTGGACAAGGCCGGCTTTACCACCGAGGTCCAGGAGTTCGACAACAACGGCGCCAAGGGCTACAACCTGGTCGCCGACTGGCCCGGCGGCGACGAGGGCAAGACCGTGATGGCCGGCGCCCACCTGGACTCGGTCGACGCGGGCCCCGGCATCAACGACAACGGTTCCGGCTCGGCCGGAATCCTGGAGGTCGCGCTCGCGGTCGCCAAGGCGGACCTCAAGCCCACCAAGCACCTGCGGTTCGCCTGGTGGGGCGACGAGGAGGACGGCATGGTCGGCTCGCGCCACTACGTCGACACCCTCGGCGCGGGCAAGTCGAAGCTCGACTCGTATCTGAACTTCGACATGATCGGCTCGCCGAACCCGGGCTACTTCGTCTACGACGACGACACCCGCCTGGAGAAGGTCTTCAAGGACTTCTTCGCCACCAAGAACCTCGCCACCGAGAAGGAGACCGAGGGCGACGGCAGGTCGGACCACGCAGCCTTCAAGGACGCGGGCGTCCCGGTCGGCGGCCTCTTCTCCGGCGCGGACTACATCAAGACCGAGGAGCAGGCGAAGAACTGGGGCGGCGAGGCGGGCAAGGCGTTCGACGCCTGCTACCACCAGTCCTGCGACACCTCGAAGAACATCGACGAGAAGGCGCTGGACAACAACACCGACGCCATCGCGCACGCCATCTGGGAGCTCAGCTCCTGAACCGGTCCTCCTGACACACGGTCAGCGCCCACCTGAAAGGGTCGGCGCCGACCGACCGGTCACCTCTCCCGACCCGGCCGCCGATCCCCGGCGGCCGGGTCGCGGTGTTCTGCGGCGATGCCGAAGCGCCGCCGTTCGCCCGGAGCGGACGGCAGCTGGCGGACGGTGGAGACCGTACTGATCACCTGCTCCTCCTCCGCACCCTGCTCACGCCGCCCCAGCTCTTCGAGAAGCTGCAGGTCAGCGGCGGATACCAGCGCCACCAGCGGCTTGCCGTGCCGGGTGACGACCACCCGTTCACCGCCGTAGACGACGCGGTTGATCAGATCGGCGAGCTCCGCTCGGGCTTGCGTCACCGGAATTTCGTAGGCCATGCTGCTAGCCTATGCAATGTTTACTTGGTCCGCTGTGGTCCGTGGCGACGGCGAAAGTCCAGGTCAGAGGTTCTCGCGTGCTCCCGTGCGCTCCCGTGCGCTCCCGTGCGCTCTCGTGTGTGAGAGATGTGTGAGACGAGGTGAGACGTGGAACAGGAGCTGTCCAGCATCCTGACAGCCCCGCCTCAGCAGGTAACTCAGCGGAGCTCAGACGCTACGTAGCAATCGCCCAGCGGACCGGGCGATACTGGGAGCATGACCACGCAGTCCCCCTCGTTGCCGGTGCCGAATGCGTTCGAGCTGTTGTGTACGCAAAGCGGCTGCCTGCGCAGCTGGAGGACCTGAACGGTCCCGCCCACGGCACGGTCGACCTGCCGCTGCACGTGGTCTGGTCGGGCCGCCGCTCCTACGGGCTGGAGCAGCCGCGCTCCCGGATGGGCCTGTACCGCACCGTCCTGGCGGAAGGGCAGCGCCAGGACCTGATCGATTTCCTGAACCGGGACCTGCTCCTCGCGCAGTGGCCCGTGCTGCGGACACTGATTAGCCGCCCGATCCGGGATGTGTGGGAAGCCGCTTTCCCCGAGCTCGCCACCGCGACGTCCGCGACGGCTGCGTGAACCTGACAGCTCTGCACCGCCGGCTCCTGGCCGACGTCCTCGCTATCGGCACCTCCTACCCCTGGTGATCACCGGCGGGTACGCCGTGCAGGCCCACGGCCTGGTCGACCGGCTCTCCCAGGACCTGGACGTGGCCACCGAGAACCCGGCCCCCATCGACGAGATCATCCGCACGGTCGGCGACGGCCTGGCCGAGCGTGGCTGGCGCGTCGGGCACATCGAGTCCAGTCCACTGTCGGGCCGACTCATCGCTACCGACCCCGGCACGGGCGAGGAGTGCGAGGTCGACGTCCTCAAAGAGGCGTTCTGGGCGCCGCCGACGGTCACCGAGTACGGGCCGGTTCTCTCGCTGGACGACGTGATCGGCACCAAGGTCCGCGCACGGGTCCAACTCGCGCTCGGTGCGGAAGTTGACGATGCTCAACGGGCCGAATTCGTCTCTCGCATAAGGGGCTTGGAGAACCACAATGCCCTCCTGGTCGCTGAGCTATCCGAGCAGACGGAGCGCGCCGGCAGGCTGGAGCGCCGAACGGCCGAACTGGAAGATGAGGTCACTGCGGTGCGCAGAGCACTGACCCGCACGATCCGAGCAGTCCCAGGCTCGAAGGACTAAAGCGTGTTGCAGAAGGCTGTGATCAGGCAGGTCAGAGCGGGGCGCGGCCTGTTTGATCACGCGGCGAGGATGAGGTTGTGCATGTGGGCGATGGCCTGGACCGCGTGATGGAGGCCGCTGCCGCGCTGTCGGCAGTCCCGAAGGATCTTGTAGTGCTTCATGCGGGCGAAGGCGTGCTCGACACGGGCCCGGACCCGGCGGTGGTCGGCGTTGTCTTCTTCCTCGCCGGGCAGCAGGGCTCGTCCGGGGCGTTTGCGATGCGGGACGACGAGCCCGGTGTTGATGTAGGCGCCGTCGCCCAGCACCGTCACACCCTGGCACTGGTCGGTCAGACCGGAGTCCCGCCAGGCCTTCGCATCGGCGGTGTTGCCAGGGACCGGCCTGGCCGCGGCGATCACCAACTTGGTGTCGGCGTCGATGATGACCTGCACGTTCGCGGAGAACCGGTAGTTGCGTGAGGAGGCGCCGACCTTCCGGTCACGGGCCGGGATCAACGTTCCGTCCACGATCCACAACCGCTCGACCGCATCGGCCGGGCGGGAGGCCGGCTCGATGGCCAGCAGCGGCCGCAGCCGCTGGATCATCCGGCACACGGTGGCCGCCGAGCAGCCGAACAGCGGCGCGAGCTGCCGCATGGTGAGGTTCGTGCGGTAGTAGACGGCCACCAGCAGCACCCGGTCCGCCAGCGGCAGACACCACGGACGACCACCACCAGGCCCGTTCCCGCCTCGTTCACGGCCGACCTTCAGCAGACGCTCGAACTGCCGCATCCGCAGCCCGGTGAACGTCTCCACCCACAACCGCTCAGCCCGCAACACCCCACCCATACAGGAAAAATGCCCAGCCGACCACGTTCTGCAACACCCTTTAAAGGGTGTTGCTAAAGGAAGCTGGTGAGCCGGGTGCACCCGAGACTTCGCCGTCGAGCAGCGCCATACCCAGTACGGGCCACGCCTCCCGCCTGCGGCGGTGCAGCCGCGTGGTGTCCATCTCGCTGCGTAAACTGTTGGCTCGTGTGCCTGTCTGTGATGTCATCGTGCACATTGACGGTTTCCCGTTCGACCGAAGGACTGAGCCGTGCCCGACCGACCTGAGATTGTCTGCATCTGCGGCTCTACTCGGTTCGTGGACGAGATGCGTGCGGCGAACCGTGATCTGACCTTCGCAGGTGCCATCGTCGTCGCGCCAGGCGAAGCGGACGAGTTGATCACCAACAAGCAGAAGACCGCACTGGACGCCCTCCACCTGCGCAAGATCGACCTGGCTGACCGGGTTCTGGTCGTCAACCCCGGCGGGTATATCGGCGAGTCCACGAGCAGGGAGATCGCATATGCCCACGCCACCGGCAAGCCGATCTCGTTCACCGATCCCGTCTGACCAGCAGAGGCTTCGTGGTGCGCGCGAGCAACGGGTCTCAGCCAGCCTCGGAGCGTGTTGGGAAGTTCCCGGTCAAGGGCTTGCCTGCGAACCTCACCGCGCCACGCCTTCTTGTCCCTCACGTGCCTCTGGGCACCGCATTTCGCTAGACTTCGGCTCTGCCAGCTGGTTCACGTAAGTCTCTGGAATCAAGAGTGCAGATAATGCGGGTGTCACAGCCGTCGTGGTCGGCGTCGGTCCACAGGTGAAACTTGTCCCGCTGGTAGCCGGTGCGCGATTCCCGCGCCACCTTCAGCCGGCCTATCGCCTCTGTCAGCGACATGCCGTCCTTCTTCGCCCCGGATGAGCCGGCGCTCGGTGCCGACGATGGCGGCTTCGCGTCCTGGCCAGAAGCGTCAGGTGTGCACGCTGCCACGGACACCATCAGCAATGGGCAGGCCAGTGAGGTAACGTCAGCTCCACGGGTCTACCCATCACACAGGGGTGCGTCAACTGAGCAACCGGAGTGCCTGCGCACATCGTCGCGTTCACGAGGCGCGAAGTCGGGCGGCACTCCCTTTCGAGTGGCATGCGCCGCGTGCGCGAACTCCCGGGACAGCGAGAGCGTCCACCCGGTCATGAACATCTCCGAGGAGCACCTGAGCGAGCCGGGCCTGGTGGTCATCGACATAACGGCAGCCGACGAGGAAACCGCAGCCCAGGCCGCCTCCGCGCTCGGCGGGCTGTGGCTCTCCAGTGGTCCCTCCGCGCCGTGGCGTACACCTGGCCGGGCCGGCGTCACCGTCCGCGCCTCAACGGCCCACGGCCACCGCAGCGATCCCGGCGCTTCGCAGCCTGCGGGCGAGGTGCTCCACCTCCGGCAGCGTCCCTGTAAAGGTGCCGGCCAGAACCTGGTGCGTGAGCACGGCGATGTCTGCCAGATCGGTGCCGAGCTGCGCGCTGCTGACCCGACGCCTATTCGTATATTGTCAGCTCAGTCTTCACTCGCGAGCTCGCGCAGAATGTCCAGCTGGATCACGCTCGGCTTGGTCGTCCTTGCCGAAGCCAGCCAATTCGTCCGAGTGCTCGCGAGGGAGACAATCCCCGGTCGTGCGCAGAATCAGCCGCTTCAGCCACGAGAGCGAAGCCTTGTGCTTCCCCTCGTCGGCAAGGTCTCGTGGTTCGAAGCTCCCGCCATTCTCCGCATCAGAGGCCCGGAGGTACCCGACCCGAGCAACCCGTGTTCGTCGCGCACGGGGACGTACTGGACCTCACCGTCCACCGAACGCTTATAGCCGATGTGGCTGAAGCCAGGGGCATGCCTGAAGTCGTTGTACCGGCGAGGAATTTCGAAACTTGCGCATACATCGGACGCGGCGCCGTCTTCATCGACATAGTTGTCGATGCCTGTTTCGGTAGGCTTGCCGAAATACATGGGATCGTCCGGGTCGGTCTCCGATTCGAGTGCCTCCGACAGATCACGGAGGGCAGCGGACAACGGCGGCGCGTTCGCCGCGTAGACAGTGGACTGGCCCCAGCCCTTGAGGTCGTATGGCGTCCAAGCGTCAGAGAACGTCACCAGGTCGACACTGACGTAGCCGAGAAGCATCGAGGCCCCTACGTGGAACAGCCTGTCTTCACGGAGCTCTTCGTTACCGTCAATGATGACACCGGCGCTCTTGACATCGGCGTACACGGACCCGATTTTCCCTGGGCGTAGCGCCGCCTTGCCCACGCTGGCCAACCGTAGCGCGGGGCCGGACCACGTGACATCGAGCTCAAGGTCTCCCTGGAACAGGAAAGTATTCGGCCTCCCCGCCTCATGGATCCTGTCACCTGACGCACACGCCAAGGGGAGCAGCAGTTCAAGCGGACTTTACTCGTCGCTCGCGCAGCCGTCCGGGATATGGCCCTCGGTGAGTTGCTTACGCGTCAGCGTCCAGGTTCCGACCCCCGCGCGGGAATGGAACCCAAGATTGATCACAACTTCACACAGTCCCTAGTTGTATTGACCCGCAGCGTTGTTCACGCGGGTGATGGGTGGCTGGCCTGCGAGTGCGGTGTGGCAGCGGTGGTGGTTGTAGGTGTGGAGGAAGTCTGGCAGGGCTGCGGTGCGTTCGTTGTTGCTGGTGTATGGCCGGATGTAGGCCCATTCCTCCAGCAGGGTGCGGTTGAAGCGTTCGACCTTGCCGTTGGTCTGCGGCCGGTAGGCGCGGGTGAGCTTGCCGGTCGCGCCGAGGCGGGCCAGAGCCTGGTGCCAGGCGAAGCTCTTGCGGTAGGGCCAGGCGTTGTCGGTCAGGACACGTTCGATGCGGTCGATGCCCATGCTCTGGAAGAACGCGGCTGCCCTGTCGAGGAAAACCGCGCAGGTGGCGGCTTTCTCGTCACCATGGATCTCGCTGTAGGCGAGGCGGGTGTGGTCGTCGACGGCGGAGTGGACGTAGTCGAAGCCCATGCTGCTGCGGGTGACGCGGCCGGCCTGGCGGCCGAGGACCTTGTGGCCGCCGCCGTCGGGGATCCGGCCGAGTTTCTTGACGTCGACGTGGACCAGTTCGCCGGGGCGGTCTCGCTCGTAGCGGCGGATGACCTGCCCGGTGGGCCGGTCGAGGAAGGCCAGGCGGTTCAGACCGTGGCGGGTCAGGATGCGGTGCACGGTGGAGGCGGGCATGCCCAGGATCGGGCCGATGCGGGCCGGTCCGAGCTTGCGGGCCTGTCGCAGTTGGCACACCTGCGTCTCGGTTTCGGCCGGGGTGCGGTGCGGTGTCGTCCGGGGCCGGCTGGACCGGTCGTGCAAGCCCGCCTCGCCCTCGGCCCGCCAGCGGCGGACCCACTTGTGAGCCGTGACCCGCGAGACGCCCATCTCCGCGGCCACATGGGCCACCGGACGTCCCGAACGGACACGTTCAACCAGCAGCCTCCTGCCGAACACGGTCAGTCGGGCATTACGGTGGGACACGAAGACCTCCGTGTGTGGTGTGGAGCCTAGACACCTCCACCACACCGGAGGTCTTCGCCATGATCAAGACCCGGCACTGTTAACAACGCTCGTGATCAATACACCTAGTGCTTCGAAGTCATTCCGGGAGCTCAGCACGCTGAGTGACCGTCACTCCGAATAGGGAACCCGGAGCTTGGCCCAAGACTTTGCTCCCGGCCAGCCGTCCGCGTCCGCGCCCTGGTACCCGAGCTTCCGCTGCCACATGGCGTAGGAGTCGCGGTGATATGTCGTCCAATGACTTCCACTGAGAGGGTGGGCCGAGGGTGGGCCGGCCGGACCGAATTCGGAGCATCCCTCTGCGACTAGGCGCATCGCCATCATGTAGATGATCGGGCTGTTCGGTTCACTCTTGAACCACTCGGAACCTGGGAAGGGAACGTAGCCGGATGTATTCATGCTTGTATGTTAGTCGTATCCACATTGCCCTGCATGTTCACGCCCTTGCGGCTCGGTGAGTTCATGCGACTGACGGATGTCTGAGGATCGTTATCGCTGCATCCTGCTCGGCCGGCAGCGTGGAGGATCGATGGATAACCCAGAGGATCCGACCTGAGCCGGCCTGGCAAGCGACCGTGATTGCCGCATCGCCTGTGAGGCCGCCCAAAAGCCCAGCCCGCGTCGGGTCTTCTGTACTCCGATGTCCTCCGGAATCTCCAGGATCTGCACCGATCCTCCAAACTGCCGACCGCATAAGATACAGCGCCAAGTGCCCACGGGCACCCGCTGTCCGAATGAATCAACCACATCCATCCACGCGAACAGGCGAGGATCAGCCGAGGCAGCTGGCATGAAAATGTGAACGAAAACGAGAACTTCTACACCGTCAGAACGGGCGACACACTGTGGGCGCTTGCTCAACGATTCGGGACCACAGTCGAACAGCTTCAAGCATGGAACAAGATTCCTGACCCGAACAAAATCAAGACCGGACAAAGGCTGCTCGCAGCGAAGGCAGAGTCGGAGTCCGACTATTGGCCTCGATCTTTCGTTACGGTCCGTCGATTTCTTCGGCGGACCGTTTCGGAGGACGGCCTCGTGGATGGCGTCGGTGACCTGGCCGCGGCAAGGGAGCCGATGAGGCGGGAGACTGTCGGGTCGGAGGCCACCGGCCCGAACACGGCCGGCTCGGCACGCAGCACTGCGATGTCGGCCAGGCAGTCCCCGCCGAGCGCGATCGCAAGGGGCCATGTCCAGAAGGATCTTGCCGGGTTCGTGCACCGCACGGGCCTTGTGTCACGGCGTCAGTGCCGCCGATATCGCGGTATCCAGACCGGACTTGCGGACCGATTCGCCCAGCAGCACCGACCCAGCCTGCGTGACCACTCCACTACCGACGCCCTCGATGCGAACACGCGGATAGGGCCCGATACGCTTCTTCACCTGGAAAGTGCCTCCGACGACGGCAGGAACAAGGACCTCGACAACCTTATTCTCGCTGGTCAGAGGACTTTCTGCTGTTCTGATCACCTACCGGACAGCCCGCTTCATGAAAGCGCGAGGCTAAGGGCTGTCCCGCAATCCCTGGCGGGCGCACGACGACAGCTACGGCACCTCGCCGCGTTGTCGGAACGCCCGGATACGCCCAGTATCCGGACGCCCCTCCGCCTTGCGATGCACCGCATCTGACGCCGTCCGCTGATCCACCAGGGATTACGGGACAGCCCTTAGGCCCAACAGGCATCGCCCCGCAGGTACGGGCACCTCCGAGGAGGCACCCGCCGAGGCGCCGACCGGTTCGGACCGCGGCGCTCACCCCAAGAAGTGCACGGACGGCTTCGACCACTTCTTTCGAGCCGTTGCACCCGGCAGCATTGCCGACGAAGTCCGGGCCGTCTGGGACGATGCCGTAGCGGCGCCCGAGTGGGAGGGCCCGCAGGTATGGGTGCACGGTGACCTTCATCCCGCAAATGTCGTCGTCTCGGACGGGACGCTCTCTGGCGTGATCGACTTCGGTGACATGTTCGCCGGCGATCCGGCGCGGGATCTCGCGGCCGCATGGGTCGTCCTTCCTGCGGGCGCCGCCTCACGGTTCTTCGACGTATACGCGCATGCGGACGAGGCGACGATCCGGCGCGCCCGCGGGCTGGCTGCTCTGAAAAGCCTGTTCCTCATGTCGATGGGCCAAAACGGAGACCGGGGCCTTCCTGGTGGCAAGCCGGAATGGGGGCCCGCAGGCCGGGCGGCGCTCGATCGTGTCCTGAGGGGCGATCTGAAGTAGACACGGAGCGCCGCTCACCATGTTCTCCGGCATACCCGCAGCCTCCCGCGACTCGCAAGGCTCCACCCGACCCTCGTCCGTTCGGTTTCGCGCGACTCGGCGCTCAACCTTCGGTGAGAACACTCAACCTTCGCTGCGAGAGATCATGCCGCGGTCCTACAGGCGGCCGTGTCGTAGAGGGCGTTGTCCTGTGACAGTCGATCTTCCTCTTTGTCACTGAATCTTGCTCAAGCTCGGCTGGTTGCCACTACGGTTTCCTCGATTGGGGGTGAGGTGGCCGGGTGAGCACTGCGGGTGCGTTAGAGCATGACATCGCTGGGGGTGGGTTCACGCTCCGGTTCGGCGGTGCTGGAGGCCACGAGCGGGTTGTCCCGTTGGATCAGTGCCACGGGCTGGCGTGGGAGGAGGCAACTCCGGTACGGGCATTCCGCTGGTCGCGCGGACTCGGGCATTTCCCAGGCTGGTGGTGGGCCGCATCGACTGGACGTCATGTGGGGTTCGAGTCGTGGCTGGAGCAGGACCGGCTGATCCTGTTGGACTTCGATCCGGATGTTGTGGGGATCGCTTCGCAGCCGTTCTGGCTGCACTGGCATGCCGGGAAAGAGAAGCGACGCCATGCCCCGGACTACTTCGTACGGCTCGGTGACGGCCGTGCTCGCGTGGTCGATGTCCGCGCCGAGGACCAGGTCGACGAGCGGACCGCCGAGGCGTTCGCAGCCACCGAACTGGCCTGTTCGGCGGTCGGCTGGGAGTTTGAGCACGTCGGCGCCCCGGACCCTGCGCTGATGGCGAATCTGCGGTGGCTGGCCCGCTACCGGCATCCGCGCTGCGCCGGCAGACCTGAGGTGGCAGCCCGGTTACAGGAGACCTTCGCAGTGCCGACGCCGTTGCTGACAGGAGCCGAGAACGTCGGGGATCGGCTAGCGGTGTTGCCCGCGCTGTTTCATCTGATGTGGCGGCAGGAACTGGTGGCCGATCTCACGCATGAGCGGCTGGGCCCCGCCACGTTGGTGCGGGCCGCTGGTTCAGTTGGGGGCTCATGGTGAACGCGGAACGTCGGCCGCGGCGGCCTGTCGGGGTGTCCATCGGTGATCGAGTGCGAGTGGCCGAGGTCCTGCACACGGTGATCGCGGTGTCCGGCACGACCGTGCGTCTGGCGGACACGGAGGGGGCGGTCACCGACATCGGCCTGGTCGAGTTGTCGGCGGCCGAGGACTTCGAGGTGGTACGTGCGTCGTCGCGGACACCGGTTCCCCCGGCGACGCCGTTGGAGGGTTTGCCGGAGGCAGTAGTGGCGGAGGCGTTGTGGTGGGAACAGCACATCGTGGAGGTGTTGCGCGGGGTTCCGCCGCAGGCGCCTGCCGGCACGAGGCCGAAGCCGGAGTACGACCCGGCGGTGGTGTCGCTGACCCGACGTGAGCAGGCCAAGGCAGCGGAACTGACGGCTGCGGGGTGGCCGGTGACGGCGAGCGCGATCACCAAGCGACGTCGCCGCTATGAGGCCCGCGGAGTGGTCGGGATGGCCGACCATCGGTCCGCCAAGCCCGTCAGCGCGCACGGCCGGGTGGACCCGCTGGTGGTTGAGGCGATGCAGAAGGCGGTCGCCGAAGCTGCCCAGGACTCCACCCGGACGGCGACTTACCTGTTCTGGAAGACCGGTCAGATCCTGGAGGCGGATCACGGCCGGGGTGCGGTGGAGCTGCCGTCCCAGCGCAGTCTCTACCGGCTGCTGGAGAAGTTGTCGGCGGGCAAGCACACCACCGGATCGGCCCGCACCCGCCGGTCGCTGGCGGACCGCCCCGACGGGCCGTTCGGCGACAGAAGCGCGACGGCGCCGGGTGAGTTGATGCAGATGGACTCCACCCCGCTGGACGTGCTGGTCCGCCTGGACGACGGGGTCCCCGCCCGGGTGGATCTGACCGGCATGATCGATGTCGCGACCAGGAGCCTGACCGCGGCAGCGCTGCGGCCGACGACCAAGTCCGTGGACGCCAGCGTATTGCTGGCCCGCACCGTCACCCCCGAGCCGATGAGGCCCGGCTGGGCCCAGGCTTTGGCGATGTCACGCTCGGCGTTGCCATTCAGGCGGCTGCTGGACATCGACGCTCGAATGGAGCACGCCGCCGCCCGGCCGGTCATCGTCCCCGAAACCATCGTGGTCGACCAGGGGAAGGTGTTCATCTCCCGCAACTTCCGCGCCTCCTGCAACTTTCTCGGCATCAACTTCCAGCCGGTACACGACGCATCGGGCTGGGAGAAGGGCCACATCGAGCGGATGCTGGGGTCCGTCGGAACTCTGTTCGCCCAGTTCCTGGCCGGTTACACCGGCTTCAACGCCGAACGCCGCGGTCGGCACATCGAACAACAGCCTCTCTGGTCCTTGCTGGAGCTTCAGGAACTTCTGGACGAGTGGATCGTGGTCTGGCAGAGCCGGCCCCACGACGGACTGCGCGACCCGCTTCATCCGGGGCGGATGTTCAGCCCGAACGAGAAATACGCCGCTCTCGTCGAGACAGCCGGCTACGTCCCGGTCGCGTTGTCGGCTGACGACTACATCGAGTTGCTGCCCGCGACCTGGCGGGCGATCAACGCTTACGGCGTGAAGATCAAGCACCGGACCTACGACGACGAGGCCCTCAACCCTCTGCGGCAGCAGCGGTCAGGCGTCAAGGACCACAAGGATCTGTGGGAGATCCATTACGACCCTTACGACGTGTCCCGCATCTGGGTCCGTGACCACTGGAACGGCGGCTGGATCACCCTCTTCTGGAAACAACTACACCGCGTTGCCGCCCCGTTCGGCGAACTCGCTTGGGACCACACCCGCCGCACCCTGCCCGGAGCGAGTGAGGAACAACTCGCCGATGCCGTCGCCGACCTGCTACAACGAGCCCATCAGGGACCTGCTGACAACGGTGGCGCGGGCAGCAGAGCCGGACTCAACCGACGGGACCGGCGAGTCGCCGCACGCACCAAGTCCAGTCCGCCATCCACTCCCATCGCGCCCGAGGCATCCCCTGCCGACCGCGTCGCCGACGGCGAAGCGGACCAGGCCGACGACACTCCCGAGGAGAACATCGCCAAGGTGATACCGATGCCGATCTTCGACCCGTTCACCGAAGCAGACAAGCGGTGGTGAGCCAGGAGCCGGGACGGGGCGGGGATTCCACAGACGGGTACGGGCATCTGCAACTGACCACCCTGCCGGGCTGGCGCGGGTTCGTCACCGAGATACCCGCAGTGCCGGAACTGCTGCCCGAGGCGATCTGGTCGGGTCTCGCGGACGACAAACGAGCCTGCTACGACGATGACCGCATCGACCACCACTCACGGTTGCTGGTGGTCCAGACTCCCACGATCCGCCAGGTGATCACCTCAGGTCGCCGCCTGATCCAGATGAACAAGAACGCCCACTACGGACGATGCGGCCTGCTGGTGTCCGGCCCTGCCAGAACCGGCAAGACCACCGCGCTCACCCAACTCGGCAAGACCGTCGAGGTGATCCACCGGCGCCGTCACCCGAACTCCTCCGGTGACATCCCGGTCATCTACATCACCGTCCCACCCGCCGCCACCCCCAAGATGATCGCGATGGAGTTCGCCCGGTTCTTCGACCTGCCGATCTCCACCAGGAGCAACATCACCGACATCGCCGACGCGGTCTGCGGCGTCAGTACGGATGCCCACGTGGCCCTCGTTGCGGTCGACGAACTCCACAACCTCAACACCGCCACACGGGCCGGAGCCGAAGCCTCCGACACCCTCAAGTACTTCTCCGAACGCATCCCGGCCACCTTCGTCTATGCCGGAATCAGCCTTGAACGCACCGGACTGCTCTCCGGCCCTCGCGGAGAACAGATCGCCGGCCGGTTCGGCATGGTCCGCACCGGACCGTTCGGACAGGACCAGCAGTGGGCCGCGCTGATCGCAGCCCTGGAGGACAGCCTCAGGCTCCACCGCCACCGGCCCGGTGCCCTCACCAGACTCGACCGCTACCTGCACCAGCGCACCCACGGGATGATCGGAAGCCTGCTCTGGCTGATCCGCGGAGCCGCCATCAACGCCGTCCTGGACGGCACCGAGAAGATCACCAAGAAGGGCCTCGACGCCGTCGACGCCGACTTCACTTCCCAGTCCCCACGGCCACCCGCCACGTGATCAATACCCATGCTGCCCCGAGAACGAGCCGAGAAGATCCTCACCCTGCACGCGGCTGGATGGCCGGTGCAGGCCATCGCTGACCACATCGGCCACAGCCACCAAACCGTCCGCGACTACATCAACGGCCGCAGAACGCCAGGGATTCGGGCCCCACGGCCAAGCCTGCTCACCGAACCCCTCGCCAGCTACTGCCGTCAGCGCCTCTCCGAAGATCCGCACCTGCGGACCAGCGTTCTGTTCAAAGAAGTCGCCGATCTCGGCTTCCAGGGAAGCCGAGCAACCCTCTATCGCGAACTGAAGCGCCGACACCGCCTGCTGGTCCCGTCCGACCGCCAGGAAACCAATGCGCAGGAGGAGCCTCGCCAGGTTCCATCCGGGATATCTCGCACACTCACCCGCAGGCACGAGCGGACACCGGTGCTGCCACAGCGAGTCGCCCCGATCGCAGGAGAAACCCTCAACTCCTACCTGGCCCGGATCGCCCAGGCCAACCACCTCACCGTCACCGAGGTACTGGCAGTACTGCCCACCTGGTTCTCCACGAAGACCAACAACATCGACGACCGCGCCCAGCACCACATGCTCGCCCCCGCAGCCACCCAGGCCCTGCACGAACTCGCTCACCTCACCAGCACCACTCCCGCCGGCCTGGCTCACGCACTCCCCGCCTTCGGCACCGATGAAAGCCCTGTCCGGGCCACGACCGCCTGCCACCGGTGCACTGCCCGTCTCGGCATCAGCGAGCCCGTTCCCGTCCACCTGCCGATTCACCAGAAGGTCTGCACACGGCACGGAATCTGGCTCAGCGATCTCGGAGAACCCCACCTCGACCTCTCCATAGGCCCCGAGATCACCACCGCCCAACACCGGGCGAACCGCCTCCTCCGCCGCTTCTCACCTCAGCAACTCACCCTCGCCCACCAAACCGCGGTCGAAGCCGTCCCGCCCTGGCCGGCCTCCCCAGCCGCCGTCCCACACCACTGGAGATACCGACTCCTCGCACTACAGACCCACAATCACCAACGCGGCATCCCGACCGACCTCGATACCTACACACACGCCGCGATCTATCCCGACACCATCGAACTCGCCGCAGCAGTACTCGCCAAGCATCCTCACGATCCAGCAAGATCCACTGGCGAAAACTCTCCGCATCGCCGAACGGCGGCACCCGCGGCTCACGGTCACTTCGCCACTCAAGATTCCTCGTCGCAGGTCAGAGCGGCCGCGTCAGGGACGACTCGGTGACACGGGACAGGCGTCCCGCCGGTGGCCGTGGCCATTGCCGCTGACTGCATTGCCCGCACGAACTGGACCTCGATCCGCTCCGGGTGTACGCGTTCACGGCCGTCACATCAACGCGATCACGAGCCATCTGCTCGCCCGCCGAGCGGCCTCATTGAGGGAAGCGCTTGCCGACGCAGCCGCTGAGGTGTCTTCCATGTGATAGAGGGACGTAGACCTAGCCACCGTTGGGCCAGGGCACCTGACCTCCACTGCCCGCTGGCATCACAACAGCACAAGAGCGCGCCAGCCTCCCGCACTGGCCTCGATGCCAGTGAGGAGGGCCCCGCGGTCGCGCAGTGCGGCGGAGAGCAGGCCGGAGCCGGCGTCGAGGATTCGGCGTCCGGCCACGTCCCCGGTGAGGGGCAACATCGCGGGCCGCTCGTAGTAGGCGTTCAGGAGGCTGGTCTCCTCAGTGCTGAGTACGCCTCGGCGAAGCTGTCGTAGTCTCACCCGGGACGGAGATACAGGCCGGGCAAGGGTGCCACTCAAGCGCCGTTATCGGCTGGCTTTCTCGGTGGGCGTGTCCTCCAACGCTGTCAGGGTCTCGCCAAGTAGGTTGCATCCGTTGTGGGTTGCAGCTCGGGGGAGGGGCCGGACCGCCATGTCATTGGCCGAAGAGGTAGCGGCAATTCACGCGGGACGACCGGATCCAGCGGCGTTGGTGGGCGAATTCC
>NZ_JBVHQM010000039.1:0-71733 GCF_055567415.1 Streptomyces sp. NPDC026575
TCGAGCACATGGCCTCGGAGGGCGACATCGCCACCGACCTGGCCACGGTGGCAGCCCTGAAGCGGAAGTACGGCATCTGACCGCTCGCCGGTAGCCCTCGCCGCCGGTCCCGCACCGGACCGGCGGCCTGGAGATCCGACGCAGCACCCCACCCTCACCCCCGTCGAAGGACTCGTCATGCAGCTCAGTCTCCTGATCGGTCTGACCCGGCTGCGGGTCGCCCTCCAGATCGCCGGCCTGGCGTTCTTCGTGGGCCTCACCGCCTCGGTCGGCCTCCGCATCGTGCTCTTCGTCCTGCTCCTCGCCGCCGTCGCCTTCGACGGGGTCGTCGAAGAGCAGCGCACCAAGACCCCCACCACCACGTCGACCCGCGACTACGACACCGCCGCCTAACCGCCCGCCCCACCAGCAAGGAAGGAGAAGCCCGATGACCACTGTCATCGAAGACCACGTCGCCACCGACTCGCGGTTCGATCCGATCGCCCTGGCCGAGGCGGAGGCCATCCGTACCCGCGCCGGAGCGGAAGCCGATGCTCGCCGGATCGAGGCCGAAGGCAGGGCCGAAGCCGAGAAGATCACTGCGATGGAGGAGGCCGAGAAGCTCCGCATCGCCAATGAGCGCGCCGCGATGCGCCTGGAGAAGGAGAAGGCCGACCACGCGGCACACCTGGCGAAGAAGGCAGCCGAGACCGCGAAGGCCAAGGCCGAGGAGGCGAAGGCGAAGAAGGCCGAGGGTGAAGAGGCCGAGCGGGAGGCGCAGGCGCTGGCTGAGCAGGAGCGCTCCGAGCGGTACTGGCGGTGGGGCGCCCGCGGCATCTACGCCGTCGGCCTGATCATCGCCGCGCCGGTCCAGTTCATGCACTTCTGGGATCGGGAGCGTCCGTTCCTCATCGCCGCACCCGCCCTGCTTGAGGGGCTCGCTCTTGTGCTGGCGTTCGGAGCCGCATGGGCGGTCGCTCACCGTCGAGACGTCGCCCCCTACCGGGTCGGCATCATGCTCGGCGCCATCATCGCCGCTGGCATCAACCTGTACGGCGGCAAGACTGATCCGGCGATCGGGTTCAACGCCGGTTTGATCGGCGCCATCGCTTCACTCGGCGGCCCGATCGTCCTCATGGCCTACGAGCACGGCATCGCCCAGAAGGCCGACGGCATTCCGTCCTGGCGAGAGCGGCGCGCGACTGAGCGGGAGGAGAAGCGTGCGGCCGAGGCCCGGGAGAAGGCCAAAGAGGAGAAGGCCGCCGCGGAAGCGCGGGCCGTGGCGCAGAAGGCCGCCCAGCAGGCAGCCGCGGACGCAGAGCAAGTGCGTAAGGACAAGGACCGCCGGGAGCACCACAAGGACGTGTGGGAAGTCGCCGAGGCTCTGCGTTCCGCCCGCGGTTCGGCCGTCGTCACCGAGCAGATCTGGGCGGACGCCTGGTACCGCGTCACCGGCTCGAAGGTGGTCGGTGTGCGGCCTGAAATGGAGGCCGAAAGCAGGGCCGCTCAGGCTCGCATGAAGGCCATCTCCGAGATGCCGATACTGGGTGACTCGTCGCAGGTCGGATCCCAAAAGGGCCCCCGCGCGAAGAAGACCCCTGGAGGGCCCGACGGGCGACGCTTCAACGGGGGCACGCCGCCCCTTCGGCGGGCCGGAGACGCCCAACCGTACTGCGATGCCGCGAAGAAGCAGGCGGCCCTCGAACAGGCCGACACGCACCCCGCTAACAAGACCATCTGAGGAGCGTACCGATGGCTATCCACACCGCCCCCGCGGAACCCCAGACCGGCATCGACTCCCCGGAATTCGACCGCACCGAAACGGACACCGGCCGGCCGCCGCTGAGCCTCGTCAAGGACCAGCCGCAGTCCATCGAGGGCACGGTCGTCGAGCACCAGGGCGAGACTGAGCGGCTCGCCTGGATTCAGTCCAACAAGGCCCTGCGCCACGCCGTCGACAACCGTCTGTACATTGGCTGGTCGTTCCGCGGGTACCGCGAGCTCGGCCGCCGCTGGCTTGACGCTCGTCACGATGACCACCCGCAGATGATCGAGACTGCCCGGCTCGCCCTTCGAGCCGCCAAGGGCAATCTCGACCGCGAGACGGAGATGCGGGCGCTCGTCAACGAGCGCCGTGCAGCCTACAAGCGCCACAAGCGGATCATGCTCGCCAAGGCCAGCGGCTGGACTACGGCCACCGCCACCGGGGGAGCGGTCGGCGCCGTCACCGGCGGCTTGTGGGTCGACCTGCTCATGGGGCTCAGCGCCATGGCCCTCGGCGCCTGGCACGGCCGTCCCGAGGCCGAAGCGCCCGTCGAGGAGCCTGAGCAGATGTCGGAGATCGAGGGTGCGGAACACGAGACAGCCCCGGCCCCGGCGCCGGTCGCCGTCGAGCGCGCGTTCGACGCCCCGCCGCCCCCGGCCCTCACTATCGAGGAACTGGACACGGCCCTGCGCGAGATCGGCATCGTCAAGCCGCGCGAGCAGATCACCGTCCACGCCGCCCCCGAGCGCGGCAAGGACGGCAACACCACAGCGGTGTTCGACCTGCCCGCCCGGGTCACCGTCGGCATGCTGCAAAAGAAGCTGGAGGAGTTCGCCGGGGCGCTCGGCCGCGACTCGTCCATGGTCGATGTCGTCAAGGCGGGTACCGAACGCCGCGTGTCCCTGTGGATGACCGATGCTGACCCGTTCGCGGCGCCGCGGCCGTCCCCGCTGCTGGCCATGCGCGGTGGTGTCGACGCCTGGAAGAACGGCGTGCCCGTCGCCTGGAACAAGCGCGGCGCCGTCGTCGAGCTTGTCATCAACAACAGCTCGTTCGTCATCGCTGGCATGACCCGCTCGGGCAAGGGGGTCGGTGCCGCCAATCTCGCGGTTGGCGCAGCCCTCGACGTGCGGATCAACCTGCGCATCGTGGCCGGCAAGACCAACGGAGAGTGGGACGCCTACGCCAAGGCCGGCGTCGCGGCCACGTACTTCAAGCCCAACCCGGAACGCCTCCTTGCCCTGCTCCGGGCAGAGAAGGCGGACTTGAACCGCCGCAACAAGCTCCTCGGCGAGCTCGGCAAGTCCAAGATGACCGCCGAGACCATCAACCGACTCGGCGGCATCGAAGTCCTGATCATCGACGAGGTCGCCACGTTCACGCGGAGTGGCAAGCCGCTTCGTGACGAGATCCTTGAGGAGCTCATCGACCTCTCCGCCGTCGCAGCTGGCGCTGGGATCCTGCTCGTCCTCATCACCCAGTACCCGGAGGTTGACGTCCTCCCGCAGGCGCTGGCAATGAACTGCGGCACCCGGTGGGCGATGCGGGTCGACAACGCGACGCAGTCCAACGCGATCCTCGGTGGTGGGTCGGCCAGCTCTGGCCGGGACGCCAGCAAGTTCGACCCACCCCTCCCCGGCCTCGGCTGGCTCATCAATCCCTTCGCCGGGGTTACCGACAAGGCCCGGTCGTTCGACCTCGACGAGGACGAGCGAGGCGAGATCACCAAGCTAAACGAGCGAGCCGCCGATCTCCGCAAGGCCGCCGGGCGACTCGTCGGGCAGTGGGAGGACCCGATCGAGCAGCACCTGCTCAACGAGACGGGCCTGTCGTCCGCAGCAGGAGGCCCGGCGCGGGACGGTGTGCCCGGTCGGCAGGTGCTGCACCTGTCCGCCGACCAGGTGCAGCAGGTGGAGGCGCTGCGGGGCGCGCTCGCCGCCATGCGCACACTCGGACGCAATGTGGCCCAGCTGGACGAGATGGCCGAGAACATCGGCGGCAGCATGACCGCCGATCGACTTGGTGAGCTCCTTCGGGCGGCCGGTGCAGGCGGCACTGTGAAGGTCACCATCCCAGGCCGCGGACGCGTCAACGGCTACCAGAGGGCCGACATCGCCGACGCGATGAACTTCCTCAACGGGGCCTGACCAACCCCGGACAGTGATCAGTTTGCCCCGGTATATCCCCCGGCCAGGGGGCGGACAGGGGGCGGACAGCACCCGGACGTGACCCGGGTCGTGTCCACCCCCTGTCCGGGCCCCGCCCGGGGTGCATACCAGGAGATATTGGGGCACCGTCCGCCCCGCATAAGGAACATTTCACCCATCAGGCAAGGAGGCTTGGTTCCCCATGCCCAAGATCAACGCCGCCCAGAAGCAGCGAGACCGCAACGGTCAGCGCACCATCTGCGCCGCCTGTGGCCACCCCGCCAGCGACAGCGACCCGCTCACCGTCGCCGACGGATTCCGCATCCACCGCAGCCACACCGCCGACCCGCGCAGCGGCTACTACCGCGACCTGAACAAGCCCGTCGTCCAGCACTGAAGGCCCCATACCGGTCCCTGTGCCGGTCGCCCTGACGGTCGCAGGTCGGGTTCGACTCCCGGCCAGGGCGCGCCCCGCCATCCACCACCCATCAGCAGCAGACAGGAACCAGCATGCCCACTCTCACCCGCCGACGCGCAACCCGAGCCCCCGCACCGGTCTCACCGGCCGCCCTGAGCTTCGATGGGCGGCTCGCCCTCGCCGCACTGGCCGTGGACGCCCGGATCGCCACGGATCCGCTCGACCTGGCCGACGTGATCCGCCGCCCCGTCGACGCCCCCACCCCGCAACTCCAGCCGTACCGGACGCCGATCGCCGCACTCCTGCACCGCGCCCACACCCGGCTCCTCAACGGCGGCTGGTGCGCCGACAGGCTCCGCGACGAGCAAGGCGCCCAGTGCTTGGTCGGCGTCATCCGCGCCGAAGCCGGCAGCCGGCGCGAGGCAGACGACGCGTGCGTGTTCCTCCTCGACGTCATCCGCGCCGAGTTCGACCCGAACGCCGAAACCATCCCCAGCTGGAACGACCGCCAGCGCGACGGGCGCATGCCCGCCCGCATCCTCGGCCACGCCGCCAGCCGCGCCGACACCCGCGGCATCTGACAACCCGAAAGGAACCCCATGTCACTCAACCCCTGGAAGAACGCCAGCTCTGTCGCCGACCTCGGCCAGGCCATGGCCGACTGGCTCGAAGGCCGCATCCGAACCTGGCCCGGCTACGGCGACCCCCACCCCGACGACGAGACCCGACACCTCATCCCCACCCTCGCTGCCGTCTGCCGGGCCGGATACGTCACCACCAACTCGCAGCCCGGCCTGCACCCGTCACGCGGCTACGACGGCCGCATGTGGCGACAGCGCGCCGGTGTTGACGGCTGGATTGCCGACGCCCGACTCCTCGACCGGATCCGCGCTGAAGCGAACCGGGCGGGTCTGACCGTCATCACCAACCGGCCGGGGAATCGCAGTCACCCCGGAATCCCCGTCACCGAGGCCGGCAGCGAAGCGACTACCGGATTCGGCTGGTCACCCGGCCATCGCCGGCTCATCGCCAGCGAGTGGCGGGGCGTCGGGCGGAATGCGCTCCGCGAACTCCGCGACGCCACCCACCTCACCCTCATCGACACCGAATGGGGCCGCGACAACCGCCTCTGGCCTGCACTCAATCGAGCTGTCGGGCACTGACCGAAGGGAATCCGTGAACATCACCATCGAGCGCCGCGGCAAGAACGCCCACCGTATCGAGGACCGCATCCGCGAGATCGGCGACCACGCCGGCCGGCTCGCCGCACGACACCTCGGCGGCCGGCTCCCCGCCGTCGACATCCTCATCACCGACGGAAAGGGCGTAGCAGCTGCCAGGCAGCGCGCAGACCTCGCCCTCGCCGGCCACACGACGTGGCGACGCCGCGCCTACGACCGGGCAGTCGGCCACTGGCACTCCCGGCACGCCTGCGCCGTCACCACCCTCACGTCGAGCGGAGCCCTCGTCGCCATCAACGAGGTCGTGCACCGCGACCTCCGCGAACTCGACCGCACCCTCATCCACGAACTCGGCCACACCCTCCAGCTCAACGCCCCGGGCGCCCGCGACCAGCACATCGCCTACCTCCGCCAGCAGTACGGCATCACCCCGCACAACAAGACCGACCAGCGCGAATACGAGCGGCTCATCGACATCCGCGAACAGCAGGCCGCCAACCTCGAAAACCTCGCCCGGCAACTCCCCAACCACTGAAAGGACAAACGATGTTCCGACGCAATCGCACCCAGCAGCCTGCCCCGACACTGCCCGACCCCGCCGCCCTGGCCCTCGCACTCCGGATCCTCGCCGACGACGCCGAGGCCGGCTTCGACCCCGCCATCGCCTTCTTCGAGGACGGACCGAGTCACGAGCAGATCCTCGCCTACCCGACCAGCTACTGGCGGAAGCTCAACCTCGCCTACCACGGCAAGCCCCGCCCCGGCCTGGCCCCCGACGACTACCAGCTGCCCGCCGGCTACCAGGTCCCTGCCCAGTACCTGGCCCCGCGGCACGCCGCCTGATCCCCGCGCCCCGACGCAGGCCACAGACCGAAAGGACACCGACATGGCCACTGCCATCAACTACTACCTCGACGAGGTCAGCCCCGGAGACGAGGTCGGCGCCGACGCCACGTTCACCTGCTGCGACCGGACCATGACCGTCGCCGACACCGACAAGTACGGCGACCGCACCCACACCTGCGGTGAGTGCGGCAGCCAGGCCGACATCGACGACCTCGGCCTCCTCGGCGACATTCGCGGCTGACCGCCCACTCGAAAGGAAGGAACGCGCATGGGATCCGCAGACCGCTGGCCGGACCTCACCGGCAAGTCCTGGGCGAACAAGACCTCGACGCAGATGACCGACGACGAGGTGAACGACGCCCGAGCCACCTTCGAGGCTGTCGGCCGGACCGACTACGAGGGCGAGTGGCTGCGCCGCCACGGCCTGCCCGAGGACTACGGCGACTGACCACCCCTCCCGCGGGGCCCGGTCGAGCCGACAGGCCGGGCCCACACCATCTCGACTGAAGGGAGCCCATCATGGGCTGGACCATCTCGCACGGGAACGCCACCTACATCCGCCGCTCGTACACCAGCATCTCCCAGCTCGGCGACCAGCTCGCCCACGTCCTCTCAGCCCGGGACTGGAAGGCCGTGGCACCCCTGTTCGCCCGACGCTCCGAAGAATGGATCACCATCAGCCATCGCGACGCGGGGCAGATGGCCCGCGCGCTCCGCACCGCGGCCGGCCACCGGCTCATGCCGGCCGACTGGGGCTCACTCGCCCGCGAACTCGCCGACGCCGCAAGCCGCGCCGCCAACGCCCGCCAGCCCTGGGAATGGCGCTGATGGCCTGACCGGAGCAGCGTCGCCCAAAGGCCCGCATTTCAACACTGGTTGACAGCTCAACCAGCCCGAACGTAAAGTGCGTCTCACTGGACTCTTTGCGCTTCGTGAGGCCGCCCAACCGGGCGGCCTCACCGCATTTCCAAGGAGGTGCACATGCCCTCCACCCCAGTCCTCATCACGGAGGACATGGCCGCCGAATACACCGGCCGCCCCGGAGTCACCATCCGCCGATGGGCCCACGAAGGCCGCATCCACCGCTACGGCCAAGGCCGCGGCCGCGTCCGCTACAACCTCTGGGAACTCCACCCCAAGCAGGCCGATGAATTCACCGGCGAAACGCTCCCCGGCGAGACCCCCGCCATGCCGACCACACCCCGCGGCCGCCTCGCCGCATAACCCACAGACAGGGCCCGCACCCCCCGGGCGGACCCCGGGCCTGCTGCCCGGCCTGAGGTGGCGCATGCCGGGCAGCAGGCCAGCAACGGATCAGCCCTTCGGCCGCCGCCACGGTCGATCCTCGCCGCCCGGCCGCAGCATGACCGCCGGCGGCGGACCCAGCCGGCGCCGCGTAGTCGTCGCCACCAGCGTCCCCACCATCGTGGCGCCGGCAAGCACGGCCAACACCGTCCAGCCCTGCGCGATGCTCACCAGCAACACGATCAGCGCAGCCACAGCCACACCGGCCGCAGGCTCACTCCTCATACCCCACCCCCACATCGGTGGCCACAGAGTACGGACGGAGGCGCCCCGTGCCCAGACGAACAGGCTGGCGAGTGTGCTCGGTGGCCGGCTGCCCCGAGTTCACCGACCAAGGCGGCCGCTGCGAAGGACACCGGCAGGAAGCCGAGCAACGCCGCGGCAGCTCACGGCAACGCGGCTACGGCCGCGAACACCAGCAGCGGTTCCGGCCCGGCGTCCTCGCGCGCGACCGCGTGTGCGTCATGTGCCGCAAGGCGCCGAGCCAGCACGCCGACCACTACCCGCTCAGCCGACGTGCGCTTGTCGAACGTGGCCTCGACCCTAACGACCCGCGGTACGGACGTGGGCTCTGCGGGCCCTGCCACAGCAGCGAGACCGCGCAACACCAGCCCGGAGGATGGAACCGGTGAGCGAGCACGGCCACATGCCCGCCACGACCACGGTGCTTGCCCTCTACCGGTCCGACGACATCGCCGAGCACCGCGAGGCACTGTGCGAGTGGATCAAAGGCAATGGTATCGACCCCGAGACCGTGTCCGACCGCTGGATCAGCGTCGAGGAGCACGACGGCCAGCCGGTGATCCGCTACCGGGCTCTCAAACGCACCCCCGACGGTCACCTGCTGATCGACCCCGACGACGCGGACCGGGCCTGGACGGAGGAGCGCACCGCGCCCCTGCTGACCGCCCCGCCCAACGAGCCGTCACTCTGCGTCTTGGGCCAGCTAGCCAGGGATGGGGGGTGACCCCCTAGGCCGATCTTGGCCAGACCGCCGGGGAGGGCGTTCTGTCCGTGTACGGGTCTGGGAGGCCCGTACCGAACGCCCGGAGTGACGGAGTGTGACCCGAGCCGTGCCGCGATGGCTGGCTCTGATGTGCCGCGATGGCACTGGAGATGATCACCATGGGTGGAATGGGACCGGCGCCGCAGCCGAACACCCGCCGTCGGAACGCCACGGTCGCGATGACCAAGTTGCCGGCTGGTGGACGCAAGGGTGACCCGCCGAAGTGGCCGTTGCTGGACGACGTGGTGACGGTGGCGAAGCGCGACATGGCGCAACGCCAGGCCGATGAACTCGAACTCGCCCTACTGGAACCGGATCTGCAGGGCCGGGCGCGCTCGGCGGCACAGCGGAAGCTGGATGCAGCGCAGACCACAGCGACGGTGCTCGAAAAGCAGATCGAGGCACAGGCCCGTGTCGAGGGTGAGCTGTGGGCGGAGCTGTGGGCGACGCCGCAGGCGGTGGCGTGGGAGCGGCTGGGCTGGACTCGTGAGGTGGCCCAGTACGTTCGTTGGAAGGTACGGGCCGAACTCGGCGACCTGGACGCGTCGAAGGAGGCGCGACAGCTCGGCGACCGGCTCGGGCTGACGCCGTTGGCGATGCTCCGGCTGCGATGGGAGGTCACCGTGGACGAGGTGGGCGAGCAGCGGCAGGAGCGTTCGGCACGGCCGGCGCGCTCTGCTCGGGCTCGGCTGAAGGTCGTGGATCCGGACGCTGCGGCTGGGGGCGAATGATGACGCAGGTCGTGAAGCTGGAGCCGGGTGATGTCCTGGTGCTGGCCAACGTGGGCGACGTGTTCTCGGACGGCCGGACACTCGAAGTCCTCAGCGAGGCCCTGCGCAGCCTCGGCCTTGACCACGTGTTGGTGTTCGAGGGCGACGTGGACCTGAGCAAGGCGCGCGACGGGTACGGCCCGGCGCGGCCCGGATGGGTTCACTGGTGCGCTGACGATGTTGTGAACGTTGGCGCGTATGAGAAGGGTGACGCGTGCGGGGCCTGCCACGCCGAGACGCGTCCGGATGAGGTAACTGCGGCCACCGTGACGCTGGACTCGAAGACTGGCGCGGTGCGCGATGCCGTGGCGGGGTCCTAGCTACAGCGGCGAATTCCCGTCCCTCGGCTGGCTGGTGGGCGAGTGGATCGAGGAGCACTGCGTCATCCCAGACGGGGACCGGCTCGGTGAGCCGTACCTACTCACTGACGAGATGTGGCTGTTCCTCGTCCACCACTACCGGCTGCGGGCGGACGCTGCCGAGGACCGGTGGCAGTCTGCGTGGGCGTATCGCCGTTCGCAGCTGGTGCGGCCGCAGAAGTGGGGTAAGGGCCCGCTGACGGCGGCGATGATCTGTGCGGAGGCCGAGGGACCGGTGAGGTTCGCGGGCTGGGACGCGGACGGGGAGCCGGTTGGCCGGCCGTGGATGACGCCGTGGATCCAGGTCACGGCCACCAGCGAGGACCAGACGGACAACGTCTACCGCGCGCTGCGGCCGATGATCGACGAGGGGCCGCTCGCTGACCTGATCCCGGACACCGGCGAGACCCGCATCAATCTCGCGGGTGGTGGGCTGATCGAGCCGGTCACCTCCAGCAAGAACGCGCGTCTCGGTCAGCGGATCACGTTCGCTGTGCAGGACGAGACGCATTGCTGGCTGGAGTCGAACGGTGGGTGGGCGATCGCGTCCACGCAGCGGCGGAACCTCTCGGGTACGGGCGGTCGGCCGGTGGAGACCACGAACGCGTGGGACCCGTCGGAGCAGAGCGTGGCGCAGCGGACGGCGGAGGCCCGGTCTCGGGACCTGTACCGGGACCACCGGGTTCCGCCGCCGTGCTCGCTGGACAACAAGGCGGAGCGCAAGCGGGCCCTGCGGATCGCGTATGGCGACTCGGCGAAGCGGCCAGACGGCTGGGTGGACATCGACCGCATCGACGGGGAAATGCGCGAGATTGCCGACGCAGGAGACCCGGCGCAGGCCGAGCGGTTCTACCTGAACCGCATCGTGGCCGGCACCGGCTCGTGGATCGACCGGGACCGGTGGGACGCGCGCAAGGCTCCGCAGGAGCAGCCACCGGCGAAAACCCCGATCGTGCTGGGCTTCGACGGCTCGGACGTGGACGACTGGACGGGCATCCGCGCCGAGACGATGGACGGCTACCAGTTCACCCCGACATATGGCCCGGACAGCCGGCCGACGGTGTGGGACCCGGCGGACTGGGACGGGCAGGTGCCGCGGCTGGAGGTCGATGCGGCGGTCGATGAGCTGATGGAGCGGTACGACGTGGTGCGGATGTACTGCGATCCGCCGTACTGGGAGACCGAGGTGGACACCTGGGCGGACCGGTACGGGGAGAAGCGGGTGGTGCGCTGGTACACGCTGCGGGTGTCGCAGATGCACGCGGCGTGCGAGCGGCTCGTCACCGACGTAACGAAGCGAGACGCGACGTTCCGGCACGACGGGTGCCCGACGACCGGCGCCCACGTGGCGAACGCACGGCGGGCGGCGCGGCCGGGCAATCGGTACGTGCTCCGGAAGGCCAGCGTGGCGCAGAAGATCGACCTGGGCGTGGTCAGCGTGTTGGCCCATGAGGCCGCGGGTGACGCCATCAAGGCCGGCTTGGGCAAGCCGCGGAAGAAGTCGAAGATGCTGATCATGCGGTGATGAGGGGGTGAGCGGCGTGGAGCGGACCGAGCTGCAGTGGCTCACCCATCTGATCCGGTGCCACGACAAGGAGCTACCGGAACTCAAGCGGCTGAACAGCTACTACGAGGGCACGCAGCCGCTGTCGTACATGGCGCCGGAGTTGCAGCAGGAGCTGCAGGAGACGGTTCGGCAGGTCGTCATCAACTGGCCGCGGCTGGTCGTCGATTCGGTCGAAGAGAGGCTGGATGTCGAAGGCTTCAGGTTCCCTGGCCAGCCTGCGGCGGACGAGGATCTGTGGCGGATCTGGCAGGCCAACGACATGGACAGCCAGAGCCAGCAGGGCCACCTCGACTCGCTGATCATGAAGCGTGCTTACGTGGTCATCGGGTCTCGGGGCGACGACGACACCACGCCACTGATCACGGTGGAATCGGCGTTGGACATGTACGCCGAGCATGACCCGCAGACGCGGGTAGTGCGGGCAGCGGTGAAGCGCTGGGAGGAAGAGGGCGAGGAAGGCAAGGAGCAGCACGCCGCCCTGTACCTGCCGGACGCGACGAGCTGGTGGGTGAAGGACAAGGGCGAGTGGATCGAGGACCCGGAGCACGAGCGGGATGACCACGAGATCGGCGAGGTCATGGTGGAGGTGCTGGCCAACCGGCCGCGCCTGAAGAAGCCGAACGGCACATCGGAGTTGGCCGACGTCATCCCGCTGTCCGACGCCGCATGCAAGATCGCCACGGACATGATGGTCAGCGCGGAGTATCACGCCACCCCGCGGCGGGTCGCCTTCGGGTTCGGCGAGGAAGATTTTCAGGATGAGAGCGGCCGGAAGGTGTCGGCGTTCTCGCGGATCATCGGCCGGATGTGGGCGACGGAGAAGAGCAAGACGGACGGCGCCGACGTCGTCCAGTTCCCCGAGGCCACGCTCGCGAACTTCCACCAGACGCTGCAGCAGCTGGCTGTGCTGGTCGCCTCCATCTCGGGCATGCCGCCGCACTTCCTGGGCCAGGCCACCGACAACCCGGCCTCGGCCGACGGCATCCGCTCGGCGGAAACCCGTTTGGTGAAGCGCGCCGAGCGGAAGCAGCGCGCGGGCGGGACGACGTGGGAGCGCGTCATGCGCAAGGTTTTGCGGGTCCGGGACGGCGTGTGGGACGACGCCGCGCGGTCGATGGAGACCCTGTGGCGGGACGCGGCCACGCCGACTGTGGCGCAGCGCGCGGACGCCGCGGTGAAGCTGTTCACGGCCAAGGTGGTGCCGCTGCGGCAGACCCGGGAGGACATCGGTTACACGCAGGCGCAGATCCAGCGGATGGAGGAGCAGGACCGGGAGGCTGCGGACGATGCGCTGCAACGGGTGATGGCGGGCGATTTCGCGGCGCTGGAGGCAGGCCCGAAGCCGCCCCCGGAGTCGGCGCCTGAGCCTGCGGTGGCCTGATGGCCGCGCAGGACGTCCGGCAGTTGACGCCGGAGGAGCTGGCCTCGGCGTACTACGTGGCGCAGGCCCGGCACGCGCGGCGGACGGTAGACCGCGTGCAGGCGTTGTGGGGTGAGTTGGACCGCCAGCACCTGACGGAGTCGTGGGAGACGCTGGTGGGCCCGCGAGTGATTCGGGCGGTGTCGGAGGGCCAGTACGCGGCGGCGGCTGGTGCGGACGACTATGTGGACGCCGTGGCGACCGCGGACGGGGCGTCCTCGCAGAGGGTTGGTCGGATTCGGGTGGGGGCGTTCGCTGGGCAGGCGGCCGACGGTCGTGCCCTGGAATCTCTGCTGTACCTGCCGGTCATCACCTCGAAGCAGGCTCTGGCCGCCGGGGCCCGCGATGTTGAGGCCCTGCTCGTCGGGCTCAAACAGATGTTGCGGATGGCGGCCAGCGAGGTAGCCGATGCCGGCCGCTGCGCCACGGGTGCGTCGATGGTCGGGCAGCGGCTGATCAACGGGTACATCAGGGTCGTCAACCCGCCTGCGTGCGCCCGATGCATCATCCTCGCCGGTCGCGAGTACGGCTGGAACGCTGGCTTCCAGCGGCATCCCCGCTGTGACTGCGTACACATGCCCGCGAAATTGATCGCCAGGGGCCGGCACCATCCCGGCGCGTTCGACTCGCACACGTACTTCAACTCGCTGAGCAGGTCTGAGCAGAACCGGATCTTCACCGTTGACGGCGCGAAGGCGATCCGGGACGGGGCGAGCATCAGCAGCGTGGTCAACGCCCGCCGCGGCATGACCACGGTCGCGGGTCAGGCCGGCCGCCGGCCCCGCGCGACGACCGCGGGCACCACGCGCCGCAGCCTCTACTACCAGATGGAGCGGGCCCGCGCCTACCGGGCGGGCACCGCAGACCCTCGATACCCGCGCCGCTTCCGGCTGCAGGGGCCGCGGCTGCTACCCGAGCAGATCTACCGGGTGGCTGGCTCGCGTGACGAGGCGATCGAACTGCTGCGCCGCTACGGCTACATGGGCTGGAGCGTCTGACCGCAGGCCGTCGGCCTGCCCTTTACCTGGCCGCGCGCGACGCGCGGTCTTGATCCCGCGATGGGAGATCGCAATGCACAACACCCGCACAAGCTGGCTGGACGCTGCTCGTGGCACGTCCTGGTTCCAGCTGAGCCGGCACGACGACCCGGAGCCGAAGGAGCCCGAGCCAGCCGAGCCGGCGGATTCGGACCCTGCGGACCCGGAGCGCGATGACGAGCCGGAGGACGACCCGGAACCGGAGGGCGCCGATCAGCTCGGTGATGCCGGCAAGAAGGCGCTGGACAAGCTTCGGGCCGAGCTGAAGGCCGAGCGCACGCGGTACAAGCGGGAGGCCGCTGCCGCGCAGAAGCGCATCCAGGAGTTCGAGGACCGCGACAAGTCCGAGCTGGACAAGGCCACAACGAAGGCCGAGCAGGCTACGAAGGCCGCCGAGCGCGCTACGAAGCGGGCCGTGCTCGCCGAGGTGAAGGCCGCCGCCGGGCAGTTCGCGGACCCGGAGGACGCATCGGCGTTTCTCGACCTGTCCGCCTACACCGGCGACGATGGCGAGATCGACACCGAGGCCATCGCCTCGGACCTGGACGCGCTGCTGGAGCGCAAGCCGCACCTGCGCAAGCCGGCCGAGCCCGCTGCGCGGAAGGCGCCGCGTCCGGACCCCGCGCAGGGCTCGCGGCAGGACCCGCCGCCGACCGACTTCCGCACCGCCGGACGGGACGAACTCGAAGCCGAGCTGGCCAAGCAGCTTCCCGGGTTCCGCCTGCGCGCGTGATCCGCATCCGTGCCCGTCTGGGCGACGGCCGTACCTCCATCGAGGTGGACGGCCACGAGGACCACGCGGAGGCCGGCCGGGTCTGCGCGGCCGTGTCGGCCATTACCCAAACCGCTCTGCTGGGCCTGGAAGAGGTGGCCCGGCAGTACCCGGACCTCGTGTCCGTCGACATCACACAGGAGTGAGCATGACCAAGACCGCTACGCGGCCTTCGTGGTTCCGGCTGGACCGGCACGACGTCCGCTCGACCATCCCGGCCGCGATCCGCGCCATGATGCAGAACGGCCTGCTGGATCGCGTATTCCAGGAGGCACTGAAGCCGGAGTTCATTTTCCCGGCCATCGCCGACAACGAGCCGTGGCAGGGCGGCCTGGGCGACACGCGCATCATGACCCGCAAGGGTCTGCTGGCGCCTGCGACCGCCGCTATCACTGGGTCCGACACCTCGGCCGCGACCTACGGCATTGAGCAGTGGTCGGTCACGATGGACCAGTACGGCCAGGCCATCGACACGAACATGCTGGGCAGCAAGATGGCCCTGGCCAGCAAGTTCATGGCCGACGTGCAGACCCTCGGTATCAACGCGGGCCAGTCGCTGAACCAAATCGCCCGGAACAAGCTCTACAGCGCCTACGCCGGAGGCCGCGCGTGGGTCACGACTGCTGGTTCGTCTGACACCTCCATGGTTGTCAACAACGTCGCGGGGTTCCAGTACGTCATGGTCAATGGCGTGCTCACCGCGGTGTCGGCGTCGAATCCGCTGAACGTCACGATCGAGGGCGTCGCCAACACTGTGACCGGTGTCAACACCGGCACCAACACCCTGACCCTGGGTACTGCGCGGGCGGACACCGCAGGCGATTACGTGGTGGCGTCGAACGCGCCGACCACGATCCGCCCGACCGGCGACACCGCCTACGACCTCACCACGAGCAATGTGGCGACGTTCGCGATGTTCCGGGCCGCGGTCACCCGCTTGCGGAAGATGAACGTGCCCACCGTCAACGGCTACTACGTGGCGCACATCGACCCGGACACCGAGGCGCAGCTGTTCTCCGACAGCGATTTCAAGCAGGCGCTGCAGGGACGTGTCGACTCGCCGATCTACACGAACCTGTCCATCGGCCGGTTCGGCGGGATCGACTGGGTGCGCAACAACGAGTGCCCGACCCTGCTGGGCGGCTCGGCTGGGACCGTCACCGTGCATCGGCCGATCGTGCTCGGCGCAGGCGCCCTGGTTTCCGCTCCGTTCGAGGGCATGGGTGATCTGCTCGGCGGGACCGGCGTGGACGACGTGCCGGACGTGGCCATGGTCGACGCCGCGCCGAACGTTCAGGTGGCGCGGATCGTGCGGCCGCCGCAGGACCGCCTGCAGCAGACCATCTCCACGTCGTGGAGCTGGGTGGGCGACTTCGGTATCCCGTCCGACTCGCTCGCGAACTCGGACTCCGCCCTGTACAAGCGGGCTGTTGTGCTGGAGCACGCCTGACCTACGGTGGCCGGGCCCGTCGGGGCCCGGCCGCGGGACGGAGGAATCATGCGCGTGCGCGCAAGGTCGGCCCTGCGGCCGTACTACAACTATCGGCTGGTCGACATCGCCGCGGGTGAGGAAGTGTCGGGCGGCCTGGCCCTGCACCTGCTGGAAACCGGGTCGGATGTCGAGTCGGCTGACGACGCAGCGGCGGCGTGGTCGCCGGACGATGCGAAGGCGGCTCTGGAAGAGGACCAGGGCGAGTCCGGCAAGCAGTCGGACGACGACCTGGACATCGACGGAAACGCCGACGACGTCCTGGCGTGGGTCGGCGACAACCCGGACCGCGCAGCAGAAGCGATCGAGCAGGAGGCGGCGAAGGACAAGCCGCGGTCGACGCTGCTGAAGAAGCTGCAGAAGATCGTCGACGCCGACTCTGGCGAGTGAGGGGAGGCCGTCATGGCGCTGCCACCGCTGGCCACGGCGGCCGACCTCGCTGCCGCCGGCGCGACCGTGACCGGCCCGGCCGCAGACATGGCGCTGCGGCGAGCATCGGCCCGGGTACGGAAGTACACGCGGCAGTTGTTCACCCTCGTGGAGGGCGAGACCATCACGTTGTCCGGCGGCGCCCGCGTTCTGGCTCTGCCGCAGCGGCCGCTGGTGGTGGATGCCTCCCACCCGCTGACCGTCACCGAGTTGTCGGGCATGACGGGGATCGAGCTGGAGTGCATCGAGGGTAGGGACTTCACGCGACTCGGTGCGGAGCTGACCCGGGGCGAGCCCTGGTATCAGCCCACGCGGCTGATGGGCTGGCCGTGGAACCGCCCCTCGGGGGTGTGGGCGCCGCAGGTGCGGGTCACCTACTCCCACGGCTACGCCGAGGTGCCGGACGACGTGGTGGACATCGTGCTGGATCTGGCCGTGATGAGCCTGACCAACCCGCAGGCGCTGCGGGAAGAGGCCATCGACGACTACCGGCGCGTGTTCGCGTCGGAGACGATCGGCGGCGCCGCACTGACCGGAGACCACAAGGAAGCGCTGCGCCCGTACAGGCGCGCCGCGTTCACGGTGACACCGTCATGAGCGCGCTGGATGCGTTGCTGGCCGCGGGTCGGGCGGCGGCTTCGGAACTGATGCAGGAGACGGTCATGATCCGCGCGGCGGCCGAGGGCGGGTTCGATTGGGAGTCGGGCGCCGATACGCCAGCCACGGGCGCCGTGCTGTACACGGGCACTGCCCGGGTGAAGCCTGTCGCTCGGAGCCGCGGCGAAGAGGTCGACGCCGGCGAGCACAACGTCACGCTGCGCGAGTACACGGTGAGTGTGCCGTGGGATTCTCCGGCGCCGCCTGAGCGGGTGGTGCCGGGGGCGACGGTGGACGTGGATGCGTCGCCGGATGATCGGCTTGTGGGGCTGCGGTTGTGGGTGACGGGCGTGGAGTACGGGAGCACGGCCACAGCGTGGCGGATCACGGCGGAGGACAGGTCATGACGAGTGCTGATGTGCGGCAGCTGACGCGGACGGCGCTGGTGCTGCAGCGCTCTGCGGCCGAGGCCGCCGAGGAGATGACCCGGGTCGTGACCCGCGGCGCGCTGAACGTGAAGAACAGCTGGCGTGATAACGCGCAGGCGTCGTCGGGGAAGCACGCTCCGCACTATCCGCGGGCGATCGGCTACGACGTGCACCCGATCCCGGGCGGGGCGCACGCGGAGATCGGCCCGGACAAGGGCCGCGTTCAGGGCGCGCTGGGCAACTTGCTGGAGTTCGGGAGCGTGCACAACGCGCCGCACAACGACGGCGGCCGCGCCTTGGCGGAGGAGGATCCGCGGTTCGTGGCGGCGGTGGCCGCTGTGACTCTCCAGATGCCGTGGCGATGACGACGGCACCGGACGTTGGGCCCCACCTGGATGCGGTGGTGGGTGCGCTGGAGGGCGCAGGGCTGGCGGTGGGGCAGGGCGGCGCCCCATCGCCGGTGCCCGCCAGCAAGCGGTACGTGGTGCTCTACAGCGACCCTGGGGTGGTCGGGCGGGAGTCTCTGGCCGACCAGCGCACGGACCTGGCTTTGCTGTTCCAGGTCACGTGCGTGGGGCCGACCGCGACGCAGTGCCTCTGGGTCGCGCAGCAGGTCCGCAAGGCGTTGTACGGACCGCTGGCGGTGGCCGGCCGGAGCGTTTTCCGGCCCGAGGAGCTGGGTGGCCCGCCGGTCGCTCGGGATGACGACGTGAGCCCGCCCCTGTTTTTCCTGCCGGTGCAGTACCGGCTGCAATCAACTGCCTGACCTGGAGGTCATCATGGCGACTCTGACCGCGCAGGCCATCGGACTGGCCGGCACCAACCCCACCTATGCCTCGGCGGCCGCCGGCGGCGACAAGGTGAGCCCGGGCGACCGGAGCTTCATCCACGTGAAGAACGGCGGCGGCTCCTCGGTGACCGTGACGCTGACGGCCACTGCGAGCGTCCGGGGCCAGACCGTCGGGAACGTCACCGTGTCCGTTCCCGCCAGTGGTGAGCGGATGATCGGGCCGCTCACCAACGACCTGCTGGCCGGCCCGACCGATGGCCTGGTGGCCGTCGGCTACAGCTCCGCCACGTCCGTCACGATCGCCTCGCTGCGCATCTGACCTGCCCCGTCTCCTGCTCGTCCCGCCCCCTCGTAGGGGCTTTTTTCATGCCCTGAGGAGGGCCCCATGTCCGATCTGATCTCTGATGGCAAGACCAAGGTGGTCTGGCTCACCAGCGTGTCCAGCCAGTCGTCGCCGCCCGCCACTGAGCTGAATGCCGGTGCCGACTTCACCCTGCGCATCACGCCCGACGGTCTCAAGGTGGATCCGGACACCGCTGCCGTCGACACCTCCAGCCTCGGGTCTCGCTTCGATACTGAGGAGACGGGGCGCGTCAAGTACGCCTTGGAGCTTACGTTCAAGAAGGGCACGACCACCCAGGAGCAACTGCCCTGGACGACTCTCACCTACGGCACTCACGGGGTGCTGTGCATCCGTCGGGGCATCGACTTTGAGACCGCGTTCGCGGCGGGTCAGGAAGTGGAGATGTACCCGGTGGCGTGTGGCGAGCCTGGCAACCAGCCGCCCGCGGCGAACGAGGTGTCGAAGTTCGTCAGCAAGATGTTCCTGACTTCGGCCCCGACGACTCGCGCGACGGTGGCCTGATGCCCGACATCACCGAGATCCTCAAGCGTGCCAGGCCGCGGGAGCGGTCCGTGACGCTGTGCCTCGCGGGTGATGAGGCGGCCGAGGTCGAGCGCCTGGAGCGGCAGGTGGCCGAGCTGTCGGACACCTGGCAGCCGGAGAGCCTCGGGGCGAAGGACCCGAGCGAGGCGCTGGCGAAGCGCATCCGGGCCGCGCGGGAGCGGATGCGGAAGTCCGAGGTGGAGTTCAGGTTCCGGGCGCTCGGCGAGAAGGTCTGGTCTGATCTGCTCGCCGCGCACCCGGGCGGCAAGGGCCAGTCGTTCGACCCGGAGACGTTCCCGAAGGCGCTGATCTCGGCCGCCGCGATCGAGCCGGCCATGACGCCGGACCAGGTCACCGAGTTGTTTGAGGTGCTCAACGAGGGCCAGCGGCAGGAACTGTGGCAGGCGGCCTTCGAAGTGAACACGGAGTCCACCAGCATCCCTTTCTCTGTGAGCGCCTCCGCGATGCTCAGCTCCCTTTCCGACGGGAAGTAGAGACCGCCCGGGCGTGGGGCGTTCCTCGGTCGATCTTCATGGGACGCCCCGTGCCGGGGCCGGGCGAGGTGCTCTGGACGGATGAAGACCGGGCCTGGGCGCTGGCGCTCGCCGAGGTCGAGCGGGACTGCTGCCCGGACTGCGGCCAGCCCTGGTCCGAAGTGGTCGACCCGAAGAACGAGTTCGCGTTCAAGGCCGAGCTGCTGCGCTGCCACGCGTGCGCAACCGGCGCCCGCGAGTCCCACCGCTACCAGCGGGCGGGCGGCGACGACCGAGGCATTCACGTCTCCATCACGAAGCGGGGGTGAGTGCCGTGGCCGATCGCACAGTGCGGGTGACCCTCACCGGCAACGCGACGCCGTACCAGGCCGCGATGAGGCAGGCGGCGCGCAGCACGCAGCAGGCGGCACAGACCATCGCCGCGACTATGGCGCGGGCCGGGGCCCGGGGCGCGGCAGCGTTCACCCCGATTCAGGCGGCAGCCGGGCGGTCCGCAGCGCAGGTTGCGGCGCGCTGGCAGTTGGCGGCGCGGACGATCGAGGCGCAGTTCCCGAGGCTGACGGCGGCGGCTCGGGCTGCTGGTGCGCGGATGTCCGCTGGGCTGTCGGCAGGGTCGGCTGTGGTGGCGGGCCGCTGGAACGCTGCTGCCGCCAGCGTCTCAGGGCGTTGGCAGGCGGCGTCCACCGCGATGTCCCGTGCAATGGCGGGGGTGCGTACTGCGGCCGGTAGCGCCGCCACATGGGTGGCGGCACGGTGGAACGCTGCTGCGGTCGCGACGTCGCGCGCTCTGGGCAGTATCCGGCTGGCCGCGGCCACGGCTGGCGCGCACATGATGAGCATGGCCACCAACGGCGCGAAGGCGCTGAAGGCGGCGCGCACGGCCTCCATCGGCCTGCTGGCCGTGTTCGCTGCGGCGGCCCTGGCGGCCGCCAACTTCGAGAAGGCCATGAGCCAGGTGCGGGCGGCCACGGGCGAGTCCGCGCAGGGTATGGCGCAGTTGTCGAAGGCGGCTCTGGATGCCGGCAACGCCACGAAGTATTCCGCCAGCCAGGCCGCCGAAGCGGAAGCGGAACTGGCAAAGGCCGGGATCAGTACTGGTGACATCATCGGTGGCGCTCTGAAGGGCTCGTTGGCTCTGGCCGCAAGTGGGCAGATGGAGCTGGGGGAAAGTGCGGTTGTCGCCGCGCAGGCCATGAATGCGTTCGGCCTCGCGGGCCGGGATGTGCCGCACATCGCGGACGTCATCAGCGCCGGCGCGGGCAAGAGCGCGACCAACGTGCACGACATGAGCATGGCTTTCCGCCAGGCCGCGCTGGTCTCGAACCAGACGGGTCTGTCGTTGGAGGACACGGTGGGGACCCTCAGCCTGTTCGCGCAGAACGCGCTGACGGGCAGTGACGCAGGTACCTCGCTGAAGACGATGTTGCAGCGGCTTACGCCGCAGTCGAAGGAGGCGCAGGCCGCGATGGACGCGGTCGGCTTCTCGGCCTACGACTCCGCAGGCAACTTTGTGGGCCTGTCGGAGATGGCGCAGCGTCTGCACGTCGCGTTCGGCGGGCTCACCCCCGAGGCGCGCAACGCGGCGTTTGCCACGATCTTCGGATCGGACGCGGTGCGGTCCGCGACGATCCTCTACCAGTCCGGGGCATCGGGTGTCGACAAGTGGACCAAGGCCGTAAACGACTCCGGATACGCGGGCCGTGTGGCAGCCACGATGACCGACAACCTGGCCGGCGATTTCGAGCGGCTGAAGAGCGCTCTGGAGACTGGCCTGATCAGCTCCGGCAGCGCCGCCAACGGAGTTCTCCGCGGCATGGCGCAGACGCTGACCGGGGTCGTGAACTGGTACAACCAGCTTTCCCCCGGCGTACAGCGGGGCGTGACGGCCTTCGCGGGCATCGCGGGCGTGGTGGGTCTTGCTGGTTCGGCGCTGCTGCTGATGCTGCCGCGGATCATGGCAGTGCGGCGGGAACTTACGGCGATGGGATTGACGGCGGCCCGTGCACGCGGCGCGATGATGGCCCTGGGCAAGGTCGGTGGCGTTGTCGCTGGCATCGCGGCTGTGGCCTACGGCGTGCGCGAGCTGAAAGCGCAGCTGCGGGAGGCCCCGCCGAGCGCGAACAAGCTCAGCGAATCCTTGCTCGATTTCACGAAGAAGGGCAAGGCCAGTGGTGAGCTGGCGAAGGCGTTTGGGAAGGATCTCGGGCAGCTGGGCGAGGCCGTCAAGCAGATCGCGAATCCGTCGGTGGCTGACCGCCTCGACCACGTGACGCAGCATTTCAAGATCCTGAGCGATCAGGACATCATGGGCGGCGACGGGCCGATGCAGCTCGACGCGGCCACCGACAAGATCAAGGTGATTGATCAGGCGCTGACGAGCCTGGTGCAAAGCGGTGCCATCGACCAGGCGAAGGCGAGCTTCAACGGTCTGGCCGCGATTGTCGAGAAGAGCGGCCAGAGCACCGACGACTTCAAGGGCCTGCTGCCCGGGTACACGGATGCGCTCGCGCAGACCAGCGTCCAGTCCAAGACGACAGGCGACGCGCAGGCGAAGATGGGCGACGCTGCCGCCAAGACGAAGGCTGAATTCGAGGATCAGCGGAGCGCGGCCGAGAAGCTGACCGACGCGCTGAAGACCCTCAACGGGGTCAACATCACGGCCGCCGAACAGGAAATCAGCTTCCGGCAGTCTCTCGCCGACCTGACCACTGCGGTGACGGAGAACGGTCACAGCCTCGACACCACGTCGGAGAAGGGCCGCAAGGTCAAGAGCGCGTTCCTCGACGCAGCCAAAGCGGCGATGGAGCACGCGCAGGCTGTCGCGGACCAGAAGGGCTCCGTCGAGGCCGGCAACGCCGTGCTGGAGAAGGACATCAGCGCGCTGAAGCGGACGATGAGCCAGGCCGGGTTCACGGCAACGCAGATCAAGCAACTCACCTCGGCCTACGCCCAGCTGCCGGGTGCGAAGAACACCACGGTGAAGGCGATCCGGGCCCAGCAGACGATGAACGAGCTGGACACGATCCGGAAGAAGGTCGAGAACGTCCCGCCGGGCAAGAGCATCACGGTCAAGGCGCCGTCGGCGCCGGCGATCGCGGCTCTGCGGGACATCGGGTACAACGTCAAGATCTTGAAGGGCAAGCAGATCTCGATCACGGCGCCCACATCGGGCGCTTCGGCGTCGGTGGCGCGACTTCGGGAGCAGATTGCAGCTCTGCGAGACAAGATCGTCAGCATCTCGATCACGCGCTACTTTCGCAGCGTGGGCAACCCGCAGGGCATGAAGAACGCCATGGAGTTGCGCGCGCAGGGCGGGCCGATCGGCCGGTACGCCTCGGGCGGCGACGTCCAGGCGTACCCCCAGGGCGGCTACGTCCGCGGGCCGGGCACCGGGACGAGCGACTCCATCCTGGCCCTGTTCCCGAGCGGGCCGGCGATGGTGTCCGACACGGAGTACGTGGTGCGGGCTGCCGCGGTGCGTCGGTACGGGCTCGGTCTGCTGGATGCGATCAACTCCGGTCGGCTGCCGCACTTTGCGGGCGGGGGGTCGCTGCCGCGATTGGCGGGCGGCGGGCTGAACGGCTTCACCTACACCCCAACCGGCGCTGCGGTGCTGGGCGGGACCGGTGACGCCAAGGAGCGCTACGACAAGGGCGTCGAGAAGCTGAAGGCCGCGTGGTCCGATCTGGACAAGGCCGTTGCGGACGCCAAGAAGAAGGCGGACGCGCTGCGGGACGCCGAGCGGAACCTCAGCAGGGTGCGGCGCGGGCACCACACCGCGACGCAGCTGCGGGCGGCGCAGGAGAAGGTCGACAGGGCACGGACGGCGAAGCGCTCAGCGGACGCCAAGGTGCGGGGCGAGCGCGCCGACGTCTACTCGGCGGATGCCGCGCTCGGCGTGAAGAAGGGGAGCCGGGCGCCGAGCGCGTTCAACCTGGCGGCGTACCAGAAGCAGCTGAACGACAGCGTGTACGCGACGACGAAGTGGCGCACGAACCTGCAGAGGATCGCCCAGAGGGGAGGTGAGGACGTCCGGCAGATGCTGCAGGAGATGGGTGAGGAGGGGTACGCCCTCGTCAACTCTCTGGCCAGCGCGAGCAACAAGCAGTTCAACGACATCATCACCAAGCTGCGGAAGACGGGCGGCGTGGCTCAGGCGACGCTGTCCGACTTCACGCGGCAGCTCGGGGCGTCCACGAGGGACTCGCAGCAGTTCGCGAGCGATCTCCAGACGCTGGCGGCCCGCGGCTTCGGCGACCTGGCGCAGGCTCTCGCGGCTCAGGGCGACGACACCGCGGCGACGCTGGCGCACCAGGCGGCGACCGGCAGCACGGCGGACGTCACCAGGGCCAACGCCGCGGTGAAGTCCAACCAGCAGGCGCTGACCGGCGATGACCTCACCAACTCGCTGTTGGTGCTGTCCGCTCTCCGGTCGAAGAAGGGCGCCGGGATCGCCGACGTCATCGGCGCCGGGGTGGAGTTCAGCACGCTGCGGACGCTGGTGCCGCGGATGCTCGCGCAGATCAACAGGCTGCCGGGCGTGTACAAGTCCGCGTTCCTCGCGCAGTGGGCGGGGCAGTCCGGGGCCGCGGCGATGGCACGGGGCGGCATCCTCACCCGGCCCACCGCGGTGCTCGCCGCGGAGGCCGGAGATGCTGAGTCGTGGATCCCGGTCAACCGCTCGTCCCGCTCGCAGGGGCTGCTGGCGCGGACGGCTGGGCTCATGGGCTACCAGCTCATCCCTGCCAGCCGTTATGGGCCAGTCCGTGACGGCGGGCCGCAGACGGTCCGCGAGGGCGACCGGAACACGACCGTGAACCTGTACGGCGCCCGACAGACGAGCGCCGAGCAGGCCCGGGACATCGCGAGGCACCTCGCTTTCGTCGGATAGGAGGTGGGCGATGCCGTACACCGCGGGCGCCGCGCTCGACGGACTGCGGGCCGACCTCGGAGACATTCCCCTGGGAGGGGTGGATGGTTCCGGGGTCGCATGGTCGCTGCAGTCGATGGAGGGGTGGGATTCGGCTGAGCACCGGGGCGAGGCGCAGCAGCGGGAGGGGGACCACGGGGCGTGGCTCGGGCCGGCCTACCTCGGGGAGCGGCTTATCACCCTGGCCGGGACCATTACGGCCCCGGACCGGTCGGTGCTGGACGACGCGATGGAGCGGATCCGGGCGGCCGCCGCGCTCGCCCCCACACTCCTCGTCGTGCAGGAGTCCCGGCCGAAGCAAGCCACGGTCCAGCGGTCGGGCAAACCGATCGTGCAGTACGTGACGGACCGGATCGCCTCGTACAGCGTGCTAGTCACGGCCGGGGATCCGCGCCGGTACAGCACGGACCTGCGGCAGGCGAGCACGGCACTGCCATCCACGACCGGTGGCCTGACGGTGCCGTACACGGTCCCGTACACGCTCTCGGCCACCACGGTGGCCGGGCAGGTGGACGCCCTCAACGAGGGCACGATCGATACGCGACCGACGCTCACCATCGCGGGTCCGGTCAGCCAGCCACGCGTCTACGGCCAGATGCCGGACGGGACCGTGCGGGCGATCCGCTGCACTTTCGATCTGTTGGATGGCGACGTGCTGGTGATCGACACGGACATGCACACGGCGGTCCTGAACGGCAACGTCAGCCGGCGCCGGTTCGTGTCCGCGCCGCAGGGCTGGCCGACCATCCCCGCCGGCGGGTCGGTCTCGTACCAGTTCTGGTCCGGCACATATTCCGCTACCGCTCTGCTGACCGTCCGCTGGCGCTCGGCCTGGATGTAAGGAGGCGTAGAAGTGCCCTTCGACGTGCTCGACCAGAACACCATCACCTATGACGAAGGCGAGCTGCGCAAGGCCGCGCTGCTCGGAGTCATGGGCAACGGCTCCTCGTTCGGCGCTCGGTCCGGGGTCCGCCCCGGCGACCCAGGCATGACTACCACCCTGTCCGGCACCACCATCAACGTCACTGCGGGGGCCAGCTGGGTCTGGTACACCGGCCAGGGCGTCTACCGCGCAGTGCTGCCCACGGCATGGACAGGGACTCTGCAGGCCGCGCACGCAACGCTGAGCCGCATTGACCTCGTGTATCTGAGGGTGTGGGACACCACGGTGGACGGCTCGGGCCTGCGTCAGGGCGACGTCGTCTACCTGCCCGGCACTGCGTCGTCGACCCCTGTCATCCCGACCCCGGCGGGCACTCAGATCGGCTTCTATTTGGCAACGATCAACGTGCCGCCAGTCGGCGGCGGATCGCCTTCTGTCAGCCTCGCGGTGCGCCCCCAGACCGTGGCCCCGGGCGGCATCCTGCCCAGTAGTGTCGCCCCCACGGGCCCCTACCTCGGCCAGTACTACGACAACGGTACCGACCTCCTGCGCTACAACGGGTCGTCGTGGGACACCTACCAGAAGGTGCAGACAGTCGCGTGGACCACACCGACGCTCGGCACGGGCTACACCACCGGCGACTACACCACCACCGGAAACCTCAACGGGGCGATCCGGTACCGGAAGGTCAACTACTTCGGGACCGACTTCATGGAGTGGGACGGCGGCGCCAACCGCTCCAATGGTGCGCAGACAACGAACATCTTGTCTGTGGCCCTGTCGTCCACGTTCAGGCCAGCGGGCCGGGCCAGCTTCACCATCGCGAGGAACGCGACCAGCGCCGCGGGGGAAGCGAGCGCGATCTCGTCCTGCAAAATCGACTTCAACCAAGACGGGACCGTAGGTCTGATCAGCGCGACGGCCGGCGCCACTGAAGTCAACTGGTTCTCCCTGCGCGGGCTGCGGTACCCCCTCGCATGAGCACGCCCACTCTGATGGCCGCACCGCTCGGCCAGCCGGACCTGTCGCAGCCATACGTGATCGACTGGTACGGCTGTGACCTCCGGACCGGCCGGATTATCGAAGACCTACGATCGCTCGTTCCGGGCGGTGCCCTGTCCCGGCGCCTCGGGCAAGCCACGACGCTGAACGTCACGCTGGGGTTGCCGGGCGCGCCCGCGGACTGGGAGGCGGCGACGGACCAGGGCCGCAGCATGCTGGTGGCGGTGGACCGGGCCACGGATATCCCACTGTGGGCGGGCCTGACGCTGACACGCACAGGGGGCAGCGTGCAGAGCGTGGACCTACAACTGGTCTCGCCAGAGGGGTATTTGGACCGGCGCTACACGGGAACTGTCACCCTGGTGCAGCAGGACCAGGCCACGGTGTGCGCCGCGCTGCTCGGACCGGCTCTCACGGACGGGCCGCCTTTCCAATTGGACGCGCCGGCCACCGGCACGCTGATGGACTACAGCGTGCTCGACGGCGACGACCGCACCGCGCTGTCCGCCCTACAAGAGCTGATGGGCGCAGAGGGCGGCCCGGAGTGGACGGTGGATGTCGCCTGGAACGCGGCGCACGACGGGTTCGTGCTGCCGATCCGGGTGCGGCCCACCGTCGGCGTGCAGTCCACATCACCGGAGGCCGTGCTTGATTTCCCGGGGTGCGTGACCAGCTACTCCCTGACCGAGTCCTACGAGTCCGGCAAGGGCGCGACGGTCGTGCAGGCGCGGGGCGAGGGGGAGGGCGACGGCCGTCTGTCATCCGCCGCGTACACCGCGGATGCCCTTATCGCAGTGGGGTGGCCGCGGTGGGTGCACCGCTTCACGCCATCCGCCGGTCAGAGCGACCCGACCCAGCTCAATGCCCACGCGAGCAAGGCCCTGGCGCTGATGCAGACCGGGGCTCGGGTGTGGCAGGTGGATGCGGCGGCGAGCGTGGCGCCGCGGCTCGGCCGGGACTGGGTGCTGGGGGATACCGTGCGTGTCGCGGTGGAGTCCTCGCCGCGGCATCCGGCCGGGGCGGACGTGACGGCCCGCGCGTGGGCCTGGGAGCTGGAGCCCGGATCGAATTCGGTCCGGCCGATCCTGGTGGAGGACGACTGATGCCCACAGCAGGCGACCAACTGCCACCCAACCCACAGACCCTCGCGCGGCGCGTGGCCGCACTGGAGCGGGAAGTACGCGAACTCCGAGCCGCGCGCCGTCTGGAGCAGGCCACCATCGGCGCTGGCGGCGTCCGGATCGTCAACGGCGGCCGGCACACCATGGACACCACCAACGGCGTGCGAATGGTGGACATCGGCGCCATATCTGACCAGCGTTTCAACCACGACGACGGCACGCCCCAACAGGCCATGTGGTACCGGCGCGAGGACGGGACTCTACTCTTCTCCTGCTTCGGAGGCGGGGGAGCGGCGCCACAGACCTGGTCATGGCGGGACCGTACAGAGAACCAGGTGATCGCCGATGACACGGTCTCTGGCGCCGGACTGGCGCGCCCATATCTGCCCGTCCAAATGGGGCCCAGCATCCAGTCTGGGTGGGACTACTGGCCGCGGAACTCGACCACGACCATGGCGGAGCTCTGGCGCGCCATGATCTACAAGCAACAGCCTCGTGTCGTCGTGGTCGTGGACGCGGCCATGGACACCTCCGGCGCCACCGGGTTCATAGAGATGCGGATCAACGGGGCCGCGCAGGGATCGCCCACCTCCGTCGACTTCAACGGCAACTACTACACACTCGGCCCGTTCAGCCTTACGCAGTTCGCGCACATGCAGCAGGTCGCCATCTCCGTCCACGGCCGCCGCAACACGGGGACCGGAACGATCCGAGCCAGCATCTATTCCGCGTACACCCTCCAGAGCTGAGAGGTTCCATGAGCACTCCGCCCGATGACCCGCCTCCCGGACGCCCCTCCCGGGACGTTCCGACTGCCCCCCTGATGCCCGAACCGCCAGCGGAAACCGGTCTGCCGTCCACGGATCCGCCACCGGATGCACCTCCCAGCGAGGAACAGACCCTCGCTACCTAACCCCTCGCCACCCGACCAACCACTTGCCCCGCGCCACCGGCCGGGGCCTTTCGCATATCTGGAGGCCCCATGGCCACACCCCTGTCCGCCGATCGCCTGCTGGCTGCGCTCCGGGCCGAGGGGCTGACGGTGCACGAGCACGACGGCTGGCGGACGCATGAGCGCGACGCCGCCACCGGCAAGGCGTTCGGTCCCGTGTACGGCGTACTCATCCACCACACCGCTGGTCGCAACGACCGCGAGGTCTGCTACTGGGGCCGATTCGATCTGCCGGGCCCGCTATGCCACACCTGGCTCGGGAAGACCATGGGCCTGTGGATGATCTCGGCAGGGCGCGCGAACCATGCGGGCCTGGTAGACGCTGACGTGATCGCCGCGCTCCGCACCGAGTCCGCGCTGCCGCACGACGACCAGGCCACCGCCGATGGCAACGACGCCTTGTACGGCATCGAGATCGAGAACCTGGGCGACGGACACGACCCGTACCCGGCGGAGCAGTACCGGCAGGCCGTGCTGTGGGCCGCCGCGATCTGCCGCGCGCACGGCTGGTCCGAGCGGTCAGTCGCCGGCCACAAGGAGGCGCAGCCCGGCAAGATCGACCCCAGCTTCGACATGGAAGCCTTCCGCGCCGACGTGCGCAGGCAACTCGCTACGAAGCCCGGCAAGCCGGCCACCCCGAAGCCCACCCCGTCCACCCCGCGGGTGGACCTCTCCCTGCTCATCGCAGCGGCCAGGACAGACCCGCCCGCGAGGCAGGGCCACGTGACCTACCGGGCTGGCGTGAACCTCGTCGAGAACGCCCTCGTCAGGGAAGGGCTGCTCGCCAAGACCTATGCGGGCGACGGCTCATTCGGTTCGACCACCATCGCGGCTTATGCCCGCTGGCAGCGCTCCCCGGCTGGCGGCGGCTACACCGGCCGTGCCGCCGACGGCATCCCCGGCAAGGCGTCGTTGCAGCGCCTCGGCGCCCGCCACGGCTTCATCGTCATCGCCTAAGAAAGGGCTCCATCATGAGCGACCCGATTTCCCTCCCCTCCGCCGAGACCGTCATCAAGACCGGCGCCACCTTCGCCCGCGACCTTGTCGAGCGCGTCCTGGCGACGTTCCTGCAGGCACTCATCGGCGGCATCGTCGTGACCACGCCACTCGACGCGACCATGTGGTACGCCGCACTGGCAGGCGGCGTCGCCGCAGCGCTCAGCCTCATCAAGGGGCTGTTCGCCCGTCTCGGCGAGGTCAAGAACAGCGCCTCTCTCGCCAAGGGCGTCTAGTGGCGTGCCGCGCGGCCCGGCGGCTCCGGCAGCACCTGGGCCGCCGCGGCGCATTCCTCCTCATCCTCGGCGTCGGCAAGGTCTGCTGGGGCATCGGCTGGATCGCCGCCCCTGTCGCGGACCCGGTCGGCCTCGACCTCCTCATCAACGTGCTTCCGCTGCACTGCTGGGCCTGGCTGTGGATCAGCTGCGGCACCGTCATGCTCGGCATGGCCTGGCTTCGAGTCGGCCGTGACTGGCTCGGCTTCGCAGTAGCCCTCGTTCCCCCCACCGTGTGGGCGCTCGCCTACGCTGTCGCCGCCGTCAACGGCGACTTCCCCCGCGGCGCCTGGGTCGCGGTCTGGTATCTCACCTCCCACGTGGGAGTCATCCTGTGGGCGTCCGGTGTGCCCGAGTACTCGGTCCCCCCAGCACCGCGCGCCCGGAGAGGAACGGGCGCATGAGCACATGGGCCGGACTGATCGCCGCATTCGGAACGGTGGGCATGGTGCTCGCCGGCTGGTTCGCGGCCCGCGCCACGAAGGCGGCAGCGTCTGCGACCGCAGAGGCAACTCGCGCGGCCGCGCAGGCCGCCGCTGAGCCCGAGCAGCGCAGGGCGGATCTTGAGGCGTTCAAGACGATCCGCGACGACCTGTCCAGCGAGGTGCGAGAGCTGCGGACCGAGACGACGCGCCTGCGGTCCATCGTCCGAGCGTTCGCCGGCTACGTGGGGGAGCTGACGATGCAGATGCGGAGCTCGGGCGTCACCCCGTCGGATCCGCCGCACCTGGTCGACGAGTACAACAGGACAGGAGCCTGATGCCAGAGCAGCCACCGCCGCGCCCCGTCCAGCCGCCGGTAGACCTGAGCGCCGGCGACACAGAGACCCTGGTGGACCTCGGCATGGTCGACGAACCACCAGTGCCCAGCCCGCACCGCTCCTCGATAGCGAATGAACCCGCCCCGCCGCCTGCTTTCGGCAGGCGGCGGGGCGCTTCGGCGTGCGCGGGTGCAGGGCCGTCGGGGCGGTTGCGCCCTCGATAACATGCCATATCGCGGGGAGGAAACGGTACAATTAGGCATGGCCGACTACATAGATGAGACCTACGATGAAGACGTCTGCCGCGCCGCCAGGTACGTCGGCGTTCCTGACTCCTACAGCGGTAGCAGCCTCTGCGGTTGCTCCACTTGTCGCGAGTATGTAGCCGAGCGGGGAGGCGAGGACGAGGTATGAGCAGCTTGCCGGGCGTAGTGGCCGGTTCGATTGATTACGGGCGCCCGGCGGGCAGCCACATCCCCGCCGTCTACGACGCTGCGACGCTCGCCGTCCTGGCCGCCATGGAAGAGGCCGCCGAGAAGCACCTCGACGCCATCCCGTAGAGCCTGGCGATCACTCAACTCAGTGGTTGATAATGACAGTTATCCAACACAGGGAGTTCTCGTGCACTCAATCTTCCGCAGAGTGACAAGCGCCATCGGCGTCATCTACTGGCGGTTGCTTCAGGTGAGTTGGGCGGGCATCAGGAAGCTGTTCTTGATCGGCCGGACGCAGAGCGGATGACCGACTCAACCACCCTCGTCCCGCGCCAATCGGCGGAGCTGTCGACCGACCGGCACGACCCCCGCGACGACTGGCCCGACGAAGCCCGCGCCCTCGCCGACCACCTCACCGCCATCTACGGCGACCGCGACCCGCTACCCACCATCGCCGGAGGATGGATCGCCCGCCAGAAGAGCCGCCACACGAGGCGGGCATACGTCCGCACCTTCAAAGCGTGGGAGGAGTACGCGCGATCCACCGGCATCCACCCACTCCAGGCGAAGCTGCCGCTCGCCGACGCCTACGCAAAGCACCTCGCCAAGACACCCACCCGCCACGGCAAGCCCCCAGCGGAGACCACGCAGGCGCAGGCCCTCGCCGCCGCAGGGAGCTTCTACACCTACGCCGCCCGCCTCCAAGCCGTCGACACCGACCCGTTCGCCGCCGTCAACCGGCCCTACGTCGACCCCGACTACAGCCCCACCGAAGGCATGACCGAGGAGGAGACGACCCGGCTCATCGAGACCGCGCGCGACTGGGCGTCCCGCTCCTACGCCCTCGTCATGCTCCTCTACCTCACCGGCGCCCGAGTCGACGAACTCCTCTCGCTGAACGCCGACCAGCTCGGCTACGACCGCGGCCACCGCACCCTGCCCCTCACGCAGAAGGGCGGCAAGAAGCGGCCCGCGCCCGTACCGCCGCTCGCCCTCGACGCGCTCCTCGCCTACCTCGGAGACTGCACCGACGGCCCGCTCTTCGCGACCGACTCCGGACGCCGCTGGACTCAGCCCGAAGTGTGGAAGCACCTCCGCGTCCTCGCCCGCCGCGCCGGGATTCCGCAAGCCGCGAGCATCAAGCCCCACACGCTGCGGCACCAGTTCATCACCGACAACCTCGCCAACGGCGTCCCGCTCCAGGATGTCCAGGACGCCGTCAGTCACTCCGACCCGCGCACCACACAGCGGTACAACCGACGCCGCCGACAGCTCGACAATCACCCGGCCTACGGGCTGGCGGCCAAGCTCGCTGCACGGTTGCAGCCGGATGAGGGGAGCGCCTAAGGGAACGTTATGCGCTACCCGCCGGGCGCCCCAAGGTAGTTCGGCCCCCAGCGCCCCGCCCTCCCGGCGGGGCGCTTTGTCGTGCCGGCGGGCACCCCGCAAAGAATCATGGTTGAAGATGTAACGAAATAAGGCGCGGTGGCGTCTGTTTGGTGGAGACTGCGCATCAGGCGCCCAACGAGGCGTATCCCCCCACAACTACATAAGGAGAGCCATGCCCACGCACGCCTCACGGCGGACACGCTCATGCGCCACAGTGGCCGTCCTCGCCGCCGCCTTCACCCTCGCCACGACGCCGACCCACGCCGTCACCCTCCCCACCAAGGGCACCGGCTGGCAACTGGCCACCCAGCTCGACGTCACCTCCGCCAGCCCCACCCAGACCTACATCGTCACCTACCAGTCCGCCGCCGTGCGCCGCTGGTACGCCCCGCAGATCCAGCGCGCCGTCGACCAGATCAACGCCTCGACCGACCTCAACATCGCCATCGGCGGTGTCGAGGCGATGGACGCCGCCAAGTGCGGGCCGGACTGGCACATCCAGGTCATGGAGCTGCGCAACCCGATGGGCGACGACAAGCCCGGATGGTCCCAAGGCATGCCTTGCCCCAACCCGGCCATGGGCATGAGCCGTGGCGGCGTGGTCGCCATGAACTCCACCTACCGCGACGGCAGCTGGAACATCACGCCGGAGAAGCTGCAGAACATCGCCGTCCACGAAGTGCTGCACGCCGTCGGCCTCGACCACCCCAACGTGGATGTCGACAAGGACGGCACCGTCGAGTCGTATGAGTGCGTCGCCACCAGCTACGGCAACCGCCCAGTGATGTGCAGCCCCAACGGCGGCTACAGCACGTGGAACAACGTCGGCCGGCTCACCGGCTACGACATCAACGGGATCAACGCCCTCATTGCCAACGCCCGGGCACAGGGCATCGGCTGACGTGCCATCGGCTGATCTCCTGCCACACTGAACGCAGCCCCATCGCGTCCCCCGGCGGTGGGGCCCCTTACGGCCCGCCGGCGCCCCAGTCGTGCGGCCGGGCTCCACGCCACTCCACCCACGCCTCGTCGTCGAGGATCTGCTCGGGCTCCTCGACCCCGGCCCGCCGCAGGAACTCGACCAGGTCTGCATCCGAGTACGCCAGCCCGAGGATCTGCCCGCGCGCGGTGACCCGCCGGCCGCCGGTGGCCGACAGCTGGTGGACGACGATCGGGGCATCGTGCCGCATGCATCCAGCGTGCGGCCGTCCGCCGCGGGCTGCAGGTCAGCCGAGAATGCCCAGCTCCGTATCCGGCCGGCACAGCCCGCACGGCTCCAGGCCCTCGACGATCGCCCGCATGGCCTGGTCGCGGTTGACGGGCCGGGCTCTGCGGCCGGCGCTGCGGCAGCCCCCGACGTGCAGGGTGATCGGCTGGCCCTCGCCGCCGATGCTGAGCTGCACGACCCAGTCCGGCGGCGGGAGAGGGGCGGCCCGCTGCTGCTGGGCGGCTGCCTGCTCGGCTACGACGATCTGCTGCCGGACCCGGTCGAGGGTGTGCTGCAGCCACGTCTCCAAGGTGCGGAGGCGTGGCAGGTCCGGTGGCAAATCGTTCACGTGTTCGAGTCTAGCGCCGCGCGGCCCCGGCGTTGTCAGTGGCCGCCCGTACCGTTGAGGAATCACATCCACTGTGTGCGCGCCGCTGCTGGTCGCGCTGCTACCCCGCCCCGCACCGGAACAGCGCCCGGGGCGGGGCGTCGGCGCGCGGGGTGGCACTCGGGACCGTTAGCGGATGGGCACGCAAAGCTATTGCATATGCCACCGGCCCCTGCTGACGATGGTGTCGCGCAGTAAACGACAGTTCACAGGGCTACCTGCCAGCGATCCGAGGGGAGAACGAGATCCGCCACCTCTACCGGCATCCCGCCCGCGCCGTACCGAGTCCGCTGCACCACGAGGACGGGTACTCCTGCGGCCAGCCCCAAAAGATCGGCATCCCGCCGGCTCATCTTCTCCGTCCGGACCGTGATCCGGTGCGAAGTGTGGGGTCGCGTCACGCCGCGCCGCCAGGTGGTGACGACCATCGCGGGCCGGCCGTCCGGGTCCAGCAGTTCGACGCGCTCACGCTGCAGCGTCGTGCGGGGTTTCACGCCGAGGCGCACGGCGAGGTCGGCGTCGGCCCGCACGCTGTCGCACTCGACATCCCCGCGGCCGTGGGGCCATGGGGCATCAGTGTTTGCGAGGGTGCGCACGCCTACAGGGTGGGCCACGGTCAGGCGCTGGCGTGGGGTTCCGTGCAGGAATCCCTCCGAGCGGAGGGCTGCGACAGCCTGATAGGCGGCGCCTAGGCCGACGCCGTGTTCGGCGGCGATGGTTCGGTGGCTAGGGAAGGGGGCCCCTGGGGGGTAGGTGCCGTCCTGGATGAGCTGCCGCAGTTTCGCGGCGAGCCGTCGGTGCGGCGCTTCCATGGCATCCCCAGGCGAACGATCTTGAGATCGCAACCGTAGGAGGAGCCGCCGAATCTGCTATATAGCAAGTACGCTAAAAGGCGTCGCGACCTGCGGTTCTGAGTGCCTCGCAGTCTTGGATCTTCCCGGGGTAACCTCCCGCCATAATCGAATGCACGTTCACCTCAACGGGTGTGCTGATGCACCCGAGGAGCCGAGCTGAAAGGGGGCGGGTATGGCAAACATCGACGCGCAGCCCGTACTCGGGTGCCACAAGCCTCCCGCCGCCCTGGAGGGGGCCATGCACGCTGACGACGTTCTCGCCGCCTACACATGGAGGGTCGGCGACTGCTTCAGATGCGCAACGCCCCAGACCTGCACGACACGGGTCGGCGACATCGATACACCCAGCGGCGACCACTACGAGATTCGAGCCTGCGGGAGCTGCGTCATCGCGATGGAGGAGGAGCGTCGCCAGTGGGCCCGACGCCAGGGGCTGCCCTACCGGCCGGGCGGGCTCGGGGGCCCGTAGACAAGGCCGTTGACTCCTCCATGCGCGCCGTAGACGGCACGTCTCCCGGGGGGAGTCTGGGGAGAATTCGAGGGTGGGGAGCACGTGGGGAGCGCGAGTCACACCCACATCAACCCAACAAGAGAACAGATGAGAACGGAAAGAAGCCCAGGTGGGGGCGTGCCGCCGAATCGCCTGAGGCAATGGGCGAGGTAGCGAATCTGATGTAGCCAGATGTGCGGCATCGGTCCCTTCGTGACGATCCCGCTGATGGTCGCCGCGTTCGGGGGGCCGCAGGCCGTCATCGGATTCCTCGCGGGCGCGGTCCTGGCGCTCGCGGACGGACTGATCTGGGCCGAGCTGGGCGCCTCGCTGCCCGGCGCGGGCGGCAGCTACGTCTACCTGCGACAGGCATTCCAGTACCGCACCGGCAAGCTGATGCCGTTTCTGTTCGTCTGGACGGCCATGCTGTTCATCCCCCTCGGGATGTCCACGGGCGTGATCGGGTTCGTGCAGTACCTGGGCTATCTGTGGCCGGGGATGAGCCAGGGGCAGGGCGACCTGGTCGGACTCGTCGTCACGGCGGGGGTCATCACACTGCTGTGGCGGCGGGTGGAGAACGTTGCCCGGCTCACCGTCGTGCTGTGGACGGTGATGATCGCCTCCGTGACCCTGGTCGTCGTTGCGGCCTTCACCCACTTCAGCCCCGAGCGCGCCTTCAGCTACCCCGCGCACGCCTTCGAGCTGACGGCCGGTCACTTCTGGGTCGGCTTCGCGGCGGGCCTGACCATCGGCATCTACGACTACCTCGGCTACAACACCATCGCGTACATGGGCGCCGAGATCAGAGAGCCCGGCCGCACCATCCCGCGCGCCGTCATCACCTCGATCCTCGGCATCATGACGATCTACCTGCTGCTCCAGATCGGCACCCTGGGCGTCGTCGACTGGCGGGACATGCTCGATCCGCACTCCACGGCGTCGTCGTCCGTCGCCTCGGCGGTGCTGGAGAAGGCGTGGGGCAGGGGAGCGGCCGACACCGTCACCGTGCTCATCCTGATCACCGCCGTCGCCTCCGTCGTCACCGGACTCCTCGGCGGCTCCCGGGTGCCCTGCGACGCCGCCCGCGACCGGGTCTTCTTCCGCCCGTACGGCAGGCTCCACCCGCGCCACCGCTTCCCCGTACTGGGGCTGCTCACCATGGGAGTGCTGATGGCGGCGGGGTTCCTGATCGGGCGGCACACCGACCTGGCCACCGTCATCCAGCTGCTGACGACCGTCATGGTGATCGTGCAGGCGCTGGCCCAGGTCGCCGCGGTCACGGTGCTGCGCCGCCGCCAGCCCGGGCTGCGCCGCCCGTACCGGATGTGGCTCTACCCGCTGCCGAGCATCGTGGCGCTGATCGGCTGGCTGGTGATCTACGGCTACGCGGACGAGAACTCGCCCGGCAGGCACCCCGTCGAATGGTCTCTGGCGTGGGTCGCGGCGGGCGTCGTGGCCTTTCTGCTGTGGGCCCGCCACGAGAAGGAGTGGCCGTTCGGGCCGAAGCGGATCAGCGAGGAGTACCTGCACGGCACGCATCCGGGGACCGAGCGGGCGCCCGGGGCGGGAGCCGGGGGAGCCGCCGAGGGCACCGAGGGCGCGGTCGGGACGCCCGGCTGAACCGCCGGCCGCGGTCGCGCCGAGCGCACGGCCGGGTGCGTCGGCGGACTTGGGCGCACCATACGGGCGGCAGGACCTGGTGGACGGCCAGGTGCGACCGACTGCGCGCTGACAGGCACATACCGCGCTTGATTGGTCAAATAATGGCAGAAGCGAGTAGGTCAGATCGATACGGTACGTAAGACGGCTGACAGGGACGGAAGCGGACATGGCAGCGGACAGGGCCGGCGGCCCGGCGGACGGCCTTACCGGACGGCAGGCGGCGTTCGACGTTGCGGACGCCGCCGTGCTGCTGCTCGACGCGCACGGCCGGATCGAGAGCTGGCCCGTGGCGGCCGAACGACTGCTCGGACACGTTGCCGTCGACACCGTCGGCCACCCCGTCGGCGAGCTGCTCGCGCCCGACGACGCGGCGCGGCTGCCCGGCCTCGCCGCGGAGTGCCGGGCACAGGGCGGCTGGTCCGGACTGGTGTCGGCGCGGCGCACCGGCGGCCACCGCGTCGCCGTCCAGGTGCAGGTGGTGCCGGTGACCGACGGCTCCGGGCGCGGGCACTGGCTGGTCCTGGCCGCCGACACGCCACCGATGCCGGGCTGGGAGATGAGCCGGCCGGTGCTGGAGCGGATCGTGGCGGAGTCACCGGTGGGCATGGCCATCATGGACACCGATCTGCGCTACGTCTGGTCCAATACGGCGCTGGAGCAGTTCGGCGGCGCGCCCGCGCCCAAGCGCATCGGGCGGCGGCTGGGCGAGATCCAGCCCGGCCTGGACGCGGAGGCGCTGGAGGCGCAGATGCGGCGCGTGCTGCGCAGCGGTATCCCCGTGACCGGCTATGAGCACAGCGGCCGGGTGGTGTCCGACCCGTACCACGAGCGCGCCCAGGCCATGTCCTTCATCCGCCTCGACGACCCCGACGGACGGCCGCTGGGCGTGTGCTACACGGTCATCGACATCACCGAGCGCTATCGCTCACGGCGGCAGATGGCCCTGCTGGACCGGGCCGGCGAGTACATCGGGCGCACGCTGGACGTCCTGCAGACCGCGCAGGACCTGGCGGACGTGGCGGTCCCGGAGCTGGCCGACCTCGTCGCCGTGGACCTGCTGGACTCCGTGGTCAGGGGCGAGGAGCCGCTGCCCGGACCGCTCAGCGACGCGGACATGGTGCCGCTGCGCCGGGGCGGGCTGCGGTCGCTGCGCGACGGTGCGCCCGGCGCCGCCCCCGAGACCGGCGGCCTGGTCAGCTACCACGCCTGGTCGCCGCCCGTCCGCTGTCTGGCCGGCGGCGGATCGTGGCGGGCGGAGCGGCTGGACCCGCTGGCTCCGCAATGGGCGGCCGACCCCCCGGGCGGACGCCATCCACGCCGCATGGAGCTGGGGCTCCACACCTCGATGGTGGTCCCGATCCGCGCCCGCGGCATCACCATGGGCGTCGCCACCTTCTTCCGCAGCCAGGGCGACGAGTCCTTCACCGAGGACGATCTGCGGCTGGCCGAGGAGTTCGTCGCGCGGGCCGCGGTGTGCATGGACAACGCCCGGCGCTACACCCGGGAGCGCGAGGCGGCGCTCGCCCTCCAGCGCAGCCTGCTGCCGCAGAGCTCCCCCGAGCAGGACGCGGTGCGCGTGGCCTCCGCCTACCGCCCGGCGAACGAGCTGGGCGACGTGGGCGGCGACTGGTTCGACGTGATCGCGCTCTCCGGCGCCCGGGTGGCGCTGGTGGTCGGCGATGTGACGGGCCATGGCATCGACGCCGTCGCGACCATGGGCCGGCTGCGCACCGCCGTGCAGACCCTCGCCGCCCTCGACCTGCGCCCCGAGGAACTGCTGGCCCACCTCGACGACGTGGTCGGCCGGGTCGTGCGGGAGGAGAAGGACGACAGCCGACCGGGTCCCGGGACGCGCGGCAGCAGCTGCCTGTACGCCGTCTACGACCCGGTCCGCCGCACCTGCACCATGGCCAGCGCGGGGCACCCCGCACCCGCCGTGGTCGCCCCCGACCGCACCGTCGGGTTCGTCGAACTGCCCGTGGGCCCGCGGCTGGGCGTCGGCGGCCTGCCCTTCGAATCGTTCGAGGTGGCGGTGCCCGAGGGCAGTGTGCTCGCGCTGTACACCGACGGCCTGCTGTCCGGTTCCGCTGCCGGCCTCGGCGGGCACAGCGGCCAGGAGCGGCTGCAACGCGCCCTCGCCGCACCGGGCCTGACGCTCGACGGGCTCTGCTCCCATGTCATCGACGGGCTGGTCTCCACCCAGCCCCAGGACGATGTGGCGCTGCTGCTGGCCGAGACCCGCGCACTGGACGCTGACCGCTGCGCCTTCTGGGACCTGCCCGCCGACCCCGCGATCGTCGCCGAGGCCCGCGCGGATGCCGCCGGGCAGCTTCAGCTGTGGGGCCTTGAGGAGCTGGCCTTCACCACGGAACTGGTGGTCAGCGAGCTGGTCACCAACGCGATCCGCTACGCGACCGGCCCGATCCAGCTGCGGCTGATCCTGGGCCGGTCGCTGATCTGCGAGGTGGCCGACGGCAGCAGCACCTCGCCGTACCTGCGCCACCCCCGTACGACCGACGAGGGCGGCCGCGGACTCTTCCTGATCTCCCAGTTCACCGAACGCTGGGGCACCCGCTACACCACCGGGGGAAAGATCCTGTGGACGGAGCAGTCCCTCACCGCGGCCGCGTCCTGAGCCGCGGCCGCGCACGAGCCCGGCTCCGGACGGAGTGCCGGCAGCTGCCCACGGCGGGCCGCGCCGCCACGTAGACTCGTGCCGACTTGATGCTGAAGCGGAGCCTACGGAGGGAAAACGTGCAGGTCGGAGCGGCTCGTTGAGATTTCTGCACACCTCCGACTGGCACCTGGGGCGGTCCTTCCACCGTGTGAACCTGCTCGGCGCCCAGCGCGCCTTCCTCGACCACCTCGTCGAGACGGTGCGGGCCCGGGAGATCGACGCGGTGCTGGTCGCGGGCGATGTCTACGACCGGGCCGTGCCGCCGCTCGCCGCCGTGGAGCTCTTCGACGAGGCGCTGCACCGGCTCGCGGAGCTGGGCGTGCCCACCGTCATGATCTCCGGCAACCACGACTCCGCCCGCCGCCTGGGCGTCGGGGCGGGGCTGATGGAGCGGGCCGGTATCCATCTGCGCACCGACCCCGCGGACTGCGGCACACCCGTACTCCTCACCGACGCGCACGGCCCGGTGGGGCTCTACGGACTGCCCTACCTCGAACCCGCCATGGCGCGCGACACCCTCGGCGCGCCCCGGGCCGACCACGCCGCGGTGCTCGGCGCGGCCATGGACCGGGTCCGGGCCGATCTGGCGGACCGCCCCGAGGGGACCCGCTCCGTGGTCCTCGCGCACGCCTTCGTCACCGGCGGCACGGCCAGCGACAGTGAACGCGACATCACCGTCGGCGGGGTCGCCTCCGTGCCCGCGGCGGTGTTCGACGGCGTCGACTACGCCGCGCTCGGCCATCTGCACGGCTGCCAGACCCTCACCGAACGGGTCCGCTACTCCGGCTCGCCGCTCGCGTACTCCTTCTCCGAGGCCGACCACCGCAAGTCGTCCTGGCTCGTCGACCTCGACGCGGACGGCACCGTGCGCGCGGAGCGGGTGGACGCCCCGGTGCCACGCCCGCTGGCCCGCATCCGCGGACCGCTGGAGGAGCTGCTGGACGATCCGGCGCTGGCCCGGCACGAGGACTCCTGGGTGGAGGCGACGCTCACGGACGCAGCCCGCCCGCACGAGCCGATGGCGCGGCTCGCCAAGCGCTTCGGGCACCTCGTCAGCCTCGTCTTCGACCCCGACGAGGGGCCCGCCCGCTCGCTGGCGTCGTACGCGCAGCGGCTGCGCGGCCGCAGCGACCAGGAGATCGCCGAGGACTTCGTGGAGCACGTACGGTCCGGCCGCGGCGCCGACGAGCACGAACGGGCCGAACTGCGCTCGGCGATCGACGAGGTGCGCGTCGACGACCTGGCCGCCGAGGTGGCCCGATGAGGCTGCACCGGCTCACCGTCACCGCCTTCGGACCCTTCGGCGGCACCCAGACCGTCGACTTCGACCGGCTCACCCGCGACGGCCTGTTCCTGCTGCACGGGCCGACGGGCGCGGGCAAGACCTCGGTCCTGGACGCGGTGTGCTTCGCGCTCTACGGCTCGGTGCCCGGGGCGCGGCAGGGCGGCCAGGCGCTGCGCAGCGATCTGGCCGACCCGCCGACCCTGACCGAGGTCGTCCTCGAACTGACCGTGGGCGAACGGCGGTTGGAGATCACCCGGCTGCCCGAGCAGCCCCGCCCCAAGAAGCGGGGCAGCGGCACGACGAAGGAGAAGGCGCAGAGCAGGCTGCGGGAGTTCGTGCCCGCCGCCACCGGGGCCGAGGGGCAGTGGAAGGCGCTGAGCCGCTCCCACCAGGAGATCGGCGAGGAGATCGGGCAGCTGCTCGGTATGAGCAAGGAGCAGTTCTGCCAGGTCGTCCTGCTGCCGCAGGGGGACTTCGCGCGCTTCCTGCGGGCCGACGCGGAGGCCCGGGCCCGGCTGCTGGGACGGCTCTTCGACACCCGGCGGTTCGCCGCGCTCGAAGAGCAGCTCAACGCCCGCCGCAAGAGCGCGGCCGACCAGGTCGCGGCCGGCGACGAGCGGCTGCTGGCGCTGGCACACCGGATGGCGCAGGCGGCCGGGGACAGCACCGACCTCACCGAACTGAGCGGGCTCGCCGACCTGGCCGCCCTGCCGGTCCCGGCGCAGGGCCGGGCCCCGGCGGCGACCGCGGCCGTACCGGCGCAGACCGGTGCCGCCCGGCGCGGCGGGCGCGACCGGCCGGCCGCCGCGGCCGCGCAGGAGTCGCCCGCGCCCGGCCCCGGGGACCCGGGATTCGCGGACGCGGTGCTGGTCAGGGCCGCCGTCGCCCGGGTGAGCGCACGGGAGCGGCTGACCGTCGCCCAGGCCGCGGCAGGTGCCGCCGAGGACGCGGAGCGGTCGGCGGCCCGGCGGCTGGAGCAGGCCCGCGAGCGCGACCGGCTCCAGCGGCGGTACGCCGACGCCCGGCGCCGGGCCGCCCGGCTCGATGCGTACGCCGAGGAGGGGGAGCGCACCCGCGAGCGGCTGGCACGGGCCCGCGCGGCCGCCGAGGTCGCGCCCGCGCTCGCCCTGCGGGACGCCGCCTGGCGCGACCTGGACGCGGCCCAGCGCGCCGAGCGCGAGCGCCGGGCCCCGCTGCCGCCCGACCTCGCGGACGCCGGCCCCGACCAACTCGCCGCAATGGAACGGACGTTGCGGGAGGAGCTGGGGGCCCTCGCGGCGGCCCGCCGGGCCGAGCGCCGGGCCGAGGACATCGCCCGGGAGCGGGCCGCCCTCGACCGCGAGGCGCGCGCCGACGAGCAGACGCTGCTGGACGCCGCCGAATGGCTCGCCGCCTGGGACGGTGCCCGGCGCGCGCACCAGCAGCGCATCGAGACCGCGCAGGAGGCCGCGACCCGGGCCGAACAGCTCGGCGCCCGGATCGAACCGGCCGCCGAACGGCTCGCCGCGGCCCGTCGACGCGACCGGCTCCGCGACGAGGCGGCCGCCGCGGACAAGGATCTGCTCGCCGCCAGGGAGCGCTCCGCGGCCGCCCATGAGCACTGGCTCGACCTCAAGGACCGGCGGCTGCGCGGAATCGCCGCCGAGCTCGCGGAGCAGCTCGGCGAGGGCCGGGCGTGCGCGGTGTGCGGCGCGACCGAGCACCCCCGGCCGGCCCGCGCCGGTGCCGGCCACGTCGACCGGGCGGCCGAGGAGGCCGCGCTGGCCGACCACCGCCGGGCCGAGGACGCCCGGCAGCAGGCGGAGGCGCACGGCCGGTCCGTCAACGAGGCACTGGCCGCCGCGACCGCCGCGGCGGGCGACACCCCGAGCGCCGAACTGGCCGCACAGGTCGAGGAGTTGCGCGCCGAGTACGCCCGCGACCACGCACGCGGCGCCGATCTGCACGCCGCCCGCGAGGCGCTCGGACGCGCCGAGCGGGAGTACGAGCGACGCCGGGCCGAGCAGCAGCAGGCCGAGCGCCGGGCGGCCGCCCGCACCTCCCACCGAGAGGCGCTGGAGCGCGAGCGGACCGCCCTCGACGAGGAGCTGACCCGGGCCCGGGGCGAGTGCGCCAGCGTCACCGAGCGGGCCGGGCGGCTGGAGCGGCAGGTGGCGCTGCTCGCCGCCGCGGCGCAGGCGTCCGGTACGGCGCGCTCCTGCGCCGAGCGGCTCAAGGAAGCCGACGCCGGAGCGTCGGACGCCGCCTTCCGATCCGGATTCGACACCCCGCAGGCCGCCGCCGAAGCGCTGCTGCGGGACGAGGAGTGGCGCGCGCTGCAGCAGCGGCTCGACGACCGGCAGCGCGAATCGGCCGCCGTGGAGGCCGAGCTGGCGGACCCCGAGGCCCGGGCCGCCGCCGAGCTGCCGCCCGCCGACCCGGACGCCGCGTACACCGCGCACCAGGACGCCGCCGCGCGGCTGCGCAGCGCCTCGACGGCCCTGGCCACGGCCCGGGAACGCGGCGCCGAACTCGACCGGCTCTCCGCCCGCGCCGAGGCCGACGCCCGCCGGCTGGCCCCGCTGCGCGCCGACCACGACCGCATCGCCCGGCTCGCGGCGCTCGCCTCGGGCACCTCCGCCGAGAACGAGCGCCGGATGCGTCTGGAGTCGTACGTCCTGGCCGCGCGTCTCGAACAGGTCGCGGCCGCCGCCAGCGCGCGGCTGCACCGGATGTCGGCCGGCCGCTACACCCTCGTCCACTCCGACGAACGCGCCGGCGGGGCGCGGCGCTCCGGCCTCGGCCTGCACGTCATCGACGCCTGGACCGGCCATGAGCGCGACACCGCCAGCCTCTCCGGCGGCGAGACCTTCTTCGCCTCGCTCGCCCTGGCGCTCGGCCTCGCCGATGTCGTCACCGACGAGGCCGGCGGCACCCGGCTGGACACCCTCTTCATCGACGAGGGCTTCGGCAGCCTGGACGAGCAGACCCTCGACGAGGTGCTGGACGTCCTGGACTCGCTGCGCGAACGCGACCGCAGCGTCGGCATCGTCAGCCATGTCGCGGACCTCAAGACGCGCATCCCGGCCCAGCTGGAGGTCGTCAAGGCCCGGTCGGGCTCCACGGTCCGCCATCGGGTGCCCGGCTGAGCCGGCCCGGGGCGGACGGCGGCGGGCCGCCCGTCACTGACTGACCGGGCGGCGGGGGAGCGGTGAGGAGTAGACGACGCTGGTCGTCACGGAGCCGAGCGCGCCGATGCGGCCCGACACCTCCTCCAGGTGCCGCATGGAGCGGGCGGCGACCTTGAGGACGAAGCAGTCGTCGCCCGTGACGTGGTGCGCCTCCAGGATCTCGGGCGTGGTCTCCAGCAGATCGTGGAACGGCTTGTAATTGCCGTTCGGATACCGCAGCCGGACGAAGGCCAGGACCGGCAGCCCGATCCGCTCCGGGTCGATCACCGCCGCGTAACCCGAGATCACCCCGGCTTCCTCCAGTCGGCGGACCCGTTCGGTGACCGCGCTGGCGGACATGCTCACGGCGCGGGCCAGCTCGGCGTAGCCCGCGCGGCCGTTGTGCTGCAGGACGTCGAGGATGCGCCAGTCGGTGGCGTCGGGGGAATAACCGGTCATCCGGGCTGTCTAGCAGTGGAATCAGCGGCAGATCAAGGGTTCTGCCGGTGATCGTCGCTTTCCGGCCGCCACCGTGAGCCATAGATTTACGGTCATGATCACACAGAAGCCGCAGCCCACCAGCGCCGTACTCGCCACGGCGCCGGCCGCGCCCGCCGACGCCGCCGCGTACTTCGCCGCCCGCCTCGCCTTCCACACCGACGTCGCCGACGTCCATGGCGCGCTCGCGGCCGGCGCCGCCGATTTCGTCGTCGTCGACTCCCGCAGCACCGCGGCCTGGGACCAGGGGCACGTCCCCGGCGCGGTACATCTGCCCACCGCCCGTATCGCCGAGGACGCGGAGCAGTTGCTGGACCCGGCGGTCCCGGTCGTCGTGTACTGCTGGGGCCCCGGATGCGACGGCGCCACCCGCGCCGCGCTGGCCCTGGCCCGGCTCGGCTACCGGGTCAAGGAGATGCTCGGCGGCATCGAGTACTGGATCCGCGAGGGGTACGAGGTCGAGACCTGGCAGGGCACGGAACGCCGCCCGGCCGACCCGCTGACGGCACCGGTCGGGGCCGAGGACTGCGGCTGCTGAGCTCCGGCCCCTGGAGCCACCCCTCCCCGGACGGTCGTCAACTCCGGGGCCGGGTTCAGGCGTTGAGGGCGGCCGGGGACGCATCGGCGGGCGCGTCGATCTCGTAGGCGCGCAGTCCCTCCCGTTCTCCGACGAAACGGAAGCCGGCCCGCTCCAGCACGCGCTGCGAGGGGGTGTTCTCCGGCTCGGTCAGGGCGCACACCGTTCGCACCTCTGGCCGGGCGGCCGCCCACCCGGCCAGCAGCCGGGCCGCTTCGGTGGCCCATCCGGCGCCGCGTGCGGACGGGGAGAGGTCGTAGCCGATCTCCACGAAGCCGGTGTCGTCCGGCGGGCCGTGGAAGCCGATGCTGCCCAGTGCCGTGCCGCTCGCCGTGTCCGTGAGGACGAAGACGCCCCAGCCGGGGCGGTAGCCACCGGAGGCGGCGGCCCGTACGGCGATCTCGGCGCCGCTGGAGGTGGTCGCGGGCGGGACGGTGTCGATCCAGTCGAAGCCCGCCGTCTCACCGTCCGCCACCCGGGCCGCCGTGGCCGGCAGCAGCGCGCGCAGCGTCACCCGGCCCGCCGTGAGCCGCAGGGGGTAGCCGGCGCCCGTGGTGACCAGCGCCTCGAACAGCGGACGGTGGTCCGTGCCCGCGGGCAGCCCGCTGACCTGGCCGTCGCCGACCTCCACCACCCGCCAGCCGCCCTCCGCGCGCCGCGCCAGATCCGTGGTGACGAAGCGCGCGCCCAACTCCCTTACGGCCGGGGCCACCTGGGCGAGATCGGGCACCGGGCGCAGCTCCGGTGTGTCGGGGTGCGGGCCGATCAGCACCGGTTCGCCGTCCACCCACCACACCCGTGCCTCGCCCACCTCCCGCGCGTAGGTCTCGAAGGCCCGCAGCACCACGCCGCCGGTCAGGAACTCCTCCTGGAGCGCGACGAAGCGGCCGACGACCGCCGCCAGCCGCTCGGTGTCGGCCGCGTCCGGGACGTAGGCAGCCTCCTCCCATTCGTGCTTACGGGACTTGACCCAGTCCTTGACGACGAGCGGACGGCGCTGCCCCGGGGCGGTGAACGGTGCGGCGAGCCCGGCCAGCGCCGCGCGCTCCGGCGGTCGGCCGGGCGCGCAGGGGAGCCAGGCGCTGTGCGGGGTGAGCGCGCGGAACGTGCCGTACCAGCCGGGGAGTTCATGGGCGGTGCGGTAGGCGGCGGGCGAGGTCAGCAGGGGGCAGCCGCGTGCGGCGAGCGCCGCCGCCAACTCGGCGTAGCGGTCGGCGGGCAGCATCCAGCCGCGGTACCAGACCGGTCCGGCATCGCCGGGCACCCGGGATACCGCCGCTTCGGTGTCCCCGGCGAGCAGCGCCTCATGGTCGAGCACCGCGATCGCCGCGCCGGCCGCCCGCGCCGCGGCGGCCTCGGCCGCGAAGTGCGGGTCCGTGCGCCGCGGGCGCAGCGGATCGCCGGAGAACACCAGGAGCGGCCGGTCCGCCGCGAGGTCCACTGTCATATCAGCGGACCCTACGGACGCCGGCGGCCGGCCACAACACCGTTCTGCGCGGGCCGGCCACCGGTCCCAAGACCCCTGGTCAGAGCGCCGACAGCTCGCTGAGCAGATCGTCCAGGCCGAGCGAGCCCTGCGACAGCGCGGCCATGTGCCATGCCTTGAGGTCGAAGTCCGCGCCGTGCCGGGCGCGGGCCGCCTCCCGGCCCTGGAGCCAGACCCGCTCGCCGAGCTTGTAGCCGATGGCCTGACCGGCCATGCCCTGATAGCGGATGATCTCGCTCTCGACGAAGTCGGCCGGGCGGCTGGAGTGGCGCGCGAAGAACTCGTGCGCCAGCTGCGGCGTCCAGCGCTCGCCCGGGTGGAAGGGGGAGTCCGCCGGGATCTCCAGCTCCAGGTGCATGCCGATGTCGATGATGACGCGGACGGCGCGCATCATCTGCGCGTCCAGATAGCCCAGGCGCCGCTCGGCGTTCGTCAGGAAGCCCAGCTCGTCCATGAGGCGCTCGGCGTACAGCGCCCAGCCCTCGGCGTTGGCGCTGACGATGCCCACCGTCGTCTGGTAGCGCGAGAGCCGGTCGGCGACATGGACCCACTGCGCCAGCTGGAGGTGATGGCCCGGTACCCCCTCGTGGTACCACGTCGAGACCAGGTCGTAGGCCGGGAAGCGGGTCTCGCCCATCGTCGGCAGCCACGTACGGCCGGGGCGGGAGAAGTCCAGGGACGGCTGGGTGTAGTACGGGGCGGCCGCACTGCCGGGCGGGGCGATCCGCGACTCCACCCGGCGCACCCGCTCGGCCAGTTCGAAGTGGGTGCCGTCCAGCGACTCGATGGCCTCGTCCATCAGCGACTGCAGCCACTGCCGGGTCTCCTCGACCCCCTCGACCGCCTCGCCGTGCTCATCGCACCAGGCCAGGGCCTCCCACGGCGTCTTCGCGCCGGGCAGCACCCGCTCCGCCTCGGCCTCCATCTCGGCCAGCAGCCGGTGGAATTCGGACCAGCCGTACGCATACGCCTCGTCCGCGTCGAGGTCGGCGCCGTTGTAGTAGCGGGCGAGGCGGGCGTAGCGCTCGCGGCCCACCACGTCCGGCGCGCCCGCGATGGCCGGGGCGTAGCTGTCCCGGAACCAGTCGCGCAGCTCCACCAGGGCGCCGGTGGCCACCTCCGCGGCCTCGGTCAGCTCCTTTCGCAACGCGTCCGGTCCCGGGTCGGTGAACTCGGCGAACCAGCTGCGTTCGGTGCCGATCCACTCGTCCAACTGGCCGATGACGGTGGCGACTTGGAGCGGGCCGGCGGGCAGGTCGCGCTTGCGGCCGGCGTCGAGCGCGGCGCGGTAGCCCTCCAGCGCGGCGGGCACCGCGCGCAGCCGCTGCACGATCGCCGCCCAGTGCTCCTCGGTCTCGGTGGGGGTGAGCGTGAACACCTCCCGCACGTGGTGCAGCGGCGAGCTGAGGTTGCTGACCGTGCGCAGGCCCTCGCCCGCCTCGTGCACCGCCAGCTCGGCGGTCAGCCGCTCGCGCAGCAGCCGTGCGCAGATCCGCTCGGCCGGACTGTCCGCGCCCGGCCGGGCCTCGGCCTCGGCGAGCCGCTCCAGCGTCGTACGGGCGAGCTGGGCCACCGCTTCCTGGCCCGTCGGCGAGAAGTCGGGGAGCTTGCCGGAGCTCTCGGGGATCCCGAGGTAGGTGCCGGTGATCGGGTCCAGTTCGACGAGGGCGTCGACATAGGCGTCGGCGACCTCACGGGGCAGCGGACCGCCCCCGGAAGTAGTGGTGTTGGACATGCTGGCCATCCTCGTACGGATCACCCCGCCGCGTCACCATCAATAGGCCGGACGTGCCTGTCGCTTTACGGCGCCATTGCCATCCGGCGCGGCCGGCCGGGCGCCGCCACGCCCGACCGGCTGTCAGCGGGTGTCCGAGGGGCCACGGCCGGGCCCGGCTCAGCGGCGGCCGGTGCCGTCCTGGACGCGGACGCTCTCGTGGGGCTCCCGCCGGGCCGGAACTCCCGTCGGACGGGCGGTGATCACCAGCGTGCCCTCCTCGATCTGGTAGTCCAGCGGCAGGCCGAGGCCGCGCATCGCCGCCACCATTCCCGTGTTGGATGCCTGGGTGATCGCGTAGACGCTCTCGCAGCCGGTCTCGGCCGCCATCGCCACCAGCCGCCGCAGCAGCTCGGCGCCCACCCCGCGCTGCTGCCAGTCGTCCTCGACCAGCAGCGCGACCTCGGTCTCGTCGCCGTCCCACAGCAGATGGCCGAGCGCCACCAGCCGGCCGGACGCGGTCTCGACGGCCAGGGTGCGGCCGAACCGCGGGCTCAGCAGATGCCCGAGGTAGCGGTCCGCGTCGCCGACCGGACCGTGGTAGCGCAGCGCGAGCGTCCGCGGCGAGCAGCGGTCGTGCATCTCGCGCGCCGCGGCCAGGTCGGAGGTGTCGGCGCGGCGGACCGTTATCTCGTTGCCCTCCGGCAGCGTCAGCACATCGCGCCGCCGCGGCACCCGCTGGCCGAGCCTGGCGTCCAGCTCGACCAGCGCCCGGACCCGCGCGAACTCCGTGGGGGTGAAGGGCAACTGCGGCCTTTCGATGGTGAGCGAGCCCCCGGCGGGGTCGCGGAACTTCATCACGTGCTCCTCCAGAACGCCTTCCGCGGGCACCTGCTCGGCGAGCGGCTGACCGGTCAGCGAGCGGGCGGGGACCGAGTGGATCGTGCAGCGCCCCAGCAACTGGCGCAGTGCCAGGGGTAGTTCGGCGGAGTCGAGGGCCGTACGGGTCGCCAGGCCGAGCATCCGGGTCGGCACGTCGACGAGATCGTGCGCATCGGCGCGCTCCACCCAGCTGTGGGAGCCGCCCGCGCCGGCCACCGTACGGGTCAGCTCGCCGGGTGCCAGCGAGCCGGGCGCGCGCAGCAGGAACTCGTCGACCGTGCCCTCGGACAGCGGGTGGGTCTGCAGGCTGAGTATGTCCACCCGCCGAGCGGCCAGTGCCGTGCACAGCGCGGCCAGGCTGCCCGGCTCGTCACGGACCGTGGTCCGCATCCGCCACAGCGTCGTCTCCTCACTGCCGGCCCGGGGGGCCGGATCGGCGAGGGACGGCGCCGTGGCGCCGGTATCGGTTGGTGGCGGGCCGCTTTCGTGGCGTCGTGTCCACCAGACGTGGAAGCCGGCCGTGGCGATCAGGGCCACCGCCGCGGCGCACAGCAGCACCGGGCCCGACGGGCCGTGCGCGACGGTGTTGGCGACGGCGTCGGCCACCGCGACGGCCGTGAACAGGGCCGCCAGCTCGACGATGTCCCGGCGCCAGTGATGGCGGCGGGAGGAATGGGCAGAGGAAGCTTCAGTCATGCACACAAGCCTTGCCGACCCGTGTTGCCTGATCGCCAACACCTTGTGTCCGACGGGTAAAAGACGCAATCGGCGCATTGGCCTCTACTGTCCTACCCGTCCCGGTTGGAGCACCTTGCTGAACAACACTTCGCCGCCCTCCTGACGCAGCCGCACCGTCAGCTCCCCGCTCGCTGCGTCGATGTCGATCTCGCCGAAGTTCTGCGGAGTCTCCGCAGGGGAGGTGTTGGCACGGTCCGGCGCCTTGATGAACGGCTGCGTGGGCCCGAAAGTTCCATCGAGCTTCAGCGCCTGGAACCCGCCCGCGTTCAGCGGTCCCGACACGAACTCCCAGAACGGCTCGAAGTCCTTGAACGCCGCCCGCTCCGGCGCGTAGTGCTGCGCCGACGTGTAGTGGACGTCCGTCGTCAGCCATACGGTGCCGGTGATCCGGGCGTGCTTGATGTGCCGCAGCAGCTCGGCCAGCTGCAGCTCGCGCCCCAGGGGAGCGCCGGGATCGCCCTGCGCCACCGCCTCGAAGTCGGTCTTGCCGTCCGGGACGACCAGGCCCAGCGGCATATCGGACGCGATCACCTTCCACACCGCCTGCGAGCGGGACAGCTCCCGCTTGAGCCAGCGCAGCTGCTCGGCCCCCAGGATGCCCTGCCGGTCGTCGGTCTGCCGGCCCGGCGAGTTGGCGTTGCGGTAGCGGCGCATGTCGAGCACGAACACATCGAGCAGCGGCCCGTGGTGCACCACGCGGTAGACCCGGCCGCCCTGGTCGGGCCGCAGCGTACGGATGGGGAAGTACTCGCTGAAGGCGCGCAGCGACCGCGCGGAGAGCACATCCGCGTTCTTCTCCGTGTAGCGGTCGTCGTCGAGCAGCTGCCCCGGGTACCAGTTGTTGTGCACCTCGTGGTCGTCCCACTGGGTGATCGTCGGCACCTGCGCGTTGAACCGGCGCAGATTGTCGTCCAGCAGGTTGTAGCGGAACGCGCCCCGGAACTCGCTGAGCGTCTCGGCGACCTTCGCCTTCTCCTCGGTGGTCACGTTCCGCCAGATGCGGCCGTCCGGCAGGGTCACCTTCTCGGTGATCGGGTTGTCCGCGTAGATGTTGTCGCCGCTGCACAGGAAGAAGTCCGGGTTCCGGCGCCGCATCTCCTCGTAGATGCGGTAGCCGCCGCGGTCCGGATTGATGCCCCAGCCCTGACCCGCGAGATCCCCCGACCAGTGGAAGCGGACGTCCTTGCGGCGGTGGGCGGGCGCGGTGCGGAAGGTGCCGGAGACCGGTTCGCCGGTGCTCCGGGGGTCGTCCGGGTCGGCGAGCAGCACCCGGTAGTGGACCTGCTCGCCGGGCGGCAGACCGTGCAGCGAGGTGACGCCGGTGAAGTCCGTGCCCGCTCCGATCACCGGGCCGCGCCAGGTCCTGGCGTTGCGGAACGACTCGGTCGCCGCGGTCTGCACCACCATCCGGGCGGGCCGGTTCGACCGAACCCACACCAGCCCCGAGGACGTGGTCACATCCCCCACCTGGACGCCCCAGTCGGCGCTCGGCCGCCCGCCGCGGGCCTGCGACGGCGCGGCACAGGAGAGCACGGGCAGTGCCAGCGCCGCGGAACCCGCGGCCGTGCCCTGCAGCAGCGACCGCCGTCCGAAGCCGCCACCGGATCCCTGCGCCATCTCGAACCTCCATGCCGTCACCGAGCTTGCTGATGACCCGTTGGTATCGCTGCCTGGTGCCCCGCAGCGGAACGGCCGGTGAACAGCAAGGTGTTCACCGGCCCGCGCCGGGCCCGGCCCATCGTCGCAACACCACCGGCCGATCGCCAGGACACCACCGGAACGTTTACGGCACCTGGACCCAAGGAGCCACCCCCCGCCCCTCGCGGGGCGCCCGAACCGTCCACTGGGGGCAGCCGATCCGGCGCCGGCCCGCCGCCATGGTGGCGCCCGTCGCACTCCGCCGTTTCCGCTGGACAACGCGGGTGCGGCCCGGTGGGATGGAGGAGTGCTGAAGGAATCCGCGACCGACGTCTTCGAGGAACACCGCCCCGTCCTGTTCGGGGTGGCCTACCGCATGCTCGGCCGGGTGGCCGATGCCGAGGACGTGGTCCAGGACGCCTGGTTGCGCTGGTCGGGCGTGGACCGCTCGGTGGTGCGCGAACCGCGCGCCTTCCTCGTACGGATCACCACCCGGCTGGCCATCGACCGGCTCCGGCAGGTTCAGTCGCGCCGCGAGTCGTATGTGGGGCCCTGGCTGCCGGAACCCCTGGCGACCGACTTCGGCGGTACCGCACCGGACAGCGCGGAGCGCACGGTCTTCGCCGAGTCCGTCACCCTCGCCGTGCTCGTCACCATGGAGTCGCTCTCCCCGCTGGAGCGCGCGGTGTTCGTGCTGCGCGAGGCATTCGGCTATCCGTACGCGGAGATCGCCGAAGCCCTGGACCGCAGCGAGGCCGCGGTGCGCCAGCTGGCGGGCCGGGCCCGGCGGCACGTGGAGGAGGGCAAACCGCGCTTCGAGGTCGACCCCGTGCGCCAGCGCGACCTGACCGAGCGGTTCCTGGCCGCGGCGGCCGGCGACGACCTGGAGGGGCTGCTCAGCATGCTGGCGGCGGACGCCCGGCTGGTCGGGGACAGCGGAGGGAAGGCCAAGGCGCCGCTGCGGGTCATCGAGTCCGCGGACAAGATCGCCCGCTTCCTCGTCGCGGTCGTCAAGAAGGTACCGGCCGACCTGGAGTACGGCTTCACCGAACTCAACGGCGGTATCGCGCTGTTGACGCACCAGGGCGGCGTGCCGGACACCGTCATCCAGCTCGGCATCCGGGACGGCCGGGTCCAGACGGTCTACATCGTGCGCAACCCGGACAAGCTCGGGGCGCTGGCCGAGGGCTGAGCCGCCGCACTCAGACCGGTCCGCGGGGCGGTTCGCGGGCCGGACGGCACCGGCATGCCACGCCGGTGGTTCCCTGCGCCCTGGCCCGCCCAAGAGGTTCGGCGCGTACGAGGTGACGGAGCGCCAGGTCGGCGCCGCCTCGGCGTCCGATGGGGTGCCCCTCCTCGCTACGACACGTCGCACACCGGGCCGCGAAACCTCTGCGGGATTGGTCTTGACCAAGGGTGGGGGCGGTCATATCGTCGGGATACTGCAACAACCTTTAATAAAGAAGCGCTCATAAACGGGAGCGCGTGCGGGCCCGCATCCGTAGGGGCCCGCGTGCGGACCCGGGTTCCATGGGGGCGTGCCCGGCGAGGGCAACGGCCAGTGCGGAGGACAGGGTGGGGACCACGCAACTCGAAACGGTGCCGGAGCCGAAGTACTGGCACCTCAAGACCGTGCTCAGCGATGCGCTGGACTCGGAGTTCGCGGTCGGCGAGATTCTGCCCAACGAGCGTGAGCTGGCGGCGCGGTTCGGCGTCGCCCGGGCCACGCTGCGGCAGGCGCTCGAACAACTGGAGCTGGAGGGCAGGCTGCAGCGCCGCCGCGGTGTGGGCACCACCGTCGCACCGCCGCGCGTAGGCGTCGCCGTCGACCCCGTCCGCCACACCTGGCCCGGCGCCCCCGGCGACGACTGGCAGCCGGTCGACGCCACACAGAGCGACACCGTCCCGGCCGCCGTGGCCCGCCTGCTGCAGACCGCTCCCGGAGAGCAGGTGCACATCGTGCGCCGCACCCGGGTCACCAACGGCCAGCCCGTCGCCGCCGAGCTGCTGTACGTGCCGTCGGCCGCGGTGCCCGGCCACACCGAGGAGCCCGTGCGCAGCGCTCCGGCCCGCGCCCGCGCCGTGCTGCACGAGTTGCAGCAACTGGAGCTGGAGGGCCAGGACCGCACGGTGGAGCTCGGCTCGGCCCGCGCGGAGGACGCCCGCCAGCTGGACCGGCTGCCCGGCGCACCGGTTCTCGTCGTGACGACCCGCTATGTCTCCGGAGGACGGACCACCGCCGTCGCGGTGTCGACGTACCGCGCGGACACCTGCCGGCTGACCTTCGGCGCCAGCGACGAGGTGTCGCTGCTGGCAGGCTGAGCCGTCGGCCCTGTGGTTTCACGGCGCCCGCACCGGATGCTCGGCTCCGGTGCGGGCCACCGCGTTTTGGACCCCGGCCGGGCTCAACGGCGGGCGGTCGCCGTGCCCTCCACCGCGAAGAGTTCGCCCTCCACATGATCCAGGGCCAGCCGTAGCGCGCCGGTGGCGATCGCGGCCTCGCCCAGCAGGGAGAGCGCCACCTGCGGAGGGCGCAGACAGTAGCGCGCCAACTCCCCGCGCAGCGGCTCCAGTACACCGGCCAGCCCCGCCGCCCAGCCGCCGATCACGACCAGCTCCGGATCGAGCGCCAGCACCAGGGCCGCGACATCGTGCACCAGCCGCCGGATGAAGCGGTCGACGGCGTCCCGGGCCCCCGCGTCGCCGCCCCGCGCCGCCGCGAAGACCGCGGCGACCTGCGCCTCGTCCAGAGGGTGCAGCGGCTCACCGGTCGTCGACAGCAGCTTCTCCGGCGTCGCCTCGCGCCCCAGCAGGTGCAGTGCGCCGATCTCCCCGGCGGCCCCGCCGAAGCCGCGGTGCAGCCGGCCGCCGATCAGCGAGCCGGCTCCCGGGCTGAGCCCGGCCAGGACGAACACGATGTCGTCCGAGCCGGCCGCCGCCCCCTGCCAGTGCTCGGCGACCGCGGCGGCGTTGGCGTCGTTCTCGACCAGCACCGGGCAGCGGAACGAGCGCCGCAGTCGCTCGCCCAGCGGCAGTCCCGTCCAGCCCGGCAGCGCGGTGCCCAGCCGTACGGTGCCGTCCGCCTCCACGATGCCGGGGGTGGCCACACCGACGGCCCGCAGCGAACCGCGCGCCACGCCCGTGCGGCGCAGCAGTTCGGCCACCACGGAGCGGACCCGCTCCAGCCGCTCGTCGGCCGCTGCCGTCTCCAGGACCGGGCGCTGCGCGGTGTCCAGCACCCGCCCGCTCAGATCGGACAGCAGGGCCGAGACGCGGTGCGGGCCGATCTCGACGCCCAGCAGATGCCCGGCCTCGGTACGGAACCGGAACCGGCGGGCCGGGCGCCCCTGGCGGCGGGCCTCGCCCTCCTCGGCGGGCGCCTCGACCACCAGCCCGGTCTCGATGAGCCCCTCGACCACGCCCTCGACCGTCGGCCGGGACAGGCCCGTCACCTGGACGAGGTGGGTGAGCGTGGCGGAGTCCGCGGCGCGCAGCGCATCCAGCACCACCGCGGAGTTGATCCGTCGCAGCAGGGAGGGATCCCCGCCGGTGAGCCGCCCCAACGTCCCACTCCCTCGCTCTGTCCGTGTGTGGCGGATCGTAGCCGGTCAGAGGGTGTGCGGCGAGCCCCGGACGGGGCGCCCGCCGCGGTCAGCCGGGCGCGACGAACCCCGATTCGTACGCGGCGATGACCGCCTGCGTGCGGTCCCGGGCGCCCAGTTTCCCCAGTACCGCGCTGACGTGGGTCTTGATGGTCTCCGCGCCCAGGAAGAGTTGCCCGGCGATCTCCGCGTTCGACAGGCCCCGGGACATCAGCCGCAGCACCTGCCGCTCCCGTTCGGTGAGCGCGGCCCGCTCGAAGTCCGCCCGGGCCCGTGCGTTGCGGCGGCCGGCCGCCATGGCGCGCAGCGTCGCCGGCAGCAGCAGCGAGCCGCCCTCGGCGACGAGCCGCACCGCGTGCACGATCTCGGCGGGCCGGGCGCGCTTGAGCAGGAAGCCGTCCGCGCCGGCGCGCAGCGCCTCGTAGACATAGTCGTCGTCCTCGAAGGTGGTGACGACGAGGATCCGGGGCGGCTCGGCCACCGACCGGAGCACCGCACGGGTCGCCTCGATGCCGTCCAGCAACGGCATCCGTACGTCCATGGCGATCACGTCCGGGCGCAGGCGACGCACCATCGGGACCACGGAGGCGCCGTCGGCCGCCTCGCCGGCCACCTCGATATCGGGCTGGGCTTCCAGGATGGCCCGCAGACCGGCCCGGACCAGCGGTTCGTCATCGACGAGGAGTACGGATATCGGCACGGGATCACCCTAATCGGCGCAGCGGCAGGCGGACGCGGACCCGCCATTCGTCGCCTTCCGGCCCGGTTTCGGCCTCGCCGTCGAGGAGCGCGGCCCGTTCGCGGATACCGCGTAGACCGCGGCCGCCGCCGCTCGGCTCCGACGCGGCGGGCAAGCCGTTGCGTATCTCCAGCTCCAGCGTGTCGGCGTCGGCTGCTATCCGCACCGACACCGGCACCGGGCCCGCGTGCCGCAGCACATTGGTCAGCGCCTCCTGCACCATGCGGTAGCCCTCCCGTGACACCGGTCCGGGCAGGGCCTCCAGCGGACCGGTCACCTCGGCGCGGACCGTCGCCCCGGCCGCCCGCGCCGACTCCAGCAGGCGGTCGGCATCGGTGAGCGCCGGCCGGTCGGCGGGCCTGGGGGCGTCCTCGCGCAGCAGCCGCAGCGCCCGCTCCAGATCGGCGAGCGCCTGGCGGCCGGTGTCCTCGATGGCGGCCAGCGCCCGGTCGGTGAACTCGGGCGATCCCGCGGCGCGCGCCGCGCCCGCCTGTATCACGGTGACGGTCAGCGCGTGACCGACCGAGTCGTGCAACTCCTGGGCCAGCCGGTTGTGTTCCAGGATGCGCTCCGTACGGGCTTCGAGCGCGGCGAACCGCTCGGCCGCCGAGGGGCCCAGCAGCAGCTGTGCGGCACGGGCCATCAGCCTGCCCGCCCCGACGGCGACGGCCAGCAGCAGCACCAGGGGGAGCGGCGCGAGCAGGCCGTACCACCAGTGTGGGGTGTCGATCGAGGGCCAGCCGGCGACGTGGGTGGCGTGTCCCCTGGCGGCCCGGGCCAACACCACGGTCAGCGCGGGCAGCTGGAGGGTCAGGGCCGTCATCGCCACACCGGCTTCGAGCCGGAGCAGCAGCCAGATGGCCGTACGGCCGCGGTCGCGCCAGGTGGCCGACGGTGCGGTGGCGATCTGGGAAGAGCCGCGCTCGCCGGTGCCGGATCGGCCGGGAAACAGCAGCAGCTGGGCCTGCAGGCTCTCGACGCGCCGCACCGCGGGCACCAGCGCGGCCAGCAGAAGGAGGGGCACGGGCAGTACCGCGAACCACTGCCACGGCCCGCCATGGCCCGGCCGGAACGTCCCTCCGCGCAGAAACCCCATCAGCACCCCGGCCACACAGCCGGTCAGCAGATGCAGCCAACGGCTGTACGTGACGGGCTGGAAGAGCGGCTTGAACACGGAGTGGCGGACGGCCGAGAGCGATAAGGACACCCCGTCATCGTGCCAGCGACCACTGACATCCCACCTCCCCCGAGCGGGGGAGGCGTTCCCCGGCCGTGGGGGAGGCCGGGGGCCCAAGGCGGGCGCCAGCCTGGAGGCATGACCGCAATCGAAGTGCAGCAGCTGACGAAGGTCTACGGCGCCGTGCGGGCCGTCGACGACCTCACCTTCCGGGTGGAGCCCGGCCGGGTCACCGGCTTCCTCGGCCCCAACGGAGCCGGCAAGTCCACCACGATGCGGATGGTCGTCGGCCTGGACCACCCCACCTCGGGGACCGCCACCGTGGGCGGCCGGGCGTTCTGGGAGCTGGCGGACCCGCTGCGGCACGTGGGGGCGCTGCTGGACGCCGGCGCCGCCCATGGGGGACGCCGGGCCCGCGACCATCTGCTCGCCCTCGCCCACAGCAACCGCATCCCCGCCCGGCGGGTGGCACAGGTGCTGGACGAGACCGGACTGTCGGCCGCGGCGCGCAGACGGGTGCGCAGTTTCTCCCTCGGGATGCGGCAGCGGCTCGGCATCGCGGCCGCGCTGCTTGGCGACCCGGCCGTGCTGATGCTGGACGAGCCCGCCAACGGACTCGACACGGAGGGGATCGTCTGGATCCGTACGCTCCTCAAGCGCCTGGCCGCCGACGGCCGTACGGTGCTGATCTCCAGCCATCTGATGACCGAGACCGCGCTCACCGCCGACCATCTGATCGTCCTGGGACGCGGCCGGCTGCTCGCTGACACCGCCATGGACGACTTCCTGCGCGAGCACGCCGGACGGCGGGTGCGGGTGCGGACGACCGACGGGGCCCGGCTCCGTGCCGAACTGGCCCGGGTCGGCTGGGAGGCGACGCCGGACGGCTCGGGGGGCTGGCTCGTCGAGGGCGCCGACCCGTCCGACATCGGCGCGCTGGCCGCCCGGCACGGCATCCCGGTCCTCGAACTCGCCGACGAGGCCGCCTCATTGGAAGAGGCCTATCTGCGACTGACCGCCGACGCCACCGAATTCGTCTCCGCCGCCCCGCAGACTCAGGAGGTCTGACGCCATGCAGTTCACCGCCGTCCTCCGCTCCGAGTGGACGAAGATCCGCTCGCTGCCCTCCTTGTCGTACAGCCTGGTCGTGCTCCTGGTGGTGACCGTCGGGATCGGCTTCGTCGTCTGCTCCGGCTACGACGGCCGTGATGCCCACTTCGACCCGGTGTTCAACGCCTACTTCGGGCTGAACATAGGCCAGTTCGGGGCCATCGTCTTCGGCGTGCTCACGATCGCGGGGGAGTGGTCCAGCGGCTCCATCCGGGTCTCGCTGGCCGCGGTCCCGCGACGCGGACTGCTGTACGCGGGCAAGCTCGTCACCGTGGGCTCACTCGCGCTCGCGGTCGGGCTGGTCGCCGGGTTCGCGTCGGTCGCCGGGGGACAGGCGCTCCTCGGTGACGAGGGAGTGTCTCTCGGTTCGCCCGGCGTGCTGCGGTCGGCCGTCGGCTCCGGGATCTACTTCGGGCTGCTCGCGGTGTTCTCCGCCGGCATCGGCGCGCTGCTGCGCAGTCCCGTCGGCGCGCTGAGCCTCCTCATCCCGTTCTTCCTCTCCCTCGGCCCGATGCTCGGCTCACTGAAGGCCACCAGGGAGGTGGGTCAGTTCCTGCCCGACCGGGCGGGGCAGCAGATCCTGCATCTGGCGCCCGAGGGGGCGCTCGGTCCGTGGTCCGGCATCGCGGTGCTGGCCGGCTGGGCGGCGCTCGCGGCGGCGGGCGGACTGCGGTCGCTGCTGCGCCGGGACGTCTGAACACGCGCGAAGGAACGTCAATTGTCAGACCCGGCCGGTTTACTGACGGCATGACGCTTGACGAGCAGCTGACCACGATCGACGCGTTGCGCCTGCGGGCGTTTCCGGCGCAGCGGATCCGCTCCGGCCTGGTCGAGAGCGGTCCGGGCTTTCACCTGGCCGATCTGCGGGTCAGCGCGGACTTCTGGGACGCGGACCTGGTCGAGGTGGCGGAGGCCGAGGAGGAGTTCGAGGCCGAGCTGACGGCTCTGGTGCAGGCGCTGTCGTTACGGTGGGGCGAGCCGGAGACCCTCGATCTCACCCCTCATTTGGAGCGGACGGCGAGCGGGCTCCCGGTCCCGCCGCCGCTGGACACACTATGCGGATATGTCCCCCTGATGCACGGCTGGCGGGTGCGCGGCCGCTGGATCGGTGTGGGGGTGGGACAGGGAGACCGCGAGCTGCCGTTCCAGCTGCTGGTCGCGGTGGGGGAGGAGGCGGCGTGCGGGCGTTAGAAGGCGGCCGGGCAGCCGTTGCCGGCCGGGTTAGCCGGCGGCCGGGGGCTCGTCGCCGGCCGGATCGTCCGGCGCGAAGGCCGCCGCCCGCAGCCGCCCGTACTCCTCCGCCATGGTCTGCAGCGTCCAATGGGCGTTCAGGCCGCTGGGGTTGGGCAGCGCCCAGATGCGGGTGCCGTCCAGGGTGCGCTCCTGCGGCCCGATCACGGCGTGCTTGTCGTCGAAGGCGACGCGATAGGCCGTGACCCCGGCGACGGCGAGCCAGCGCGGCCGCAGCCGGGCGACCTTCTCGGCCAGCAGCCGGCCGCCCTCGCGGTACTCCGCCGCGGTCAGCTCGTCGGCCTTGGCGGTCGCCCGGGCCACGACATTGGTGATGCCCAGGCCGTGCGCCAGCAGCTCGTCCTGCTCGGCAGGCTTGAACTGGCGGGGCGTGAAGCCGGAGGCGTGCAGCACCGGCCAGAAGCGGTTGCCGGGCCGGGCGAAGTGGTGGCCGGTCGCCGCCGTCATCAGCCCCGGGTTGATCCCGCAGAAGAGCACGCGCAGGCCGCTCGCGGCCACGTCCGGGACGAGGCGGTCGCGAGCGGCTGCCAGCTCTTCGGGGGTGAAGCGCACGGCGATCGCGTCAGAGGATCGCGCCCGGCGTGTACGCCGCGGCTGCCGGGTGCTGCTTGGCGAGCTCCTCGATCCGGGCGACGACGGACGCCACCTGGTCGGCCGCCGCACCGGTGAAGGAGAGCTTGTCCGCCATCAGCGCGTCCAGCTGCGCCTTGTCCAGCGGGATCCGGGCGTCCGCGGCCAGCTTGTCCAGCAGCTCGTTGCGCTCGGCGCCCTGCTCGCGCATGGCCAGCGCCGAGGCGACCGCGTTCTCCTTGATCGCCTCGTGGGCCTCCTCGCGGCCCACGCCCGCGCGCACGGCACCCATCAGCACCTTCGTCGTGGCGAGGAACGGCAGATAGCGGTCCAGCTCGCGGGCGACGACGGCGGGGAAGGCGCCGAACTCGTCGAGGACGGTCAGGAAGGTCTCCATCAGGCCGTCCAGCGCGAAGAAGGAGTCCGGCAGCGCGACGCGGCGCACCACCGAGCAGGAGACATCGCCCTCGTTCCACTGGTCGCCGGAGAGCTCACCGGCCATCGAGGCGTAGCCGCGCAGGATGACCATCAGGCCGTTGACGCGCTCGCAGGAGCGGGTGTTCATCTTGTGCGGCATCGCCGAGGAGCCGACCTGGCCGGGCTTGAAGCCCTCGGTCACCAGCTCGTGGCCGGCCATCAGCCGGATGGTCTTGGCGATCGACGACGGGGCGGCGGCCAGCTGCACCAGCGCGGTGACCACGTCGTAGTCCAAGGAGCGCGGGTAGACCTGGCCGACGGAGGTGAAGGCCCGGCCGAAACCGAGGTGCGCGGCGATCCGCTGCTCCAGCTCGGCGAGCTTGGCCGCGTCGCCGCCGAGCAGGTCCAGCATGTCCTGGGCGGTGCCCACCGGGCCCTTGATGCCGCGCAGCGGGTAGCGGGAGAGCAGGTCCTCCAGCCGGGCGTAAGCCGCCAGCAGCTCGTCCGCCGCGGTCGCGAAGCGCTTGCCCAGTGTCGTGGCCTGCGCGGCGACGTTGTGCGAGCGGCCCGCCATCACCAGCTCGGCGTGCTGGGCCGCCAGCGAGCCCAGGCGCGCCAGCACGGCGACCGTACGGTCCCGCATCAGCTCCAGCGACAGCCGCACCTGCAGCTGCTCGACGTTCTCCGTCAGATCGCGGGAGGTCATGCCCTTGTGGACCTGCTCATGGCCGGCGAGGGCGTTGAACTCCTCGATGCGGGCCTTGACGTCGTGCCGGGTGACCTTCTCGCGCTCGGCGATCGAGGCCAGGTCGACGGTCTCCAGGACCCGCTCGTAGTCGGCCAGCGCCTGCTCGGGGACCTCCACCCCCAGGTCCTTCTGCGCACGCAGCACGGCAAGCCACAGCTTCCGCTCCAGCTTGACCTTGTACTCGGGGGACCACAGCACGGCCAGCTCCGTAGAGGCATAGCGGCCGGCCAGGACATTGGGGATGCGAGGCTTCGCAGACACAGCAGTCACGTGGTGAGAGTCTACTGGCGGTTCGCGCAGGCCAGCGCCCCGGTCCCGGCTGTGTCTTCCTCCAAGCGGCTGGCCGGGGGGCTCGCCCGCCACGCGGCCGCACGAGCACGTACGGTCGCGCGCGGCATCCGCGTCGGCCCCGGGCAGGCACCCGGGCGGGGCTCCGGGCTACGCCCCCGCTCCTCGCCACTCCGACACCGGGCCGGGGTGCGCATGGTCCTCGGGGGTGACCCAGAAGGCCCGACCCAGTTCGGCGTCGAAATGGGCGCCGGCCCGGCCGTCCCCCGAGGACCGGCCGGTCAGCCGTCGGCCTATCCAGGGGCCCAGATGCTCCCGGGCGAACCGCAGATCCGCGGCACGCCGTGCGCGCCAGCCCGGCGGTGCGGCGGCCGGCAGTGGAGTGTCCCAGTCCGATACGGGCGGCAGGCCGAGCGCCTGCCAGACGGCCTCCGCGACCCGGCGGTGCCCCTCGGCGTTCAGATGGAGCCGGTCGTCCGCCCACAGCCGAGGATCGGCCAGCGCCCGCGATGCGTACAGGTCCACGACCACCGCGCCGTGCCGCGCGGCCAGCTCGTCGATCCGCGCGAACAGCTGCTCCATACGCGGCCGGAAGCGCTCCAGCACCGGACCCCGCCGGGCCGGACTGCGCATCAGCACCAGCTGCCCGCCGCCCCTGGCCAGCAGCCCGGCCGCGTTCTCCAACGTGGCGCAGACCTCCGCCACATCGCAGCGCGGCCGCAGCACGTCGTTGAGGCCGCCGACCAGGGTCACCAGGTCCGCGCCCATCGAGGCGGCCGGCCCGCACTGCTCGTCGGCGATCTGCCCGATGAGCTTGCCGCGCACGGCGAGGTTGGCGTAGCGGAAGCCGGGCGTGCGGGCCGCCAGCCGGGCGGCGAGCAGATCGGCCCAGCCGCGGTAGGAGCCGTCCGGCAGGCCGTCCGACATTCCCTCGGTGAAGCTGTCGCCGACCGCGACGAAACTGGTGTAGGGGGCACTTGTCTCCATGGTGGGGAGATCCTACCGCCCGGCATACCGAGCGGTATGCCCAGCTCCCCCGGCCGCACCGGGCCGGCCGCGGTGTACGGTCTGAGATGCTCCGAACAGCCAGGAAAGGGACAGGTGGACGCGCGATGACTCCCCGCCGGGGCGACGGCCCCGACGCGCTGACGTTCACCGAGCGGGCCCGGCGGCAGCAGCTCATCGAGGCCACCATCGACCTGGTCTCCACTCGTGGCTACCCCGCGACCTCGCTGTCGGCGATCGCCGAGCGGGCCGGGCTGTCCAAGGCCGCGGTGCTCTACCACTTCTCCTCCAAGGACAACCTGACCCGGGCGGCGCTGGAGCAGGTGATGGGGCGGTTCAGCGCCTATGTCGCCGAGCGGCTGGCGCAGGCGCCCGGCCCGCGCGAAGCGGTTGTCGCCTATGTCCGGGCGATGATCGGCTATCAGCAGGCCAACCGCCGCCATGTCCGCGTGATCACCGAGATGCTGCTCGACGACGAGGGGGGCACCCGCCTCAAGACGCCGGGCTCGCACGACACCCACGACCGCTGGCAGCACCTCGCCGCGATACTGACGGAGGGTCAGCAGGCAGGTGTGCTGCGGGAGTTCCACGCTCCGACCATCGCGCTGGCGATCGGTGGGGCGATCGACGGGGTGATCGCCCACTGGCTGGTCCACCCGGAGCTGGACCTGGACGCCGCGGCGGCGGAGCTGGTGGAGTTCACGCTCCACGCGATCGAGCGGCGGGACTGACCCGCCGGGCGAAGGCGGGCGCGCGCTCGGGGCGGACACCGATTCCGCCCAGATAGCCGGTCACGGTCCGCAGCGCCGGCACCCGCCGCAGCAGCCGCATCGGCACCGGCAGGCGGTCGCCGTCGAGCGTGCCGGCCAGCGCGGAGCGGATCATCGTGTGCTCGGCACGCTGGGACCTCTGCACCACTGCCGTCGGCAGCTCGCGCCGCCGCTGCACCCGGGCCGGCTCCGCCGCCCCGACCCGGCCCCGGCGCAGCGGCTCCGCCAGGATCCGGGCCGCGGCGACCGCGTCCTGGAGCGCCAGATTGACCCCGACGCCCCCGACCGGCGACATGGTGTGCGCGGCGTCCCCGATGCACAGCAGCCCCGGCCGGTGCCAGCGCCGCAGCCGGCCGAACGTCACTTCCAGCAGCTTGACGTCGTCCCAGGAGCGGATCGCGCCGGTCACCTGCTCGTCCCAGTCGAACAGCGCGCCCAGCCGGTCCCGCAGCCACTGGATGTCGTGGGTGCGCAGCTCGGCGTCCCGGCCCTTCTCGATCAGATAGGAGGTCTGGTAGTACGTGCCGCGGTCCATGGTGACGGCCGCCTGGCCGCCGCCGAAGCGGGCGAAGACCCGGCCGTCCTTCAGGCCGTCGGCGGGGGCGTCCACGCGCACCTGCCAGACGTCCATCGGCACCTCGAACCGCTGCTGCCGCAGCCCGGCCGCTTGCCGCACGACCGAGTCCCGCCCGTCGCAGGCGACCGTCAGATCCGCGGCCAGCTCGCCGGGCGTCCCGTGCTCGTCGGTGAACCGCACCCCGGTCACCCGGCCGCCGTCGGTGCGCAGCCCGGTGACCTCGGTGCGCATCCGCAGGGTGAAGCCCGGCTCCTCGGCGCCCGCGCCCGCGAGCAGATCGAGGAAGTCCCACTGCGGAACCATGGCGATGTACTTGTGCCGGCCCGGGATGCGGCGCAGATCGCCCATCACGACCGTCGTGCCGCCGATCCGCGCCCGCATCTCCGTCAGCTTGGCGAACGGCAGCCGCGCGAACGCCTCCCCGAGGCCCAGCTCGTCCAGCAGCCGCAGGGTCGACGGGTGGATGGTGTCGCCGCGGAAGTCGCGCAGGAAGTCCCCGTGCTTCTCCAGGACGGTCACCTCGACGCCGGCCCTGGCCAGCAGCAGTCCCAGCATCATTCCGGCCGGTCCCCCGCCCACGATGCAGCAGGTGGTGCGGTCCATGTGCATGCCCCCTCAACGCGCCTGTAACCGATCGGTCAGCAATCTAACCGATCGGTCAGGCGCGTCGGAATCCGGCCCCGGCTCCGGCTCTCCCGTCAGCCGGCGGGCCGCTGGAGCACCAGCTCCCTGAGCACGTCCTCCATCGTCACCAGCCCGGCCAGCCGCCCGTCGTCGCCGATCACCGCGGCCAGATGCGTACGCGATCCGCGCATCGCCGTCAGCACGTCGTCCAGCGGCGTCGCGGCCTTGACACGGGCGATCGGGCGCAGCGCGGCGACCGGGAACGGCAGCCGGCGCGGGGAGGCGTCCAGGGCGTCCTTGACGTGCAGATAGCCCAGGATGCGACGGGTGTCGTCGAGGACGGGGAAGCGCGAGAAGCCGGAGTCGGCGGCCAGCTGCTCCAGCTCCTCCGGGGTGGTCCCGATCCGTGCGGAGACGACTCTCTCGGCCGGCAGGACCACGTCCCTGACCGGGCGGCGGCCCAGCTCCAGGGCGTCCCGCAGCCGCTCCCGGGCCCGCTCGTCGAGCAGCCCGGCCTGCTGGGAGTCCTCGACCATCTTCGCGAGCTGGTCGTCCGAGAAGGTCGCGGCCACCTCGTCCCTGGTCTCCACCCGCAGCAGCTTGAGCAGCCCGTTGGCGAGCGCGTTGACGCCGAAGATCACCGGTCGCAGCGCCCGGGTGAGCGCGATCAGCGGCGGTCCCAGGATCAGCGCGGTGCGCACCGGCTCGGCCAGCGCGACGTTCTTCGGCACCATCTCGCCGAAGAGCATGTGCAGGTACGTGGCCAGCGACAACGCGATCACGAACGAGATCGGGTGGATCAGCGCGTGCGAGATCCCCACGGCCTGGAAGACCGGTTCGAGGAGGTGCGCGATGGCCGGCTCGGCGACCGCGCCCAGCACCAGCGTGCACAGCGTGATGCCCAGCTGAGCGGCCGCCAGCAGGGCCGAGACGTGCTGCAGCCCCCACAGCACGCTGGTCGCCCGGCGGTCACCGCGCTCGGCGTACGGCTCGATCTGGCTGCGGCGCACCGAGATCAGGCCGAACTCGGCGCCCACGAAGAAGGCGTTGACGACCAGCGTCAGCAGACCCACGAAGAGTTGGAGCGCGGTCATCGTCCGCCCCCCGTCTCCTGCTCGGCGCCGCTGCCGGGCGGCGGGGCGTGCAACAGCACCCGCGCCGCGCGATGGCCGGCGGCGTCCAGTACGTCCATCGACCAGCCGGCCACCTCCAGGCGGTCGCCGGTGACCGGTATCCGGCCCAGCTCGGTGGCGATCAGGCCGGCGAGGGTCTCGTAGGGGCCCTCCGGCAGCCGCAGACCGATCCGCTCCAGCTGGTCGGTGCGCGCCGCGCCGTCGGCCTGATAGACCTCGCGGCCCTCGGCGTCGGTGCCGGCCGGAGCGAGGTCGGGGGTCTCCATCGGGTCGTGTTCGTCGCGGACCTCGCCGACCACCTCCTCGACGATGTCCTCCAGCGTCGCCACACCGGCCGTGCCGCCGTACTCGTCGATGACCACGGCCATCGTGCGCCTGCCGGACAGCCGGTCCAGCAGCCGGTCCACGGTCAGCGTCGTGGGGACCAGCAGCGGTTCGCGCAGCAGCTCGGACACCGGATGGCGGGGGCGGCGCTCGGCCGGGATGGTCAGCACGTCCTTGATGTGCGCCACCCCGACGACGCTGTCCAGGCTGCCGCGGTAGACGGGGAACCTCGACAGGCCGGTGGCCCGGGTGGCGTTGGCGACGTCCTCCGCGGTGGACTGAACGTCCAGCGCCATCACCTGCACCCGCGGCGTCATGACGTTCTCCGCGGTCAGGTCGGGGAGATTGAGGGTGCGGACGAACAGCTCCGCGGTGTCGGCCTCCAGCGCGCCCTCCCGCGCGGAGTGCCGGGCCAGCGCCACCAGCTCCTGCGGGCCCCGCGCCGAGGCGAGTTCCTCGGCGGGATCCAGGCCCATCCGGCGGACCATGTGGTTCGCGGTGTTGTTGAGATGCCTGATGAACGGCTTGAAGGTGGCGCTGAAGCCGCGCTGGGCCGTGGCGACCTTCTTGGCTACGGCCAGCGAGCTGGAGATGGCCCAGTTCTTGGGGACCAGCTCACCGACGACCATCAGGACGACCGTGGAGATCGCCGTGCCGAGCACCAGGGCCAGCGACTGCGCGGCCGAGCTCGGCAGCCCCATCGCGTCCAGCGGCCCCGCCAGCAGGGTGGCGATCGCCGGCTTGGACAGCATGCCGATGACCAGGCCGGTGACCGTGATGCCGAGTTGGGCGCCGGAGAGCTGGAAGGTCAGACTGCGGACCGCTTTGAGAGCGCTGTCCGCGCCCCGCTCGCCGCGCTCGGCGGCGCGTTCGAGGTCGCTGCGCTCCACGGTCGTCAGCGAGAACTCGGCCGCGACGAAGACACCACAGGCCAGGGTCAGCAGGAGCGCCACGCCCAGCAGGAGCAGGTCGGTCATCGAGTCACCTCCGTCCCATGATCGAACACGATCGGGAGGTTTGCGCAATATCGCCGGGTTGCTCGACAACTGGGAGGCTCGCCCATGGTTGGACGCTCACACACCTTTCACTGGAGTAGCGGAACCACCATGGTAAAGGATCGGCAAAGGCGAGGGTGGCGAGGCGGCCCGCCCTGGATCGGCCCGCCCCTCAGACCAGCGGCTTCGTCCATCGCCGCCAGTGATCCTCCCGCCGGTACCCCGCCGCGGCCCAGGCGTGGTGGGCCGGCTCGTTCGCCTCCAGCACCATGGCGTCACCGCGCCGCCCGCCCAGCGCCACAAAGCGCTCCTCGGCGGCATCCAGGAGGGCCTTCGAGATGCCCTGACGGCGACGGGACGGATGCACGGCGAGCCGGTACAGCGAGGCCCGCCAGCCGTCCCAGCCGGCGATCACCGTTCCGACGAGGACCCCGTCCGCCTCCGCCAGGAGCAGCGCACCGGGGTCCCGTTCGACCAGGCGCGTCACCCCGGCGACATCGTCGCTGATGCTGGTCCCCTCGGCGGCGGTCTTCCAGAAGTCGAGCACGGCCCCCGCGTCCGCGGGAACGGCCGAGCGAATATCTATGTCGATCATGGCATCGAGCCAAGCACCGACCGGCCCCGGTCCGCCAGTGGTTTCCCGGGGCCCGCTCGGATACAGCGCTGCCTCCAGGCCCGGAGCCGGGCCTGGAGGCGAGGGCGGCGCGCTCCGCGGCCCCGTCAGATGGCGCCGCCGGTGCGCGGCGCCGGCTCACTGCTGTCGAGCAGGGTGAGGTCGATGCGGCAGAGATGGGCCCGGTCGATCGTCTCGCCGATCACACCGCCGGTCACGATGTGGCCGAGGAGGCCGGTACTGCCGCTCTGCTGCTCGGGCACCTGGCAGTGCCGGTTGCCCTCCGCGTAGTGGATCGCGCGGTGCGCGGCGGCCGGGCTCGGCTTGGCGGCCCAAGCGCTGCCCATGGACACACATCCGGCCGCCGTGACGGCTGTGAGCACCGTGGCGAGATGTCTCTTCGTCAGCATTGTTTCTACCTTCCCCGGTCGGGACAGCGAGGCGCGCGGTTCCGCAGCGCCGCCGGAAGGTCTTCCACTGCGCTGCCCGGGGGGAGCGCATCGCTCCCGGAATCCGCCCTTTCGGCGCACGGTGCGGTGGCCGGCCGGCGAACCCGGCCGACCACCGCACCGGGGAGTCAGCTGCCCGCCAGCTCCTCCAGCACCGGTGCGAAGGCATCCAGGAACGGGTCCAGGACGGTGATGTAGGAGAAGCCGAAGCGCTCACGGCGCTCCCGCAGTTGCTCGGCCATCTGCCTGGGTGTGCCGATCAGCAGCGTCGGCGCGTCCAGCGCCTGCTCCTCGTCCAGGCCGACGTCCAGCGCGGCGATCTCGCGCGCGACGGCCCGCCGGTCGTCGGTGGCCACGACCCGCTGCACGAGGATGTTCAGCTCGGCCGGCTCCGGGCGGTCCGCGGCGCACTCCCGGTACCGGGCGACCGAGGCGGCCAGCTCGTCGGCCGGCATCAGCTCCAGCTTCGCCTCCGGCTCATCGCGCGCCGGGCGGCCGCCAGTGAACGCCGCGATATCGGCATGCCGGGCCGCCAGCCGCAGCATCCGCGGGCCGTTGCCGCCGATGAGCAGCGGCGGCCGCGGCCGCTGGGCCGACTGCGGCACCTGCGAGTCGTCGCCCAGCAGCCGGTCCAACTCCTCGATGGTGCGGACGAGATGGTCCACCCGCTCGCCGGGTGAGTGCCACGGGAGCCCGGCGGTCTCGTGCTCGGCACGCACATACCCCGTCCCCAGTCCGAGTTCCAGCCGCCCGCCGGTCAGCGCATCCGTGGTGGCCACCTCGCGGGCCAGCAGCGCCGGATTGAAGAACCCGGCGTTGAGGACGAAGGTGCCCACCCGCGGCCGCTCGGTCGCCTCCGCCGCGGCGACCAGTGCCGGGAACGGCGCCGGCATTCCCAGATGGTCCGGGACCAGCAGGACGTCATAGCCCAACTGCTCGGCCCGGCGGCACTTCTCGCGCCATCCGGCGCCCGAGTCGATGGTGAGCATGTTGACACCGAAGCGGAACGGACGTGGCATGAGGCCCCCTTGAGGAAACACACGGCGTCGTAGGCGACCGGTCACCGCCCATGCAACCATGATCGGCCCGAACACCGAAGCCCGCAGGGCCCGTTGTCCGGCGGCCTCCGCCCTACCGGCCCGGACCGGGCTCGGGCTGATCGTGCCCCGGCTGCGGGCGCATACGCTGGACGACGTACCCGGCGGCGGCGACGGCCAGGAGCAGCGCGACCGTGCCCAGGGTGAAGGTCTCGAAGGCGAAGCGGGAGACGCCCCAGGTCGCCCGGAAGTCGTACGGAATGCCGACGAGCGCCTCCAGGGTGCCGGGAAACAGCGCCACCCACGCGCCGAGCAGGATCCACGCGTAGACGAGCAGGTTCGCGAGGGTGAAGCCCGGGGTGCCGAAGGGGACCTGGTAGGGGCGGGGCACCTCGCGGTGGCGCAGCCGCAGGGCCAGCAGCGCGGGGATCACGGCGACATAGGAGAGCAGCAGGGTGGTGATCGCGACGGTCAGCACCACACCGAAGATCGCCGAGGCGTCCCCGCTGGCCAGGTTCATCGCGGCGGCCATGAACGCGGTGGCGGTGAGGCCCGACAGCAGGTTCATCCGGACCGGCGTGCCCAGCCGCGGATGGAAGACGCCCAGGGCCCGGCTGAAGAACCCGCCGTCGGCGGCGGCCATCGCCTGCATCCGGTCGGCGACGATCATCCAGGCGCTGCCCTGTGTCACCAGCGCCACCGCGAACAGCACGGCGACGAAGGACAGCAGCGGCCCGCGCCAGCTCCCGTAGATCCCGAAGACCAGCCGCGCGGCATCCATGAACCCACCGACCCCGGTGATCTGCCCGGCCGGGGCGACGCAGACGATGGCCACGACCGGCAGCAGATAGCAGCAGGTGGCGATGGCCCCGGACAGCCCGATCGCGACCGGCACATCGCGCTGCGGATCGAGCATCTCGTCCCCCGCCGCATTGGGCGCCTCGAACCCCACGAACGCGAACAGCAGGACCGGCACCAGCGCCAGGAACCCGGCGCCACTGGGGGAGAAGACGGCGCTCTGCAGTCCCCGGAAGCCGTGCTGGACGCCGTACGCCACCGCCGTGGCCGTGAAGAACGCCAGCGCCAGGACCTTGGCGCCGGCACCGGCCGTGGTGATCCACTTGCCGCGGCGCAGCGAGACCACCGCGGTGAGAATGGCGATCCAGATGAACACCAGCTTGAAGGCGTAGTCGGCCACCGTCCCCGAGCCGAGCGGGAAGACGAAGCCGTTCCATGCCTCCGCCGCCACGAAGACCAGCGAGCCGCCCAGCCACACGGGATTGGTGACCCAGTAGAACATCGTGGTCAGCGCGGCCGTCAGCCGCCCGAACGCCACCTCCACCCAGACGTACGGACCGCCCTCCTGCGGGAACGCGGCCCCGGTCTCGGCGAACATCAGGGCGTACGGCAGCAGGAACGCCACCGCGATGACGGCGATCCAGGTGACCGCCTGGCCGCCGCCGGAGGCGATCTGCCCGATCACATCGAAGGAGATCACGGCGGCGACGCCCATCGCCATGATGTCGAAGCGGCGCAGACTGCGCTTCAGATGCGGGACGGGTGCGGGGACGGACACTGCGGTGGTCCTCCTGAGGGCCGAGCGGTCGCGGGCGGTCCGGTCAGTCGTCCGACGGATCCACATCGTGCGCCATCCGCTCCGGCAGCCTCGGCAGCGGCACGCGGGCGCATGGCGCACGGGTGCATGGCACGCGGGCGCACGGGCCACCCGGCTCCGCGCCCGGGACCGGCGGCGATGCTTGCCGGTGCTAGCGGATGCGCGCTAGCGTGGAGGGGTGGCGAAGACGCAGCTGAACGTCCGGGTGGACGAGGCCACCGCCGAAGCGGCGCGGGAGCGCGCCCTGCAGCGGGGAGTGAGCATGAACCGCTATATCGAGGAGCTCGTCCTCAAGGACGCCGGCGAGGTCGGCCAGACCTTCGTCGAGGCCGCCTCGGACTTCATGAAGCAGTACGAACAGGTCTTCGCCGAGGAATTCGGCCTGGAAACCCGCGGTGCCCCTGGCCGCACGGCCCCCGCCGACGGCCACGAAGGGCTGCCGGGTACCACGTGAACCTGCGCATCGACCTCGCCTGGCTCCTGCTCATCGCCGAACAGCACACCCCCGGAGACCCCCAGGTCACCGACTGGGGCGCCCTGGTGGCCGCGGTCAGCCGGCACGAAGCCGAGATATTCGGCGTGCCGGTGTATCCCGAGCCGCATGATCGCGCGGCCTGTCTGCTCCAACTCCTGCTCCAGGTCCCGGCGTTGGAGCGCTCGAACGCGATGTTCGCCACCGCCGTCGCGTATGGATACCTCGTCGCCAGCGGCCTGAAGGTCACCACCTCCCCGGAACAGGTCCGCGACCTGGCCCGCCTGGTGAAGGACGGCACGGCGGACGTCCATGCGATCGCGGGGGTGTTGCGGGCCTGGACGTAGTCGCTTTTCGCTGCGCTTTGCCCGCCTCCCACGTTTTCGGCTTTCCCGCCGTGTGGGTTTCGGTGGGTTCGCCTGCGGCGGGCTGGGTCCGCTGCGCGGGGCTTTCGGGTGCCGGTGGCGGTCCTCCGGGGCTGGGTGTCCGGACTGCTGCGCTTTACGTCCGGACACCCAGCCCCTCCGGCCCGCCCCCTCCCGTTG
>NZ_JBVHQM010000040.1:0-61686 GCF_055567415.1 Streptomyces sp. NPDC026575
TCCGTAGGGCTGTCACCGCACCCGACACACAAACGCCCGCCGCTGGGGGTACCTCCCACGCCCTTTAGGCAGTGGGGGAGCAACGGCGAGAAACCACCACGGCGGGACAGCCGACAACGTGGGAGGCGGGCAAAGCGCTAGCGGACGGGTGGGAGCTCGCCGGACCCGCGCGCGATCAGTCGCGTGGGGATCTCGCTGTGACGTGGCGGGTCCGCGATGCCCTCCAGGCGGCGGAAGAGCAGACCCGCCGCCGTCCGGCCCATCAGGGCCGGATCCTGGGCGACGACCGTGATCGCGGGCCGGACGAGGTCGGCCAGCTCGAAGTCGTCGAAGCCGACCAGGGCGACCGGGTGCGGGCGTTCGCCCAGGACGCGTACGGCGGTGACCGTGACGCGGTTGTTGCCCGCGAAGAGCGCCGTGACCGGCTGCGCCGCGTCCAGCATGGCGGTCGCGGCGGAGCGTACGCGGTCGGGAGCGGTGGAGCCCAGCGACACCCACGCCTCGTCAACGGGCAGGCCGGCGGCGGCCATCGCCGCGCGGTAGCCGCGCAGCCGCTCCTTCGCGGTGTGGATCCGCGGCTGGTCGCCGATGAAGCCGATCCGTCGGTGGCCGTGCGCGATCAGATGGGCCACCGCGTCCCGGGCGCCGCCGAAGTTGTCGGAGAGCACGGCGTCGGCGTCGATCCGGCCGGCCGGGCGGTCCACGAACACGGTGGCTATGCCGGCCGTGATCTCCGGCTCCAGATAGCGGTGGTCGTCACCGGCCGGGATGACGACGAGACCGTCGACCCGCCGTGCGCACAGCGCCAGCACCAACTCCTGCTCCCGGGCCGGGTCCTCGGCGCTGGAGCCGTTGATCAGCAGGGCGCCGTGGTCGCGGGCGACCTCCTCGACGGCGCGGCTGAGCGGGCCGTAGAAGGGGTCGGCGAGGTCCTCCAGGACCAGGCCGATGCTGGCCGTACGGCCCTTGCGCAGGATGCGGGCCGAGTCGTTGCGGCGGAAACCCAGGGCGGTGATGGCTTCCTGGACCCGGCGTTCGGTGTCCGGGGTGACGCCCGGTTCGCCGTTGACCACGCGCGATACCGTCTTGAGGCCGACCCCGGCGCGCGCCGCGACATCCTTCATCGTGGGCCGGGTGCCATAGCGGCGGGACGTGCCCCGCGCGGTGTCGGTCACGGTGTGCGGTCCTGATTCTGTCGGCGGCCTGGTGTGGCGTCGAGCATAGCCTCTAGACAACGTTGTCAATCGAGGGGAGACTATCGTTCGCACGCCGGGCCGCCACGCCCGGCCACCGGGCCCACCAGGAGATTCCACACCGATGCAGACGGACCTCAGCGCAGCGTTGGACATTGGCGGCACCAAGATCGCCGGCGCTCTGGTGGACGCGCACGGCAGACTGCTCGTACGGGCCGGCCGGCCCACGCCCGCCGGCGGTGACGGGGCGACGGTGATGCGCGCGGTGGCCGAGGTGGTCCGGGAGCTGGCCGCGGCGCCGGACTGGGCGCGGGTGGCGGCGGTCGGCATCGGCAGCGCGGGACCGGTCGACGCCCAGGCCGGTACGGTCAGCCCGGTCAACATCCCCGGCTGGCGCGCCTTTCCGCTCGTCGCCGGGGTGCGGGCGCTGGTCGGGGAGCGCCCCGTCGTGCTGGTCGGCGACGGCGTCGCGATGACCGCGGCCGAGCACTGGCTGGGCGCCGCGCGCGGGCACGCCAACGCGCTGTGCATGGTGGTGTCCACCGGAGTCGGCGGCGGGCTCGTCCTCAACGGCCGGCTGCATCCGGGACCTACGGGCAACGCCGGGCACATCGGCCACATCAGCGTCGACCTCGACGGCGACCCCTGTCCGTGTGGGGGCCGCGGCTGCGTCGAACGGATCGCCAGCGGCCCGCACATCGCCCGCCGGGCGCTGGCCGACGGCTGGCGGCCGGGCCCCGACGGGGACACCAGCGCCGCCGCCGTCGCCGCCTGCGCGCGCGCCGGCGACCGGATCGCGGTGCGCTCCTTCGAGCGGGCCGCGCGGGCGCTGGCGGCCGGGATAGCCGCCACCGCCACCCTGGTCGAGATCGATATCGCGGTGATCGGCGGGGGTGTGGCCGGTGCGGGGGATGTCCTGTTCGCCCCGCTGCGCTCGGCCCTGCGCGACTACGCGACGCTGTCGTTCGTGCAGGACCTGACGGTCGTACCCGCCCAAATGGGGACGAACGCCGGGCTGGTGGGGGCCGCCGCGGCCGCCGCGCAACAGTCCCGTCTCGATGCGTTCGTCCCTGCCCCCTGACGCCACCACAGGCCCCCGCGCGCCCCTTAGTCTGTTGCCGACCGCGATGTACGACGCCGTACGGGCGATGTGCACGGCGTACGGGCAACGACACGGGTATCGAGGGGATCGGCGACGGTGACACCGGGGGAGCGCGAGCAGCGCGAGGTGGACGAGGCGCGTGCGGCGGACGGCGCGAGCGGATCCGGTGAGGCGGGCGGGGCGGGCGACGGCGCGCCCGTCGCCGCCGCCGCGAGCGGGCCCCGGCGCGGCCAGGACGCCGATCTGACCGGGCGGGTGCTCGGCGGCCGCTACCGCGTGACCGGGCGGATCGGGCGCGGCGGGATGGGCGTGGTCTGCCGCGCGGTCGACGAGGTGCTGGGCCGCGAGGTGGCGGTCAAGGTCCTGCGCGCCTACACCGACGCCTCCGCGCCCGAGTTGGCCGATCTGCGCACCCGTATGCAGCGCGAGGCGCGGGCCGCGGCCCGTATCCGGCATTCCGGCGTGGTCACCGTCCACGACGTCATCGACGAGGACGGCCGGCCGGTCATCGTCATGGAGCTGGTGGACGGGCCTTCGCTGGACGACGCCCTGGAACAGTGCGGCAGCTTCGACCCCCGGGAGATCGCCCGGATCGGCGCCCAGGTGATGGACGCGCTGGACGCCGCCCACCAGGTGGGCGTGCTGCACCGCGATGTGAAGCCGGGAAACGTGCTGCTGGACGGCTGGGGGCGGGGCCCAGGCCGTTCGGGCGCTGGGGGAGGGCGGGTGGTGCTCACCGACTTCGGCATCGCCAGCATCGAGGCCCCGGGCGACGGTGCGACCACGAACATCACCCGCAGCGGCGAACTGGTCGGCTCGCTCGACTACCTGCCGCCCGAGCGGGCGCAGGGCCAGGACCCCACCCCGGCCTCCGACATCTGGTCGCTGGGCATGACCCTGTACGCGGCCGTCGAGGGCGGCGGCGCGCCCTTCCGCCGGACGTCGGTGTGGTCCACGCTCACCGCGATCGTCACCGAGGCGCTGCCCGAGCCCCGGCGGGCCGGCCCGCTCACCCCCGTACTCCATGCCCTGATGGCCAAGAACCCGGCCGACCGCCCGTCCGCCGCCCAGGCCCGGAGCCTGCTGCAGGCGGTGGCCGAGGGCCGCGAGCCCGCAGTTGGACCGGTGCCCGGCGCGCCGCATCTGCCCACGGCGACGGATCTGCGGGCGGTGCCGCCCGCGCCGCAGGAGCCCGGTCCGCAGGCCGCGCCCGCCGGGCCGCACCGCGCCGAGGGGCCGCCGGCCGGTTGGCTGTCGGGGCCAGGGTCGCAGGCCGCCTCGGCGACGCAGCCCGTGCCCGCGCCGGTGGCACAGCCCGCCCCGCAGGGGCCGCCCGCCGCCCCCGGCCCCCGGACGCCGGGCTTCTCGTACACCACCCCCGGCCCCGCCGCCGACCCGCCCGGTGTGGTGGCCGGTCCGGCCGTGGGCAGTACGGGCGCCCACCCCTACCCGGGGAGCCCGTCCGAGCGGGACACCGAGCGGCTGCCCGCCCGAGGCCGCCGCCGTGTGGCGCTGGCCGTGGCGGCGGTGCTCGCCGTCCTCGCGGCCGGCGGCGGTGTGACGTATGCGCTGGTGGGCGGGGAGACGGGCGAGAAGGTCGCGGAGGGCGGACGGCCGTCGGCGCAGCCGGCCGGGACGCCCGGCGGTCCGGACACGCCGGGCCCGGCCACGGACAAGGCCGACGCCAAGGGCAAGGACCAGGGCACGGGGAAGAGGGAGGACGGCGGGCGGAGCGCGTCGCCGTCCGCCTCGGCCGGTCCCGCGGACGGCGGCGCCTCCCGCAAGCCCAAGCCCGGTGGTGCGGGCGGGAGTTCGGGGGAGCACACCGGCGGCGCGGACGGCGGCCAGGGCGGGACCGACGGCGGCGGCTCGGGCGGTTCGGACGGCGGCGCCTCCGGGGGATCCGGGGGATCCGGGGGCACCACCACGACCGGCGGCAGCGGCGGCGGCGACCCGGCGCCGTCGACGTCGTGCGTGTCGATCGGCGGCGGCAAGACCAACTGCGACGTCTGGCGGAGCGCGAACTCCTACACCGCCTCCTTCCAGCAGGTCGGCACCCTGAACATGGGCACCAACTACTTCTACTGCCAGGCGAAGCTGGGCCGCCGCGAGACGTACGGGGAGTGGACGAACGTCTGGTGGGCCAAGACCGATGACGACAGCGGCAATTCCGGGGTCTATGTGAGCGTCGTCTACCTCAAGGGCGGCGCGAACGACCAGCCGATCCCCGGACTGCCCACCTGCTGACCTCGGGGTCCCGAGGACCGGATGCCGGACGGGCCGGTGGCGCCCGTCCGGCCCCCGGCCGCCCGACCCGCCCGTCAGCAGCTGAACTCGGCGTCGCCCCAGTCGGCGTGGTCGTAGTCGATCCCGTCCCCGCCGTCGGTCACCACGAGCCGGACCGACTCGGCTCCGGCGACCCGGGCGCTGATCGCGCGCGCGGCGTCCGTGCCGGTGACGGTGCCGCTGTCGGCGACCCGCCGGCCGTCGGCCCACACCTCGAAGCCGGCCGAGCCGCGGCCGCCGGACTCGTCGTCGATCCCGACCCGGGCGCTGAAGGTGGTGCACCGCCCGCCGGTGTAGAAGCCGACCCCGGAGGCCGCGTGGACGCCGAGGCCCTTGGTGAAGCCGGTGCCGCCGATACTGATCGGCCGGCCGTCGCCGGCGTCGCGCTCCCCGACGCTGGTGTTCCGCTCGACCGGGCCCCAGCCGTTGACGGCGCTCAGCCAGGGGAGTTCGGCGGCGTACGCGGTCCCGGACGGCGGCGGCACCACGACATGGGCGGTGCCGGGCAGGGTGGTGGTGACCCGTTTGCCGTCCGGTGAGCGGTAGTCGGCGGTGAGCGGCAGTGCGTAGCCGCCCGGTGCGGCGCCGGCCGGGGCGGTGATCCGCCAGCCGGTGGTGAGCGTCCTGCCGCCGGGCAGCGCGCGGGCGGTCGCGGGCGAGGTGGGCTCGGTCCGCCATCCGCGCGGGGCCTTGAGCGTCACGGTGAGGTTCCTGGCGGGGGTGCCGCCGAGGTTGCGGACGGTGGAGCGCAGGCCGGTCGAGGTGCCGGCCTCGATCAGCGGGGTGCGGTCGGTGCCGGTGTCGACGGCCGGGGGCTGGTCGGCCCAGTGCGCGTCGGCCGCGATCCGGTAGACGGTGGTGCCGTGGGCCGGCACGGTCGCGGAGACGGTGCCCGTGGTGTGGGTGTCGCGGTGCTGCCACAGGTCGCGCAGGCGGTAGCCGGCGGCCTGGGGGAGGCCGGCGTCCCGGGCGGTGGTGGTGATCCGCTGCGGCTGGTCGGTCTCGTTGAACAGCGCCACCGCGCGCTCGCCGCCCGCCAGTTCCTTGACCAGGGTCCACCGGCCGGACTCGGACTTCAGCACGGTGGCCTGCTTGCCCAGGGCGTCCTGGTCGAGCGCGATGATGTCCTTGTTCGCCAGGATCCCGAAGGTCTCGGGGGCGGCCTTGCGCAGATCGGAGCCGATCAGCAGCGGCGCGGACATCATCGACCACAGGGAGAAGTGGCTGCGGTACTCGGTGTCCGTCATCCCGCCGTTGCCGACCTCCAGCATGTCCGGGTCGTTCCAGTGCCCGGGCCCGGCGGACGGCGCCAGTGGCAGATTCCGCTTGGCGATGTCCAGCATGCTCGACCAGGAGTCGCTGATGTCGCCGGTGGTGCGCCACAGATGTCCTACGTCCGACGCCCACTCCCAGGGCTTGTTCTCGCCCCATTCGCAGATGCTGTAGACGATGGGCCGGCCGGTGGCCTTCAGCGCGTCCCGCATGGTGCGGTACCGCTGCTTGGCGTCCACGCCCTGGTTATTGCAGTTGTCGTACTTGAGGTAGTCCACGCCCCAGTCGGCGAACTGCCGTGCGTCGGACGTCTCGTGCCCCAGGCCGCCGGGGAACCCGGCCTCGTTGCAGGTCTTGGTGCCGGCGCTGGTGTAGATGCCGAACTTCAGGCCCTTGGCGTGGACGTAGTCGGCCACCGCCTTGATGCCGTGCGGAAAGCGCTTCGGATCCGGTACGAGCCTGCCGTCCCCGTCGCGCTCGGGCAGCGCCCAGCAGTCGTCGAGATTGACGTACTGGTAGCCGGCGTCCTTGAGCCCCTTGGCGAGGAAGAGGTCGGCGATGCCCTTGACCATGTCCTCGTTGAACTCGGCCCGGCAGTGCGTGGAGTTCCAGTTGTTGAAGCCCATCGGGGGCGTCTTGGCCAGCCCGTCGGGAAGCCGGGGTGCGGGGGCGGGGCGGGCGGCGTCGGCGGGGCCCGGGCCGGCGGGCGTACGGGCCGCCGCGGGCAGGGCGGTCATCCCTGCCGCGCAGAGCAGCGCGGCGGACAGTGCTCCGACGATTCTTCGCTCTCCTCGCCGGTGGGTGGTGCGGATATGAACGCGCATGGGTCGCGTCCTCCGTCTTCACGAGAGATGTGGTGGAAGCGTGTACCTGTCACTGGCGAGTGTTTACGGTAGGGCTTGTTGGAGTCTGTTGGAAGAGGGGGGATTGCAGTTGCTGCTCCGCCTGCCAAAACCCTTGACTGGCCCCGCTGTTCGGGGTGAGGTCCCCATGCTCGCGTTCGGTTCTGTTTGGTTCCGTCCCGCAGAGTGCGGCGTGGCCCAGTCGCCGTTCAGTGGTTCAACTGCCCACGGGGAAGCGGTAGAACGTCGGATGTCCCGCCGGGCGCTGCTGAGGACCGCGCCGGCGGCCGCGCGATGCGCCCCGCGCCGCCGTCATATGCGGATTCCGGTATGCCGGCGGGGTGCGGGCACCCGCTGTGCAGGTGAGGGTTTCGGTACAGGAGGGGCTGGGGAGCGCTTGTTTGCCGGGGCTTCGCGGCGGGGGATACAAGACCGGCATCCTCCTCCCGACGCATGTCTCCACCGGCCCGTCCACGGGTACCCGAAGTCTCCCTGGCGGGGCCGGTGGTCGCCTGCGCAACGTTCCCGGCCGCCTGCGCGCCCCGTGGTCCCCAGCGTTTCCGTGGCAGGGTGTTGCGGGCAACTCACCTGGGTCTAGGGAAGAGGGGAAACCGTGATCGTCTGGCTGAACGGCACGTTCGGTGCGGGCAAGACCACTGCGGCTCGTGAACTGCTCGACCTGCTTCCCGGAAGCACGCTCTACGACCCCGAGCTCCTCGGCAGCGGGCTGCGGCTGATGCTTCCGGCCAAGCGGTTCGAGGAGATCGACGACTATCAGGACCTGCCGTCCTGGCGGCGGATGGTCGCCGACACCGCCGCCGCGCTGCTCACCGAGGTGCCGGGCCCGCTGGTGACGCCGATGACGCTGCTGCGCCAGGAGTACCGCGACGAGATCTTCGGCTCCCTCGCCGCCCGCCGGATACCGGTGCTGCATGTTCTGCTGCATGCGGAGGAAACGATCCTGCGGACGCGGATAGCGCACCGAGAGGAGACACCGGGCGACGACGGGGCCAATGCCGCGATCCGTCGCTGGAGCCTGGCGCACCTGGAGCCGTACGCCGACGCGCTGCCGTGGCTCACGGACGACGCGCACGTCGTCGACACCACCCGGCTCACGCCCCGGCAGACCGCCGAGCGGGTCGCCGAGGCCGTCCGCGCCGGCGCCGGCGCCTGCGACATCGTGCAGACCCCCCAGCCGACCGCCGAGACGCTCGCGGCCGGCGTCCTGCTCTTCGACGACCAGGACCGGGTGCTGCTGGTCGACCCCACCTACAAGGCCGGCTGGGAGTTCCCCGGCGGCGTCGTGGAGCGCGGTGAGGCGCCGGCCCAGGCCGGGGTGCGCGAGGTCGCCGAGGAGCTGGGCATCGAACTGCCGCACCCGCCCCGGCTGCTGGTGCTGGACTGGGAGGCCCCCCAGCCGCCCGGCTTCGGCGGTCTGCGCCTGCTCTACGACGGCGGCACCCTGACCGAGGAGCGGATCGGCAAGCTGCTGCTGCCCGGCGCCGAACTGCGCGACTGGCGCTTCGTCAGCGAGGCCGAGGCCGAGCAACTGCTGCCCCCGGTGCGCTGGCACCGCCTGCGCTGGGCACTGCGCGCCCGGGAAAGGGGCTGTCCGCTCCACCTGGAGGCGGGCGTCCCCGTCGGCTGACGCGCCGGCCGGGGAGAGGCGCCGCGCCCGGAGCGAGTCCGGCCGCGGCGCCCGTTCGGCTTCAGGAGCCGGGCCGCGCCGCGTCCGCCGTACGGGACGTCAGCCCCGGCTCTGCGCGTACTGCCGCAGGAACAGCGCCTCCGCCAGCGAGAGCCGCTCCAGCTCCTGGGGCGAGACGCTCTCGTTGACCGCGTGGATCTGCGCCTCGGGCTCGCTCAGGCCGATCAGCAGGATCTCCGCGTCCGGGTAGAGCCCGGCCAGGGTGTTGCACAGCGGGATCGAGCCGCCCATACCGGACGTCTGCATCTCCTCGCCGTCATAGGCCTCCCGCAGCGCCGCCGCCATCGACGCATACGCCGGGCTGCCGGTGTCCGCGCGGAACGGCTGCCCCTGCCCGACCTGCTCGACCGCGACCCGCGCGCCCCAGGGCGCCGCGCCCTCCAGATGCGCGGCCAGCAGCTTCGTCGCCGCCGCGGCGTCCGTGCCCGGCGGCACCCGCAGACTCACCAGCGCCCGCGCGCCCGCGTGTACGGACGGGGTCGCGCCGACGACCGGCGGGCAGTCGATGCCCAGCACCGTGACGGCCGGCCGGGCCCAGATCCGGTCCGCGATCGCGCCGCTGCCGATCAGCCCCACGCCGTCCAGCACCTTGGCGTCCTTGCGGAAGTCCTCCTCCGGGTACTGAAGGCCCTCCCAGGTGGCGTCCGAGTCCAGCCCCCGCACCGTCGTCGAGCCGTCCTCCGCGCGCAGCGAGTCCAGGATCCGGATCAGCGCCGCGAGCGCGTCGGGGGCCGCGCCGCCGAACTGGCCGGAGTGCAGATTGCCCTCCAGGGTGTCGACCTGGACCCGTACCAGCGTCATCCCGCGCAGCGTCGCCGTCACCGTCGGCAGCCCGACCCGGAAGTTGCCGGTGTCACCGATGACGATGGCGTCGGCGGCCAGCAGCTCCGGGTGCGCCTCGGCGTACCGCTCCAGGCCGCCGGTGCCCTGCTCCTCCGAACCCTCCACGATCACCTTGACGTTGACCGGGACGCCGCCGTGCTCCTTCAGCGCGCGCAGCGCCGTCAGATGCATGATCAGACCGCCCTTGCAGTCCGCCGCGCCGCGCCCGTACCAGCGGCCGTCGCGCTCGGTCAGCTCGAACGGCGGGGAGAGCCAGGCGGCCTCGTCCAGCGGCGGCTGCACGTCGTAGTGCGCGTACAGCAGCACCGTCGGGGCGCCGGCCGGGCCGGGCAGGAAGCCGTACACGGACCGGGTGCCGTCCGGGGTGTCCAGCAGCGCCACGTCCTGGAACCCGTCCGCCCGCAGCGCGCCGGCGACCCAGTCGGCGGCCGCCTCGCACTCGCTCGGGGGGAACTGGGCCGGATCGGCCACCGACTTGAAGGCCACCAGCTCGGCCAGCTCGGTCCTGGCGCGGGGCTGCAGTGCGGCGACGGTCTGCGCGAGGGGGCTGTCAGACATGGAACGCTCCTTGTGGGCGCGACGTTGTGGGGTACGGGCGTCCTGGCCTCGTGAGCCGGACGGGCCGGGCGTACGGGCACGGGTGCCACCGATCTTCCCACAGGGCCTTCGCGGGAGAGCGGCCCGTAGGATGCGGGCGGTACGCGCAGCCAGGCATCGAACGGGAGCAGAAGCACAGGTGAGCAGCGAGCGGGCAGCGGAGGACAACCAGCAGGTGTGGGACGTCGTGGTGGTGGGCGCGGGGCCGGCGGGCGCCTCGGCCGCGCATGCCGCGGCCTGTACGGGACGCCGGGTGCTGCTCCTGGAGAAGGCCGAACTGCCCCGCTACAAGACCTGCGGCGGAGGCATCATCGGCCCCTCGCGGGACTCCCTCCCGCCGGGCTTCGAACTGCCGCTGCGCGACCGGGTGCATGCGGTGACGTTCTCGTTGAACGGGCGGCTCACCCGCACCCGCCGCTCCAAGAACATGCTGTTCGGCCTGATCAACCGGCCCGAGTTCGATGCCCGGCTGGTGGAGTCGGCCAAGGACGCGGGCGCGACGGTCCGCACGGGCGTGACGGTCTCGCGGGTCGAGCAGCACGGAGCCGAGGTGCCGGACCGGCGCACCGTCGCGGTGGTGCTGGGCGACGGCGAGGTGGTGCTGGCGCGGGCCGTGGTCGGCGCGGACGGCAGCGCGGGCCGGATAGGGGCCCACGTCGGGGTCAAGCTCGACCAGGTCGACCTGGGCCTGGAGGCCGAGATCCCGGTGCCCGAGCCGGTCGCCGAGGACTGGGCGGGCCGGGTGCTCATCGACTGGGGCCCGATCCCCGGCAGCTACGGCTGGGTCTTCCCCAAGGGCGACACCCTCACCGTCGGCGTCATCTCCGCCCGCGGCGAGGGCGCGGCGACCAAGCGCTATCTGGACGACTTCATCGGCCGGCTGGGCCTGGCCGGCTTCGAACCGAGCATCTCCTCCGGGCATCTGACGCGCTGCCGCGCCGACGACTCGCCGCTGTCCCGCGGCCGGGTGCTGGTGTGCGGCGACGCGGCCGGGCTGCTGGAGCCGTGGACGCGGGAGGGCATCTCCTTCGCGCTGCGGTCCGGCCGGCTCGCGGGGGAGTGGGCGGTGCGCGTCTCCGAGGCGCATGACGCGGTCGACGCCCGCCGACAGGCCCTCAACTACGCCTTCGCCATCAAGGCGGGCCTCGGTGTGGAGATGGGCGTGGGCCGGCGGCTGCTGACGGTCTTCTCCCGCCGCCCCGGGCTGGTGCACGCCGCGGTCACGAGCTTCCGGCCGGCCTGGCACGCCTTCGCGAAGATCACCCGTGGCACGACCACGCTCGCCGAGATCGTGCGCACGCACTCGGTGGCGCGGCGGGCGCTGGAGTCCCTGGACCGGGGGTGAGCGGGCCCGCGGCCAGGTGACCGCGGGTCAGCCGGCCCGCCCCGCCCCGCCGCCCGATGGACGGCCGTCTGCACGGGCGTACGCGACTGGGCGCTGGCCCATCCGCACGAGTACGCGCTGATCTACGGGTCCCCCGTCCCCGGCTACCACGCTCCCCGCACCACCACGGGGCTGGCCGCCCGGGTGGGCCTCGCGCTGATCGGCGTCGTCCGTGACGCCCATGCCGCCGGTGCGCTGCGGGAGCCCGGGGAGCCGCTGCCCGACGTGGTGGTGGGCGATGCGCTGGCGCTCGGCGCGGAGCTGGGCATCGAGCTGCCCGGCGCCGTGCTGGCGCGGCTCGTCGGGGCCTGGGCGCAGCTCTTCGGGCTGCTGAGCTTCGAACTCTTCGGCCAGTTCAACGGGGTCGTCGAGGCCCGTACGGAACTCTTCGAACAGGCCGTGCTCCAACTCGCCCGCAGTGTCGGCCTCAGCACCCCGCGCTGACCACCGCAGGGCCGGAACCGGCGGCCGGCCCCCTGCTCCCGTACTCCCGTGGGAGTACGCCGGATCACCGCGCCGGGCTGACGCCACCGCGTCCCGCCGCGGTCTAGCGTGACGGCATGGAGAACGCACGGCCGCCGTGGGCGCGGCGCTGCCTCGGCCCGGTGTGGGAGCGGTGGCTGTCGGTCCCGCCCGAGACCTCGCGCGGCCGGTGGCCCGCCGGGCTGCCCTGGCTCTCGACGCTCGCGGTGACGGTCGTCGTCCTGGTCGGCTCGGGCTTCGCCGGGCGCGCCCAGCCGGACCGCGTCCCACTGGACTCCTTCGGCCGCGCGCTCCTGGTCGTCGGCGCGGCCCAGCTGCTCTTTCGGCACCACTACCCGCGCACCGTCGCCCTCGGCACCGCCGCGACCAGCGCCGCCTACCTCGCGGCCGGCTATCCCTACGGACCGGTCTTCCTCCCGCTCGCCCTCGGAGCCTTCACGGCGATCGTGGCCGGGCACCGCAAGGTCGCCTGGTGCGCGCTGGGCGGGGTGTGGGCCGTCCATCTCCTGATCGCGCACTGGCTCTACCGCGTGCTGCCGCCCCCGCACGACGGGCCCGCCCCCTGGGGCCAGGAACTGTTCGTGACCGCCTGGGCGGTGGCGGTGGTGGCGCTCTCCGAGCTCGTACGGGTGCGCCGCGAGCAGATCGCCAGGGCGCGCGCCGAGCGGGCCGCGGCGGAACGCCGCCGGGCGGACGAGGAGCGGCTGCGGATCGCCCGCGAGCTGCACGACGTCCTCGCGCACAGCATCTCCGTCATCCACGTCCAGGCGGGCGTGGGGCTGGCGCTGCTGGACAGCGATCCGGAGCAGGCGCGCACGGCGCTGACCACCATCAAGGCCGCGAGCAAGGAGGCGCTCGGCGAGGTCCGCCAGGTCCTCGACACCCTGCGCACCCCGGGCGACGCCCCGCGTTCCCCCGCCCCGGGCCTGGACCGGCTGCCCGAACTCGCCGCGCAGGCCCACAGCGCCGGTCTGACCGTGCACCTCACCACCGAGGGCACCTCCGCCGTCCTGACGCCGGGCACCGACCTCGCCGCCTTCCGCATCGTCCAGGAGGCCCTCACCAACACCGTGCGCCACTCCGGCTCCCGCACCGCGCGGGTGCTGCTCCACCACGCTCCCGGAGTGCTGGAGATCCGGGTCGACGACGACGGCCCGGCCACCGCCGGCCCGCACGAGTCCAGCGGGGGCAACGGCCTGGTCGGGATGCGGGAGCGGGCCGCGGCGCTGGGCGGCACCGTCGAGGCGGGCCCGCGCCCGGACGGCGGCTTCCGCGTCCTCGCCCGCATCCCGCTGGAGCCGGGGAAGGGGAAGGGAGAGCCGGCAGGCGAGGGCCGGGCCCCGGAGGGGGATACGGATACGGTGAAGCGGACCGACGCCACCGAGGAGGAGTCGTGATCCGGGTACTGCTCGCCGACGACCAACTGCTGGTCCGGGCCGGTTTCAAGGTGCTGCTGGACGCGCAGCCCGACATCGAGGTGGTCGCCGAGGCCGGGGACGGGCAGCAGGCGGTGGCCGCGGTGCGCGCGCACCGGCCGGACGTCGCCCTGATGGACATCCGGATGCCGGTGCTGGACGGCCTGGTCGCCACCCGGCGGATCACCGAGGACCCGCAACTCCCCGAGGTGAAGGTCGTCATGCTGACCACCTTCGAGCTGGACGAGTACGTTTTCGAGGCGATCCGCTCCGGGGCCTCCGGCTTCCTGGTCAAGGACACCGAGCCGGAGGAGCTCGTACGGGCCGTGCGGGCGGTCGTCGCCGGTGACGCGCTGCTCTCGCCCGGCGTCACCCGCCGTCTGATCGCCGAGTTCGCGGCCCGCTCCAAGGAACCCGCCGCGGCCGACGCCCTGTCCCGACTCACCGACCGCGAACGCGAGGTGATGGCCCTGGTCGGCATCGGCCTGACCAACGAGGAGATCGCCCGCCGCCTGGTCGTCAGCCCGCTCACCGCGAAGACGCATGTCAGCCGCGCCATGATCAAGCTGGGCGCCCGCGACCGCGCCCAACTCGTCGTCCTGGCCTACGAGTCGGGGTTGGTGCGACCGGGCTGGCTGGGCTGACACCACACGACGCCCCGGGCACCGGGGCGGGCGCCCGACCGCCCCGGCCTCAAATGCCCCCGCGCTCCCGCCAGAGCTCGACAAGGGCCGTGTCGCCGGTGATCGTCATGGTGTCCCAGGGGAGGCGGTTCCACAGGGCGAGGTAGAGCTCCTCGGCGGGGCCCTCGATGGTGCAGTCGGCGGGCTTCGCGGGCTCCGCGCCGTCCGCGCCGGCGTCGGCCGGGGTGCGCACCACGCGCGGGAGCGCCTCGGAGAGGTGGACGGTCCAGTCGGCGCCGGGGGCGTCGCTGCCGCGCACCCGCAGCGTGCGCGGGAGGTCCGTACGGAGTCGGCTGCGGTCGAGGGAGTGAACACCCGTCAGGAGTTCGTCGATGCCGTCGGCGGCGAAGGCGGCGGGGAGGGGGGTGAGGGCGGCGCCGATCGCCTGCTGGGCGTCGACGCGGTGCACCGACGTCTCGTGCGCCTGGCGGCGTGCCCAGAACGCCAGCGGGGACGCCGCGGGCCACATCGACCAGGCCGCCAGGTCCTGCGGGGCGTTGTGCAGGGCGAGGACGAGGTGGTGATGGCCCTCGCGCAGCCAGCCCACCAGTTCGTCGTCGGTCAGGTCCGGCGCCTCGGCGGGGCGGCTGCGCTGCTGCGCCCCCTGCCGCACGATCTCCGCCGCCCAGCGGTGCACCCGCCCGACGTGGCGGACCAGATCCCGCATCTGCCAATCGGGACACGCCGGAATCGAGGCGTCCGGCCCCGCCTCCTCGGCGGCGTCGGCGAGCAGGCCCCCGTCGAGCCGGAGCGTTTCGACGAACTGAGTGATCTCCATGCCCATGAGTGTGCCAGCCGCCACTGACAGCCGACCGCCGCGGGGCGGGGCCCGTCCGCGCAAGCGCGGTGCACCGCCCCCGGCGCGCGGGTCTCAGCGGCGACCGGCGCGGTGCGCGCCGCGGGTCGCGTACGCGATCACGGCCGCGACCGCGGCGAGCAGGGCGAGGGTCGTCAGCGCGACGGGCAGGCTGAACGCCTCGGCGAGGAACCCGATGGCGGGCGGGCCGAGCAGCATCCCGCCGTAGCCGACCGTGGACGCCACGGCGACGCCGTCCGCCCCGCCGGCCTCGCCGGCCCGCGCGATGGCGATCGGGAAGATGTTGGCGAGCCCGATACCCGCGACGGCGAAGCCCAGGCACGCCGACCAGGGGCTGGGGGCGAGCGCGCCGAGCAGCAGGCCCGCGGTCGCCGTCGCCCCGCCCGCGATCAGCGACCGGGCCGGTCCGAAGCGCTGCACCAGCGCGGTCCCGGACAGCCGCCCGACGGTCATCGCCAGCGCGAACACCGCGTAGCCGGCGGCGGCGATCCCCGGCCCGGCGGCCAGGTCCTGCGAGAGGTGCAGCGCGCCCCAGTCGGCCATCGCCCCCTCGCCGTAGGCGGTGCACAGGGCGATCAGCCCGAAGACGAGGACCAGGCGGGCCGGGCGGCGGCCCCGGTCCGCGGGGGTGGTCCCGGTGCGGTCCGCTGCCGCCGGCATCCGCTCGGGCACGGCGGGAGCGGGGTGCCGGTGCAGCGAGCGCCCCGCAACGGCCGTCGCCAGCAGGCCGATCGCGGCGAGCAGCGACAGATGGACGAGGGGGGTCAGGCCGCCCGCGAGCAGTCCGCCGAGCCCGGCGCCCAGCATGCCGCCGAGGCTGAAGGCGGCGTGGAAGCTCGGCATCACCGGGCGCCGCAGGGCGGCGATGAGGTCGACGGCGGCGCTGTTCATCGCGACGTTGAGGGAGCCGTACGCGGCGCCGAAGACCAGCAGGACCAGCCCCAGCGCGGTCGCCGAGTGGGTGAGCGGCGGCAGCACGATGCTCAGCGCGAGGGCGGCCGCGGAGGCGGTCGTCACGGCGTGGCTGCCGAAGCGCCGGCACAGCCGTCCGGTGATCAGCATGAAGGCGACCGCGCCCGCCGACACGCCGAGCAGCGCCAGCCCGAGTGCGCCCGCGCCGGCCCCGGTCTGCGCCTTGATGGCGGGGATGCGGACGACCCACCCGGCGAACAGGAAGCCGTCCATGGCGAAGAACGTGGTGAGGGCGATGCGGAGGCGGGTCAGGTCGGAGAGGCGGGACGGGCGGGTCAGGTGGGGGAGGCGGAGGAGGTGTCGGCGGGGGTGGGGGGATCGGCGGGATCGGGGGTGTCGATCGGTCGCTGGGGAGTTCTGGTCCCGGGTAAGGACCCTCCGTATTTTGTTTAGCGTCGGCACAAAGTCAGAATAGGGGTGTGACCCAGACTCGGACAACCAGGTTGGAGCGGGGCCGTAGCGCCCTCGGACCCGCACTGGAGCTCGTACACACCGGACGCGCGCCCACCCGCGCCGTCCTGACCTCCGAACTCGGCGTGACCCGCGCCACCGCCGGCGCGGTGGCCGCCGAGCTCGAAGCGCTCGGCCTGATCACCGTCGACTCCCGGCCCACCGCCTCGGCCGGCTCCCAAGGGCGCCCCTCCCACCGGCTCTTCGTGAACGAGAACGGCCCCGTCGTGCTCGCCGCGCAGATCCACGCCGACGGGTTCCGGGTCGCGCTGGTCGGCCTGGGGGGCCGCATCGTGGCGACCTCGGCCGGCTGCGGCACCATCCCCGCCGACCCGGCCCACGTCCTGGCCGACGTCGTCGCGGCCGGCGCGGAGCTGCTGCGCGAGACCGGCCGGCGCTGCCTGGGGGCCGGCCTCGCGGTGCCCTCCGCGGTCGCGGAACCGGACGGCGAGGCGCTCAACCCGCTGCACCTCGCCTGGCCTTCCGGTGCCCCCGTACGCGAACTCTTCCTGCGCTCGCTCACCGAGGCCGGCATCCCGGGCGTGACCGAGACGATCGGTTTCACCGGCAACGACGTCAACCTCATGGCGCTCGCCGAACACCGGCACGGCGCCGGTCGGGGCGCCCGCGATCTGCTCTGCGTGGCCTCCGGGCACCGGGGTGTCGGCGGCGCGCTGGTGCTCGACGGCCGGCTGCACAGCGGGAGTTCGGGCCTGGCGCTGGAGGTCGGCCATCTGACCGTCAACCCCGAGGGCGCGCCCTGCCACTGCGGCAGCCGCGGCTGCCTGGACGTGGAGGCCGATCCGCTCGCCTTCCTGGTCGCCGCCGGCCGCGAACCGGGCCCGGAGGTCTCGCTGCTCCAGCAGGCCGCCGAGCTGCTCAGGGACGCCTACGCCGACCCGGGCGTACGGGCCGCGGCCGACCTTCTCATCGACCGCCTCGGGCTCGGCATCGCCGGGCTCGTCAACATCCTCAACCCCGACCGCGTCATCCTCGGCGGGCTGCACCGCGCCCTGCTGGAGGCCGATCCGGAGCGGCTGCGCGCGGTGGTCGCCGACCGCAGCCTGTGGGGGCGCAGCGGCGGGATTCCGATCCTGCCGTGCAGCCTCGACTACAACAGCCTGGTGGGCGCGGCGGAGCTGGCCTGGCAGCCGGTGCTGGACGATCCGCTGGCCGTGGTCGAGCGGTAGCCCGATGGGCGGGTCCGGGCGGCAGGCCGTAGCGGGACCCGGCCGCCCGCGGTCCGTCGGCCTCCCCGTCAGCCGCCGCCCGTCCGCGTCCACGGGGCGGCGAAGGCCCGCGCCGGGTTGGCGGTCAGGAACCGCGTCACCAGGTCCTTGCCCAGGGTCAGTTCGAGCCGCTCCCGGCGGCGGCGCAGCAGATGCGGCATCCCCGGGCCGCCGTTGACCGACCTGGCGCCGGCCGTCGTGGTGTCGCCGCCGAGCAGGATCCGGTCCCCGAAGCCCGCGTCGGCGAGCGCGGCCAGCGCATCCGGCAGCCGCCAGTCGGTCGCGTGATGGGCGCGCGAGGGGCCGTCGAAGGCGAGATACGCGCCTGCCTCGGCGGCGGCCCGGTGGATCGCGAGATCCGGTGAGCGGTTGAGATGGCCGAGGATCACCCGGTCCGGTGGGACCGCCAACTCCCCGCAGAGCAGCTCCAGTACGTCCAGGGCGCCGGTGCCCAGCTCCAGGTGGACGCCGATGGCCGCGCCGGTCGCGTGCTGGGCCTCGGCGGCCGCGGCCATGGTGTACCGGGTGTGCCCGTCCAGGCCGTGATAGCCGCCGGCGACCTTGATCATCCCGGCCCGCGGGCCGGTCTCGCCGATCCCTTCGGTCAGCTCGGCGACGAACCGCCGGGCCAGGTCCGGACGGATCCGTTCCAGCAGCTCGGGGGAGTACTGCGCCGCCTGGTGCAGCCCGGTGGCGGCGACGATCCGCACCCCCGACTCCCGTGCCAGGCGCGGGAGTTCGGTCGCGCCCCGGCCCATGCCGTACGGCGTCCACTGGATCACCGCCGCCCCACCGGCCGCGCGGAAGGCGCTCAGCTCGGCGGCCGCGGCCTCCGCATCGGCCAGTTCCTGGCCGGGGAGCAGGGGGCTGCGCAGGAAGAGGTGGTCGTGTGCGTCGCAGACGCCGAGGTCGGCGGGCGCGATATCGCCCAGGACGGTGCGGACGGCGGGAGCGGGCCGGTCGGCGGGCCGGGCGGGCCCGGCGGGGGCCGCCGCGGCGTGCGAGGTCACCACTGGGGCCCCGCCCCCAGCCGGCCGATACCCGGAGCGGACAGATGCAGCACCTGGTAGCGGTCGCCCGCGGACCGGGGGGCGGCGTCCGCCCAGAGGGTGAAGTGGACCAGCTCCCAGCGCCGGGGGTCGAGAGCCAGCGCGGTGGAGTGCACCGCGTCCACCGTGGCCAGCTCCTCGTGCGCGGCCACCGCCCGTTCGACGACGGCGGCCACATCGGCATGCTCGTCGAGCGTCTCCGTCCGGCGGGTGAAGGCGCGCGGGGCCGTACCGGCGGCCGGCCCCGACCGGTGGAACAGCCCCTGCCAGTGCTGGACCACCGGACGGCCGAAGTCGCGGACCACACCGCGGAATCCGTCGCCGAGCAGGAAGCGGTTCATGGCCTGCGGGTCGGCCCAGAGGTAGAACGGCGCGTACTGGTTGACGGGCGAGCCGTCGACGCCGCGCTCCCGGATGCCGTACGCCTTGAGGCCGAGCCCCTCGAAGTCGTCGAGGAGGTGGCCCCTGGACTTCACCCGGTTCCGGATGATCCGCATGTCGTAGTCGGCGGGGAGGGTGATCGCGTACTGCAGGGCGTGCATGAGGGGGCTCCGTACGGGTGCGGGGGCGAGGGGGCGGGGCGGCGAGGCCGGCGGTCCGAACGCCGTCGTCGGTGTGCCGGGGTGTGCCGCGGTCGGGCGTGGGCGGTGGGCGGTCATCCGCCCGGGTACTCCTGCTCGCCGACCCGCTCCGCCCACTCGGTGGTGGTGCCGTCGGCGGCGGCCTCGACGGTCGCCAGATGCGTCATGAAGGTGTCCGGTGCCGCACCGTGCCAGTGCCGTTCGCCCGGCGCGATCCAGACGGTGTCCCCGGCGCGGATCGGCTCGACGGGGCCGCCCGCGCGCTGCACCAGACCGGCGCCCTCGGTGACGTGCAGGACCTGCCCGTGCGGGTGGGTGTGCCAGGCGGTGTGGGCGCCGGGCGCGAAGTGCACGCTGAACATGCGCAGGCGGGAGGGCGCGGGCGGGGCGGCGATCTCATCGAACCAGACGGTCCCGGTGAACTGCGCGGCGGGCCCCGGCCTACTGGCGGGCCGCTGTCGGGTGATCTCCATGGGGGTGCGCTCCTTCGGGGCGACGGGGTGGCGATTACTGCCTACTGGTGACGGGCACCGGCTGTCGGCTCCCGGTGACGGGGGAGGCCGGTCACCGGCTATCGGGCCGGGGGAGCGGGGTGGACGACCTGCGCGGCGAGCAGCGCCAGCACGCCCTCCACGGCCGCGTCGAACGGCGCCGTGTCATCCGCCGCGCGGGCCAGCACATACCCGCCCTGGACGACGGCGGCGACGGTGGCGGCGGTGGCCACCGGATCCAGCCCCGCGGCCAGCTCGCCCTCCCGCTGCCCGTCGGCGAGGACCTCGGCGAGCCGGCCCCGGAGCCAGTCGAACATCTCGTCCAGCGGCGCCCGCAGCTCCGGGCTCTGCACCACATCGCGGTCCTGCGTCATCCGGCCGATCGGGCAGCCGCGCAGCACCTGCCGCTCGCGCAGCAGATAGGCCGCGACCCGCTCATACGCCGTACCGGGGGCGGTCAGGCACTCCTGGGCCGTCTCCTTCATGCCCTCCGCGGTGCGCCGGATCGCCGCCAGGGCGAGGTCGGACTTGCCGGAGAAGTGGTGGTACATGCTGCCCTGGCCCACGCCCGCGCGCTCCAGGATCGCTTTGGGGCTGGTGCCGACGTACCCCCGCTCCCACAGGAGTTCCTGGGTGCTCTGCACCAGCCGTTCCTGAGTGCTGAGCCGCTCCCGAGAGCCGTGCCGTTCCTGAGTGCTCATACAGGCAGTGTACATACTAGTAGTTACAGAGATCGACCAGGGTTCGGAAAAGGGGGCGACGAGGCTCCGGCAAGGGGGCGACGAGGGCCGGGCGAGAGCCCGTAGCGGCCGACTCCCCGCCCTGGCGCTCCCCGCGTCCTCCCCACCCACTCCCCGCCTACTCCCCACGTCGTACCGGCAGAGCCGCTGGCCGTACGACGACCGGCGGCGCCCGGGAGGCCAGGCTCGGAAGGGACAGCGAAGACCACGTCCCCGCAAGGAGCTGATGGCGATGTTCGAGCTTGCCGAACCCTGGACCGGCGGTGGCCCGGGCCCCTGGATCCTGTTCGTCCCCGTCCTGTGGGCGCTGGCCGTCTTCGGCGTGGTGACCCTGCTGCGCCGCACCGGTCTGCGCCTGGGCGGTCCCGGCCGGGCGTTCCGCGGTCCGCGGGCCGCCGCCCGCGGCGACGCGCCCACTCCCATCGCCGTGCTCGGCCGGCGCTTCGCCGCGGGCGAGATCGACGAGGAGGAGTACTGGAGCCGACTCTCCGTCCTGGAGGAGCACTTCGGCGCCGGTACCAAGGGAGGTACGGCCTGACCGCCGCCGGTTCCACCGGGCGCGCCGTCGCGGCCGGGGAGCGCGGGGCGGGCGTCAGCCGACCCGCGCTCCCCGTGTCCGGGAACGGGTGTCGGCCGCCGTGCGCACGTCGGCCGCCAGCGACAGCGGCTCCCAGTGCGCGTGGTCCGCGCGGGTCTCCTCCGGGGCGGCGGCCAGGGCCGGAAGGGTGAACCACACGACCTTGCCGCTGCCGTCCGGGCGCATCCCCCAGCTCTCGCTGAGCGCCGCGATCAGCGCCAGGCCGCGCCCGCAGGTCTCCCAGCTGCCGGCGGTCCGGATGCGGGGCAGCCGGGGATCCTCGTCGTGCACCGAGACCGTCAACTGGTCGAGGAGAAGGCGCAGTTCGACGGTGCACTGCTTGCTGGGGCGGGCGTGCCGGTGGACGTTGGCCAGCAGCTCGGTCACCCCGAGCGCGGCGGAGTCGACCAGGGCGTCGAGGCGCCAGTGGCGCAGTTGGGCGGAGACGATTGCGCGCACGTGGCCGATGCGAGCCGGAACGGCTTGGAGCTCCACCGTGCAGTGTCTGCTGGGCTGCCTGATCACGACCGCGACTCCCTGATGAGGTCGGGCGCCCCCCGTGCCTGGCAGGGGCGAAGACCGGATCCAACGATGCCCGCTGCACCACAACGTCACCGCTGGTGAACCCTCAGTGATACGAGTTCCAGGGTCGGCCAGGCGCCGCGCTCCCGCAACCGCACCGCCTCGGTCCGGTCGGTCGCTCAGGGGCGTGGCGGACGCGCCGCCTCCAGGGCCTTGAAGAAGAGTTCCGGGGTGCCGAGCGTGAGCGAATAGCGGTGCCCGTTGAGGGTGGCGAGCGCCCGGTCCCGCGCCGCGAACAGCGGCTTGTGGGCCTGGACGGCCTGCAGCGGGGCGCTGTCTATCTCGGTGCCGTAGCTGGTCAGCAGTGCCAGTCGGCCGTCTCTGATGACGACCTGGCCGGCCCGGGTCAGCGAGCGCAGCCACCGCTCGATCCGTACGCCGGTCGCGTTGAACTCCGGCTCCGCCATGGCCGACACCTCCTCGGTGAGACGGGCAGGTGCCCTCCACCGCCCCTTGTGGGAAGTTTGCCGTGATGGCGCCCGGTGCACCAGTGCCCCCGGTGCCCGGCGGGTGCAACAGCCCTTTCCCAGGGCGTCCTTGGGGTATCCCAAAGCGATGTTTATGCAGGTGAGAAGCGTGCGGAGGGTGGTTATAGTCGGAACCGGCCCGGCGTAGCGCGCGGGCTTGGAACCCCGCTTAAGGAGTGCGCCGGTGAGCACCGCACAGCAGCCGCAGAGCCGGCCCGACCACGAGACGGCGGCCGGGGACCCGATGCCGACCGTCGATGTCGACCGCTCGGATCCGGACTACCGAACCTGGCTCAAAGAAGCCGTCCGAAAGGTGCAGGCGGACGCCAACCGCACCGCCGACACCCACCTCCTGCGCTTCCCGCTGCCCGAGAAGTGGGGCATCGACCTCTACCTCAAGGACGAGTCGACGCACCCCACCGGCAGCCTCAAGCACCGGCTGGCCCGCTCGCTGTTCCTCTACGGGCTGTGCAACGGCTGGATCCGCCCGGGTAAGCCGGTCATCGAGTCCTCCAGCGGCTCCACGGCGGTGTCCGAGGCATACTTCGCCTCGCTGATCGGGGTGCCGTTCATCGCCGTGATGCCGGCCACCACCAGCCGCGAGAAGACCCGGCTGATCGAGTTCCACGGCGGCACCTGCCATCTGGTCCAGGACCCGCGGACCGTCTACGAGGTCTCCGCCCGGCTGGCCGCCGAGTCCGGTGGCCATTACATGGACCAGTTCACCTACGCCGAGCGGGCCACGGACTGGCGCGGCAACAACAACATCGCCGAGTCGATCTACCAGCAGCTGCGGCTGGAGCGCTACCCCGAACCGGCCTGGATCGTGGCCACCGCGGGCACCGGCGGCACCTCCGCGACCATCGCCCGCTACGTCCACTACATGCAGTACGACACCCGCGTCTGCGTCCCCGACCCGGAGAACTCCTGCTTCTTCGACGGCTGGCTCACCGGCGACGCGGAGACCGACTGCGCCACCGCCTCCCGCATCGAGGGCATCGGGCGCCCCCGCATGGAGCCGAGCTTCGTGCCCGGTGCCATAGACCGGATGATGAAGGTCCCCGACGCCGCCAGCGTCGCCGCGGTACGCGCCCTGGAGGCGGCGATCGGCCGCAAGGCGGGCGGTTCGACCGGTACGGGCCTGTGGAGCGCGTTGAAGATCGTCGCGGAGATGGTCGCCGAGGGCCGTACGGGATCGGTCGTCACGCTGCTGTGCGACCCCGGTGACCGCTACCTCGACAAGTACTACTCCGACGACTGGCTGGCCTCCCAGGGGCTGGACATCACGCCGTACGCGCGGGCCATCGAGGAGTTCCTGGCCACGGGGTCCTGGCCTTCCTGAAGGCCCGTCGCCCGGTGCCGTGCGGCCGGGCCCGGACCGGCCCTCGGGTGCCCGGCCCGGGATCCGGCTCAGGCTCAGGCAGCGGTCCCGGGTTCCGGCTCAGGTTGCGGTCCCGGTCCCGGCTCCGGTGAGGCGGCGGTCCAGGGCCCGGGCCGACTCCCGCAGGGCGCGGCCCAGGCCGGGCCGGGCCAGCGTCATCGCCCAGCGGAGCGGTGCCGGGCCGTCGGCCGCGAAGGTCCACTGCAGCCGGGTGCCGGCGCCCGCGGGCGTCAGCCGCCAGTCCTCCAACAGGGCCCGCAGACCAGGGGCGTTGGTGGTGTCGACCCGGTAGGCGTAATGCTCGTCCGGCTCGGCCGCCAGGACCGTCTCGACGAAGCGGGTGCCGCCGGTCAGCCGGATGTCCCGACCCCGGCCGCCGTGCGTCGGCGCGGCCCGCGCCACGCCCGTGAACCAGCGCGACCAGCCCGGCACATCGTCCGCCAGCGCCGCGTACACCGCCTTCGGCGGCGCGGCGACCTCCGCGGCGAAGACCAGCCGCAGCGGGGCGGACTCGACGAAGTCGAGCTCGACGGGGCGGAGTCGGCGTGCCATGGGACGAGCACCCCCTAAGGGACGGTCGGCGGCTCGGGGCGGTGTGTCCCCGGCGCCGCACACCATAGCTGGCGGCCCGTCAGATGTCTGCGGCCCGGGTCCGCCGAGTCCACCGGACCCACACCGGCCCGCCGTCAGTCCTCCGCGTCCGCCGGCTGCTCGCCCGCCACCACCAGCTCCGGCGGCAGCTCCGCGAACTCCGCCCGCGCCCCCGCGGACAGCCCGGAGTCCGTCACCAGCACATCGACGTCGTCCAGCGTCGCGAACGAACTCAGCCCGACCGTGCCCCACTTGGTGTGGTCGGCGACCACCACCACCCGCCGCGCGGAGCGGACGAAGTGCCGGTTGGTCTCCGCCTCCGCCAGATTCGGTGTCGACAGCCCCGCCTCCACCGATATGCCGTGCACCCCGAGGAAGAGCACATCGAAGTGCAGCGTCCGGATCGCGGCGTCCGCCACCGGCCCGACCAGCGTGTCCGACGGCGTGCGCACCCCGCCCGTCAGCACCACCGTCGCGGCCCCCGCACGCGGCCCCGTGCCGCCGCTGGCCGCCGCCCGCTGCGCGGTGTAGAAGACATCGGCCACCCGCACCGAATTCGTCACCACCGTCAGATCCGGGACGTCCAGCAACTGCTGGGCCAGCGCGAACGCGGTCGTGCCGCCCGCCAGCGCGATCGCGCTGCCCGGCGCCGCCATCTCGGCCGCGGCCTTGGCGATGTCCTCCTTGGCGCTCAGCTCCAGCCCCGACTTCGCCTCGAAACCGGGCTCATGCGCGCTCGGCTCGCTGACCGGCACCGCACCGCCGTGCACCTTCTCCACCATGCCCTGCCGCGCGAGCACGTCCAGATCGCGCCGGACCGTCATGTCCGAGACGCTGAGCTTGCGCGTCAGTTCGTTGACCCGCACTCCGCCGCGCCGCCTGACCTCGTCGAGAATCAGGGCACGCCGCTGCTCCGCAAGGAGGTTCTGGCTGTCGCTCACCCCGGCCCGTCCCTTCCGCCCGGCTCGCCACGTCGGGTCTGCGCGTAGGCTGCCGCCTGCGATCACTGGTTCCCTCATCCTCGCACGAGCCACCGACAGCGCCGCCGCGCCCGCCGCGCCCACCCTCGCGCGGCGTCCCGGTGTCCAGAACGGGTGGCTGCGCTCCTGCCGGCGGGGGAGAATCCTTGAGGCACCGCACCGCACGGTGCCATATGGACAACGGGGGACAGACAGTGCAGAGCGCGGAACCGACACCGCATGCCCGCTCAACGGATCCGGCCGCGACGGGAGATGGCCCACCACCCGACGCACCCCAGCTCTCACTGGAGCTGCTGGTGCACGGCGTCGGCGGCACCACCGCGCAGGAGATGCTCGGCGACCCACGGGTGCAGCTGATCACCGGGGACGACACCGCCGCCTGCTACCGCCGTACGGAGGACGCGGACGCCGAGCGGCGACCCGGGGACTATCGCGACGAGCCGGTCCGCGAGGCGTACTGCTGGTCCAATCTCACCTCCGGCAACGGCGCCCGCGCCCTGTGGCTGATCCTGGTGCCCTTCATGGTCGCCAACCTCGCCCACTGGATGCGCCCGGCCGCCCCGGCCGACCACCGGGCACAGCGGATCTACGACCTCCTGGTGCGCCTCCTCGCGCTCACCCTCACGGTGCTGCTCGCCGCCGCGGCCTGCGAGGTCGCCCTCGACCTCACTGCCTGGCAGTGCGCCGGCACCACCGTCTGCGTCGCCGGCAAATCCTGGCTGGGCTTCCTCAGCCCCGACAACCACGGCTGGTGGAGCGCCCCCGGCCGCCGGCTCGCGCTCGCCTCCGCGGTGCCGCTGCTCGTCGTCGGCTTCCTGTGGTGGCTCTCGCACCGCACCTGGAGCGCCTACGAGTCCGCCTCGCCGCCGCCCCGGCGGCCCGGCAGCTCCCGCTACACCCCGCACACCGAACGGACCGCGCTCAGCCTGGAGGGCTTCTGGTACGGCCGCCGACTGGTCGCCCGGCTGCGCTCCGCGCACACCACGGCCGGCGTGCTGACCATCGCCGCGGTGCTGCTCGGCGCCGGCGCCAAGGCGGACGCACGGGCCGGCGGCGAGACCGCCCTCGCGGTCACCGGCCGGGCGCTGACCGCCGCGGTCATCCTGCTCGCCGCGGTCACCCTCGTCATCGTGTGGCGCACCGCCCGCAGCGAGGCCGCGCCGGACGACGAATCCGACCGCCTGGTCGTACGGGCCCTGCCCTACGTCGCGCTCGCCGTGCTGGCGCTGATCGCCGTGCACACCGGCTGGGCGCGCCCCGGAGCCCGCAGCCACGGCCCCCTGCCCGGCGCCGCCGCGTTCGGCGGTATCGCGGTCTTCCAGGGTCTGCTGGTCCTGGCGCTGGCGGTGTCCGCCTGGGTGCTGCAGCGCGCCGCCCGCGACGACGCCCGCACCGCCCTACGCGGCATGGGCGGGCCCGCCGTCGCCCTGCTGGCCTGCGCGGTCGCCGGTGTGCTGTCCGGGGGCGTGGCCCAGCGCTTCGCCGACTGGATGGACGGCGGCGCCACACCCGGCCAGGTGCACGCCCCCATCCCCGGCCCGCCGGTCCTGCTGTCCTGGCAGGCGTCGGCCATCCCCGCGCTGCTGGTGGTGTTCGCGGTCGTCGCCGTCCTCGCCGCCATCCGTGTGGTCGTCGTCCGCGGGCGGGTCGTCAAGGACGTCCCCGGGCTCTACGACCCCCGGGAGCGCCCCGACGAGCGCCGTACGAAGCGGATCGCCGGCACCATCGCCCGCGCCGGGCTCACCGACGCGGCGCCCGTCCTGGTGGCCGCCACCGCCGCGGTCACCCTCGTCCTGGGAGCCGGTGCGGTGGCCGGTGCCTGGCTCACCGACCGGGCGCCCGGCCCCGCCACCGCCGACGCGCCGCCCGTCGTGCACGCCGCCGCCCAGACCGCGGAGTCCCTCGGCTCCTGGCTGATGAGCGCCGGCGTGATACTCCTGATCGCCATGGGCCGGCGCGCCTACCGTGACCACTCCGCCCGCCGCACCATCGGCATCCTCTGGGACGTCGGCACGTTCTGGCCGCGCGCCGCCCACCCCTTCGCACCGCCCTGCTACGCCGAGCGCGCCGTCCCGGACCTCACCTGGCGGATGGCCACCTGGACCGAGCGGTTCAACGGCCGTCTGGTGATCTCCGGGCACTCGCAGGGCAGTGTGCTGGCGGCCGCCGCAGTCTGGCAGCTGGACCTGGTCACCCGCAGCCGGGTCGCCCTGCTGACGTACGGCAGCCCCCTGGAGCGCCTCTACGGGCGCTGGTTCCCGGCCTTCTTCGGGCCGCCCGCGCTCACCGGACTGCACCGCGAGATGGACGACTGGCGCAACCTGTGGCGCTTTACCGACCCCATCGGCGGGCCGATCCAGCTCACCTGCGAGGACGGCCGCCGGGTCGACCAGGGGCCGCTGCGCGACCCGCTCGCCTTCGGCCGCACGCTGCGCAACCCGCTGCCCGCCCAGATACTGGGCCACGGCGACTACCAGAGCGACCCGGTCTTCGACACGGTCCGCGCCGAGCTGATCGCCCGGCTCGACCCGGACGTGCCGTGCCAGCGGCCGGCCGGCGAGGAGGCGGACGACCGCCCGACTCAGGAGAGTTCGGGCAGATCGTCCGCGTAGAGCAGGGTCAGGTCGTCGGTGCTCGGGTCGGACAGCTGCGCCACCCGGCCCGCGTGCCGCTCGACCATCGCCTCGAACGTCTGCCGCGCGGTGCGGCCGTTGCCGAAGGAGGGGCCCTTGGGGAGCACGGTGAAGTACTTCAGCAGTGCCTCACCGGCCCCCTCGGCGAGGCGGTACTCATGCTCCTCGCCCTGCTGCTCGACGATCCGCAGCAGCTCCTCGGGGGCGTAGTCGCCGAAGGTGATGGTCCGTGAGAAACGCGACGCCACACCGGGGTTGACCGCCAGGAAGCGCTCCATCTCGGCGGTGTACCCCGCCACGATCACCACCACCGCGTCCCGGTGGTCCTCCATCAGCTTCACGAGGGTGTCGATTGCCTCCTTGCCGAAGTCCCGTCCGGAGTCCTCGGGCGAGAGGGCGTACGCCTCGTCGATGAACAGCACCCCGCCGCGCGCCCGGTCGAACGCCTCCTGGGTACGGATGGCCGTCGAGCCGATGTGCTCGCCCACCAGGTCCACCCGCGACACCTCGACCAGGTGGCCGCGCTCCAGCACCCCCAGCGACGCCAGGATCTCGCCGTAGAGCCGGGCCACGGTGGTCTTGCCGGTGCCGGGGGAGCCGGTGAACACCAGATGGCGGCGCACCGACGCGGCCTTCAGACCGGCCTCCTGGCGCCGGCGCCCCACCTCGATCATGTTGATCAGGCTGCGGACCTCGCGCTTGACGCTCTCCAGCCCCACGAGGGTGTCGAGTTCGCCCAGCACCTCGTCGGACGGCCGGCCGCTGACGACCGGTTCGGCCGCCGCCGTGGCGGCCGGCGGCGGGCTCTGCGCCGGAACGCTGCCCAGCAGCCCGGCCGTCTGGGTCGCCTGCGCCGCGGCGGGCGGCACCGTCGTGGCGGCCGGCGGCGGCACCGCACGGCTCTCGTCGCTGGTGCAGTCCTGGACCGTGGGCCCGTCCCCCTGCCCGGCGCCGCCCTCGGCGAACTCGTAGCCGCCGCGCGCACAGCGCTCCGTACGGCACCGGGTCAGCGTCGTACGGCAGCCGTCGATCACATGGAAGCCGAAGCCGGAACTCCCGGTGACCCGGCAGCCGTGGAACGTGCCGCGGCCCTCGGCCGAGACATAGAACCCGGCCTCGGCCGGTCCGCTGACCGTGCAGCCCTCGATGGTGGGGTCCGCGCCCTTGGTGACGATCACGCCGGTCTGCGCACCGTCGATGGTGCAGTTGGCGAGCGTGCCGCCGCTGCCGTGGTCGCGGAACCACGCACCGGTCGCCGCCTCCCGGATCCGGCAGTCGTCCAGCTGGACGGTCGCCCCGTCGCTCACCGACACCGCGGTGTTGCGGACCTGCGCGATATCGCAGTCGACGACATCGGCGCGCGAGCCCCGGTCCAGTACGAACAGCGCGTCCGGCACGTCGTGCACCCGGGTCGAGTCCAGTACGGCGGTGGCGCCGTCGCTGACCCACACCGCCGGGTAGTCGCCGGTGCTGTCGTGGATCTCGCACTGGTTGGCGTCGACCCGGGTGCCCGGGTCCCATACGGACAGGCCGTTGCGCCCGAAGTGCCGCACCGTGCTGCGGGTCAGCGTCAGCACCGAACGGGACCGCAGATCGACCGCGTTCTCCGGGATGTCGTGGATATCGCAGTCCGCCAGTGTGAGGACCGCGTCGGTGTCCAGGGTGACGCCGTCGGCGGAGGTCCGGTGCACCGTGCAGTCCGTGAGGTGGCCGGTGGCCCGCGCGGCCACCTGGATCCCCGCGCCCTTGATCTCGTACAGCTCGCAGCCCACCGCCTCGACCGCGCTGCCCTCGCCGTTGACCGACAGCCCGGCGCCCGAGGCGTGGTGGATCCGGCAGTTCTCCAGCCGGGGATGGGCCCCGCCGCGTACCGCCACGCCGGCCTGCCCGGCGGCCACCACCTCGCACTCCTCGAAGAGGCCGCCGGCCCCTTCCAGGACGCTGATGCCCACCCCGCCCGCGTTGTCGACCGTGCAGCGGCGCACCGTCGGGCGGGCCCCGCCGCGCACCTCGATGCCGGACGCGGACCGGGTCACCACCCGCAGGCCGGTCAGCTCCGGCGCGCCGTCCTCCACCAGCAGCGCGGGCGCGGCCGAGTCCGTCGCCTCCAGATGCAGATCGTGCACGGCCGCCGAGGCCCGTATGGTCAGCGCCACCCCGTCGGCCGGGGCGATCCGCACCGAACCGCGCGAGCCGTCCGGGCCCCGCAGTGTCACCGCGCGCAGCAGCACCAGGTTCTCCCGGTACGTGCCGGCCGGGACGGTCAGCACATCACCGTCCCCGGCGGCCTCCAGGGCGGCGGCGAGCGAGCTGTACTCCCCTGTGCGGCGCCGCCACCGCGATGTTCCGGAGTGCGTCACCTGGACCGAGCCCTGTGCCATGGCGCTGTCGTGCCCCCACCTCGTGCGGCTGATGTCGGCCCGGCAACCATCCGTACGCGGATGTCCGCATTCGGGTACTGCGGGCCCCAGCCGAGAGGCTGGCGCCCCCACCGTAGCGCGCCCGGGGGGCGCCAGTTGACACGGTCAGCACCTGGTCAGCCGCGAGGGGCCGGGCGGCTCAACTCCCCGCGTCGGCCCGGCCCCAGTCCTGGCCCGCGCGCTCCCACTCCGCGTCCCAGCGGCGGAAGCGACGCGCCATCAGCTGCCCGACGACCAGGCGCCGGCCGCCCTCGATCAGTCCACCGGCGGCGGCCGCGCTGCCCAGACCGGCCAGCACCGCGTGCGTACCGGCCGTGCCGACGTCCATCGGCCGGGGCATCACCCGGCCCCGGTCGTCGGTCCAGATGCGGAACCGCTCGCCGGGCTCCACCGGACGCGGTGCGGCCAGCTGCCCGGTGAGGGCGCTGCCGTCCACGGCCGTCCAGCGGGCGATCACCCGGAGGTGGGCATCGCGCTGCGAGGAGGTCTCCGGATCGGGGTCGAGCGGAGCCCGGGAGACCAGCCGGTCGACCGTGGCCCACACCAGATGGCGCTGCTGATACTGCACCCGTACGGACTCCAGCAGCGCGCCGTGCGCCGCGCGGCCGATGAGCCAGCCGGCGGCGGGTGCCCCGAAGACGATCAGGAGGGCGGCGGCGAGCGCCAGCCATGCCTCGATCCGGTCGGTCCGACGCCGCAGCGGATTGCGCCGCCAGCGCCATACGCCTCGCATCGCTCGCATCGTCGCCCCCTCTCCGTGTTGGTAAATACCGCATCGGGGGTGCTCCAGGCGAGAGTTCTGCCAAGAGAGAGGCACATCACGCCGTATCGGAATCGGCTTTCCGCACCATGGAGCGGGAGCCCGGGGCCCAGGCGCTCAGCGCAGCCGTACCGCCAGCGTCACCGTCGCGCCCGTCAGGCCGCTGTCCGGCGCCGCCCCGGCGACCTCGAACCGGTCCGCCACCAAGCGCGCCAGCCACAGCCCGCGCCCCTTCGTCGCACCGTCCAGGCCCGGCAGCAGCTCGGGGATCACCGCCTCGCTGAACCCGGGGCCCGTGTCGCTGATCCGGCACTCCAGCTCATCGCCGAGCCGCCGCAGCACCAGCCGCCCCGAACCGCCCGCATGCTCCACGGCGTTGCCCGCGATCTCGTCCACGGCCAGCACGAACTCGCCCCGCTTCGGCTCGCACAGACCCTCCCGGGCGGCGCACTCCTCCACCAGCAGCCGCACCTGGGGCAGCAGCCGGGCGGTGAAGCGCCGTTGGAGCAACCGGCGGCCGGACTCCTCGGCCGGGTCCTCGGCCGGGCCCGCCGGATCGGGGTTCACCACGGATGCACCACCTCCGTCAGCACCAGCAGCGGCACCGTTCCGCTGCCCAGCCGCCGCAGCATCCGGCGCTGCCCGCGGTGGCAGCGCACCTCGATCAGTTCATGGCCCACGGCGCCGCGGGCCAGCATCAGCAGGCGGACGGCGCAGCCCACCGACAGGAAGTGCAGCCGGGTCAGATCCACGGTCAGCCGCCGGGCCGGCGCCGTGTGCGCCAGCGCGAGCTGCAGCGCCCTGCCGAAGGCGTCCTGATTCGCGGCGTCCGCCTCCCCGATGAAGCGCAGTGCGCCGTCCGGGTCGCGCACCGACCGCAGCGCGCCCAGGCGCTCCAGCAGCGCGCGCGGGTGCGCCCGTTCCATGGCCGCGACGACCTCGCGGTCGAACCCGCGGCGGTCGTAGGCGCAGATCTCGGTGTACGGGCGGCAGCTGAAGAGCGCCTGCGCGCCCGTCTCGCGGCGCATCATCGTCTCGACGTCCGCGCCGAGGGCGGCCACCCAGCCCATGTCGATGAACGCCCGAAGGCCCGTATAGCCCTCGGCCGTGGCCCGGTCGGTCTCGGCGTAGAGCCGGCCCATCTGCCGCGCGGCGGTGAACGCGGTGTCCGGCGCGATCATCCCGCGCATGCTGTCGACCACCAACTGGCCGCGGGCGCGCGCCCGGACGGTGCTGCGGCTGGGGAAGTCGATCCTGGCCAGCACCTCCTCCTCGGGCACCCCGGGGCAGGGCAGGACCAGCACCTTCTCGCCGCGGGCCAGCCCGAGCCGGACGAATGCCGTGACGACCTCCCAGCGCACCTCGTCGTTGCCGTAACTCACAAAGGCGTGGTCTCCGGGCCGCAGATGCTGGACAGGGATCAGATGGTCGCTCCCGGTGTCCCTCGCAGGCATCGTCACGCGGTCCTGCTCTCCCGTCCCCCCGGCCCGTTCGGCAGCGCCTGGCGCCCGCCGCGGCCTACCGCCACCGGGCCGTAGTGGTCCGGCAGCCGTCGCGAGCGCCCGTGGCGCGGCCACGGTGCGGGGCCGCGCCGGCCCGTCAGTCGAGTATCTCGAACGGGTCGCCGATACGGATCGTGCCGGCCCCGCGGGGAATCAGATTCTGGCCGAAGACCAGCCGGTCTCCGAAGCGGCGACGGCGGGCGAGGGTCCGCAGCGGTTCCTTGCCGCGCTCGGCGGTGCGCTGGTCGGTGGTCGTGACCACACAGCGCGCGCAAGGCTTGGCCACCTGGAAGACCACCTCGCCGATACGGACCCGCCGCCAGTCGTCCTCGGCCCAGGGGGCCGTGCCGTCCACCACCACATTGGGCCGGAAACGGTTCATGGGCAGGGGGCCCTCGTCGGGGTGGTCGCCCTGCGCGATGAGCGAGTTGAGGGCGTCCAGCGACGAGGCGGTCGTCAGCAGCAGGGGAAAGCCGTCGGCGAAACTGACCGTCTCACCGGGCTCGCAGTACTCGGGGTGGATCGGCCGGCGCTTCTCCGGGGCGTCGAGATGCACCAGCCGGCACTCGACGCCCAGATACCCGCGGAACCATTCGGCCGCCGCCTCGCCCGCGGGTACCGCCTCCACCTCGTCCTTCCAGACCTCCACCGAGACGGTCTCCCCGCACCCTGGCGGCTCGACCGTCAGCGCCGCCATGCCGGGGGCGGTGAGCCTGAGGGCACCGCCCGGCGCCCCCTCGGCGCGCGCCAAGGCCAACCTCGGCTGCTGCCGTTGGGTGATCATCCTGCGCTCGGCGTCCACCAGCATCCAGCGTCGGTCCCCGGCGAGCCCCCACGGCTCCACGACCGCCTCGCCGGGGTCGGATCCCGCCAGGGACTTGGCCGGATAGATATGGATGGATTGCAGCGCAAGCTTCGGCATGGGTGCCATCCTGCCAGCCGCCTCGGACAGTTGACCGATCGCCCAGGTCAGTACCCCCGCGGATACTGCCGGCCGTACGGATCGTCGTACGGGGCGGCCGGGCGGGGCGCGACCGGAGCGGCGGGCCGCATCGCCTCATACCCCGTGCCCATGCCCGGTGCCGGGCGCTGGGGCTGCGGCTGCTGCGGGGCCTGGTAGCCACCGCGGACGCCCGCCTGCTGGGGGATGTACGGCGCCGGGGCGTGCTGCAGCGGTGCGACCGGCTGTGCGGCGGCGCCCGGGTACCCCTGGCTCGGCGAGGGGTGGGAGGGGGCGGCCGGGAGTGCCGGAAGTGCCGAGGGCAGCGCCGGCAAATAGGACGAACCCGTGTCATAAGGGGAGGGGTTCACCCGGATCGGGGCGATCTGGGGTGTGCCCCGCTCTGCGACGAGGCTGTCGTAGATCGGAGTGTCCGGGAAGGAAGGCGAAGCGTAGTAGCCGCCGCCATAGGTAGAGCGGGGGGAGGTCATGCCTCATAAGTTAAGCCCACGATGTGCTGATTGGGGAGTCTGGAAAGAGGGTTGTTTTACGTGTTCGGAGAGGCCATGGATCGCCAATGCGAGCGAACTTGGGAAAATCGGTCGCGATCGCCCGTAGGGATCGTGTAAAGACCTCGCTTCTCGCGGGTGAACAGGCGACGTTCGGAGCGGTTCGGGCCAAGTAGGTTGGGAGTGCCACCACTGACGGGGCACGGCGGACGAGAGGAAGGCGCAAGCGATGTCGATGCTCAAGGGCGGCAACGTCCCGGTCCCGGCCCAGGCGGTCCGGGTCGAACTGGGCTGGCAGGCCGCCCCCGGGGTGCCGGACGTGGACGCCTCCGCGCTGCTGCTGGTGTCCGGAAAGGTCCGCGACGACGGCGACTTCGTCTTCTACAACCAGGCCGCGCACGCCTCCGGCGCCGTGCGCCACGAGGGCAAGCGCCCGGCCGGCGGCGCGATGACCGACACCCTCACCGTCGCCCTGGCCGCCGTGGAACCCGCCGTCGACAAGGTGGTGCTGGCGGCCTCCGCCGACGGCGGCGCCTTCGGGAGCGTCCCCGGGCTGCACATCCGGGTGCTGGACGCGGCGAGCGGCGCCGAGATCGCCCGCTTCGACAGCCGGGACGCCACCACGGAGAGCGCCTTCGTGCTCGGGGAGCTCTACCGGCGGCAGGGCGGCTGGAAGTTCCGCGCGGTGGGACAGGGCTACGACACCGGACTCGCGGGCCTCGCCACCGACTTCGGCATCAGCGTCGAGGAGCCCGCGCCGCCGCAGGCCCCGGCGCCCGCCCCGGCCCCCGCCTCGGCGCCCGCCACAGCTCCCGCGCCCCCGATGGCGGCCCCTGCGCCTCCTGTGGCGCCTCCTGCGCCCCCGTTGCCGGCGGGTCAACCGGCGGCGTCAATTCCGCCCCCGCCGGGGCAGCCCGCGCCGGCTTCCGCGCCCCCTCCGGTTCGTCTGACAAAAGTCACCCTCACGAAGGATGCCCCCGCCGTTTCATTGACGAAGCAGGGCGGCACCTCGGGGGCGATGCGGGTGAACCTCAACTGGAGCAGCGGCGGCGCGGGCAAGCGGCTGACCAAGAAACTCGGCCGCAAGGCGATGCAGGCCATGGGCGCCCGCGGCGCGCTGCTGCCCTCGTCCGGCGAACTGGACCTCGACCTGTGCGCGCTGTACGAACTCACCGACGGCGCCGCCGGAGTGGTCCACCCGCTCGGCAACAACTTCGGCACCCTGCACGCGCCGCCGTACATCCAGCTCGACGGCGACGACCGCACCGGCGCGGTCGCGGCCGGCGAGAACCTCACCATCAACCTCGACCACCAGGCGCGCATCAAGCGCATCCTGATCTTCGTCACCGTCTACGCCGGGGCCCGCAGCTTCGAGGGGCTCAGCGCCACGGTCACCCTCCAGCCCCAGTACGGGGCCCCCGTCGAGTTCACGCTGGACGCCTGCACGGTGCCCTCCAACGTCTGCGCGCTGGCCCTGATCACCAACACCGGCGGCGAACTCGTCGTCCAGCGCGAGGCCCGCTACCTCGTCCCCGAGCCCGGCATCAGCCCGCAGCGCACCGTGGACCACGCCTACGGCTGGGGCCTGGACTGGTCCCCGGCCAGCAAGTGACACCGGCACCCGGGGGCGGCCCTGGGGGCCGGCCCCGGGTGCCGGTGTCAGTACGTCCGCCCCTTCCAGGCCGCGCCGCGCCCCCGGTAGTGCTGCACCGCCGAGTCCACCGTCATCAGCAGATACAGCAGCGCGGTGAACGGCAGCAGCGGCGCCGCCCAGACCGGCTGCCCGTAGTAGCGCAGCATCGGCAGATACGTCCCGCACATCACCGCCCAGGCCGCGCCGCCCAGCGCCGCGACCGCCGGGCCGCCGCCGGCCAGCCCGGCCGCCAGCGCGAGCGGCGGCGCCAGATACACCAGCGCGAGGCCGAGGGCCGTGCCGAGCAGCAGCAGCGGCTGATGCCGCAGCTGGGCGTACGCGCTGCGGGAGACCATCCGCCACAGCTCGGCCAGCCGCGGATACGGCCGCACGCTGTCCACATGGTCGGCCAGCCCCAGCCAGATCGTGCCGCCGCCGCGCTGCACCGCCCGCGCCAGCGTCACATCGTCGATCACCGCACCCCGGATCGCCTCCGGGACACCGGCCCGCTCCGCGGCCTCCCGCCGCAGCAGCACACAGCCGCCGGCCGCCGCCGCGGTCCGCGCCCCGGGCCGGTTCACCCAGCGGAACGGGTAGAGCTGCCCGAAGAAGTACACGAACGCCGGCACGATCAGCCGCTCCCAGAACGTCACCACCCGCAGCCGGGCCATCTGCGACACCAGATCCAGCCGCGCCGACCGGGCCGCCGCCACCAACTCCCGCAGGCTCTCCGGGCCGTGCGCGATATCCGCGTCGGTCAGCAGCAGATACTCCGGCGCCATCCGCTCCCGGGCCAGCGCGATCCCGTGCCGCAGCGCCCACAGCTTGCCCGTCCACCCCGGCTCGGGCTCACCGGGCGAGGCCACCGTCAGCGGCAGCCCGCCCCGCGCGTCGGCCAGCTCACGGGCGAGCGCGCCCGTGCCGTCGGTACTGCCGTCGTCGACCAGGAACACCTCCGCCCGGCCCGGATACTTCTGCCCCAGCAGCGAGGGCAGGCTCTCCGGCAGCACCGCGGCCTCGTCCCGCGCCGGGACCACCACCGCGACCGACGGCCAGCGCCCGGGATCCCGGCGGTCCGGCAACCGCATATCGGTACGCCAGAAGAAGCCCTGCCCCAGCAGTAGCCACGCCCAGGCCGCCAACGACCCGGCACCGATCCAGCCCATCGCTCCCACGCGCGCAGTCTGCCGCACCACCGCGGCGACGGCCCGGCTTGTCGGCCGCCGTGTCCCCACCGGACGCCCCGGCCGGTATGACAAGTGGGACGGCCGGACCGGTAAAGTGTCCGGGTGAAGATCGCGCTGATGGACTCCGGGACCGGGCTGCTCGCGGCGGCGGCCGCCGTACGCCGACTGCGGCCGGACGCGGATCTGGTCCTCTCCTCCGACCCCGACGGCATGCCCTGGGGTCCGCGCACCCCCGACGACGTCGCCGAGCACGCCCTGGCGGTGGCCCGCGCCGCCGCCGCGCACCGCCCCGACGCGCTGATCGTCGCCTGCAACACCGCCTCCGTCCACGCCCTGCCCGTCCTGCGGGCCGAGCTGGAGCCCGCCATCCCGGTCATCGGCACGGTCCCGGCCATCAAGCCCGCCGCGGCCGGCGGCGGCCCCGTCGCCATCTGGGCCACCCCCGCCACCACCGGCAGCCCCTACCAGCGGGACCTGATCGAGCGCTTCGCGCACGGCGTGGCCGTCGCCGAAGTGCCCTGCCCGGGGCTCGCCGACGCGGTCGAGGCCGCCGACGAGGCCGCCATCGACGCCGCCATCGCGGCCGCCGCGCAGCGCACCCCGCGGGACGTACGGGCCGTCGTCCTGGGCTGCACCCACTACGAGCTGGTCGGCGACCGGATCCGCGCCGCCCTCCAGCAGCCCGGTGCCCCCGCACTCGTCCTGCACGGATCGGCCGAGGCCGTCGCCGCCCAGGCGCTGCGCCGCGCCGGCGCCGAACCGGCGCCCGCGGCCGCCCCGACCGGCGGCCTCAGCGTGCTCCTCAGCGGCCGTCCGGCCGGACTGCCGCCCGTGGCGCTCGCCTACGCCGAGGGCCGGCTGCTCGCGGGGAGCCGTACGGACACCGCCGGCGTGCTGAGCGGCTGACCGCCCCCGTCCGACGCGCTGCCACAGCGTGTGAAGACGCGTACGCTGCGTCTCATGAGGGACCACCCCCACGAGGGGGCAGCAGCCCCCGGCGACAACGGCGGTGCCGGCGGAGCCGCACCGCGCCTCGGCGGCTCCCATGCCGAGATCCCCGAGGTCTGGCACGGCAGCGCCACCAACCGCGTCCAGTGGCTCCTGGCCGCGATGGGCGCGGCGTGTCTCGCGCTGGGCATCGAGCTCGCCGTCGACAGCAGCTGGACCACGGGTCTGGCGCCCCTGGTGATGTCGGTGGTCGGCTGTGTGGCGGCCGGCCTGCTGGTGCTCTTCGGCACCCTCGCCTTCGTCCATGTGGCTGTACGCGTCGACAAGGACTGCCTGGAAGTGCGGTGCGGCCACATAGGGGTGCCGCGCCGCAGGATCCCCCTCGACACGGTCGTCGACGCCGACTTCGACCCGCAGGTCACCCCCCGCCACTGGGGCGGCTGGGGCTACCGCTGGCGCCCCGATCAGGGCACGGCCGTGGTCGTGCGCCGCGGCGAGGGGCTGGTGCTCAAGCTCGGTGACGGGCGCACCTTCACCATCACCGTCGACGACGCCGAGGGCGCCGTCCGCGCCGTCCGCCGCCGGCTCTCCCCGCGCAACGGGACCCCGGCGGGCGCCTGAGCACCGGGCGCCACGCGCGGCCGGGACCTTCGCCCCGTGCCCGGGGGCCTTCCGCGGGCCCGCCCGCCGGCCACGTCCCGTAGGGTCGAAGCATGCCAACGCCCGACTTCATCCGTGACCTGCGGAACTCCATCGGCCGACAGCTGCTGTGGCTGCCCGGGGTGAGCGCGGTCGTCTTCGACGACGAGGGCCGTGTCCTGCTGGGCAGGCGGGCCGACACCGGCGGCTGGTCGGTGATCGGCGGTATCCCCGAACCGGGCGAGCAGCCCGCCGAGACCGCGGTGCGCGAGGTCTACGAGGAGACCGCGGTGCGGGTCGTCGCCGAACAGGTGGTCCTCGTCGAGACCATGCCTCCCACGCACTACCCCAACGGGGACGTCTGCCAGTTCATGGACGTGACGCTGCGCTGCCGCGCGATCGGCGGCCGGGCACAGGTCAACGACGACGAGTCGCTGGAAGTGGGCTGGTTCGCGCTGGACGCCCTGCCGGAACTGCAGGAGTACGCGCTCACCCGCATCAAGCGGGCGGTGGAGGCCGGGCCGACCTGGTTCCACGGGATGGGGGAGGAGCCGGAGGGACGGCACTTCCCGGCGTAGGCCCCGGCCCCTCCGGCCCAGGGCCCGCCTGGCCGGTGGATCAGGGCCAGCCTGCCCCCTAGAGCTCCTCCGTCGACGGCTCCTCCAACGGGTCCGACGGCTCTTCGGGGAGCGTGGGCAGCTGGGACGAGCCCGGTGAGTCCGGCAGACCGGCCGGCTCCTCGGTGTGCATCTCGCGCCGGTCCTTGCGGCAGCTGGTGATCCAGGTGCCGGTGGGGCCGCTCTCGTACTGGCAGAGCCAGCCGCGTACGGCGAGCGCGCCCTGGTCGCTGTCGCCCTCCCGCGGCGCCCGCAGCAGGAACTCCTTCATCACGTCGCGGGCCTCGCCGCAGCCCACCGTGCCGCCGGCGCCGGGGTCGGCGTACAGCGCGACATCGCCCGCCGTGCCCAGCGCGTCCTTGATCGTGCCGCAGCTGACCGGCTGCCCGGGGACGGCGGGGGAGGGGACGCCGGGGTCGTCCGGGCCCGGCCCCGCTCCCGTACCGGCGGACGACGGCAGGGCGGTGCTCGCCCCGCCGTCCTGTGCGTCCGCGCACCCCGCGGCGGCCAGGGCGAACAGCACGGTCGGCAGGGCGATGAGCCTGCGCATGTCGGACTCCCTCGTGGCGGCGGTGCACGGACGGCACGTTGCGTCGTACGACGCTAGGAGCCCCGCGGGGGCGGGGCGATCCGGGACGGCCGTTCGGGTGAACTGCGCCCGGGGCGGGGCATGGTGGCACGGCGGGCGTGCCCAGCCGCCACACCCGGCCCCCGAAGTGTGGTGCCGTGGCACATCGGTGCCGGCCGTCGCGCTGCCTAGGGTGCGGGCATGACCATGATCGGTGCCCCAGGAACCCCAGGCACGCCAGGAATCCCGGGTGCCCCGGGCGCGCCACGCATCCCGGGGCCGGTATCCCTCGAACTCGACGGCCGCACCGCCCTCGTGACCGGCGCGGCCGGCGGCATCGGACGCGCCTGCGCGCTGCGGCTGGCGGCGGCCGGCGCCACGGTGCGCGCCGTCGACCGGGACGCGGCCGGCCTGGCCGGGCTTGCCGCGGCGCTCCCGGACGGCGCCCGCGGCGGTATCGAACCCCGCCCCCTGGACCTCACCGACCTGGACGCCGCCGAGCGGGCCGCGGCGGGCGTCGACCTGCTGGTCAACAACGCCGGTATGCAGCTCGTCCGCCCCATCGAGACCTTCCCGCCCGAGGTCTTCCACGAGGTGCTGACCGTCATGCTGGAGGCCCCCTTCCGGCTGCTGCGCGGCGCGCTGCCCCATATGTACGAGCAGGGCTGGGGCCGCGTCGTCAACATCTCCTCCGTGCACGGGCTGCGGGCCTCGCCCTTCAAGTCCGCCTACGTGGCCGCCAAGCACGGCCTGGAGGGCCTGTCGAAGACCGCCGCCCTGGAGGGCGCCCCGCACGGCGTCACCAGCAACTGCGTCAACCCCGGATACGTCCGCACCCCCCTCGTCGAGCGCCAGCTCGCCGACCAGGCCGCGGCACACGGCATCCCCGAGGAGCGCGTACTGGCCGACATCCTGCTCGCGGACGCAGCCCTCAAGCGGCTGCTCGAACCGGAGGAGGTCGCCGAGGCCGTCGCCTACCTCTGCACCCCGCAGGCGTCCTTCATGACGGGTACCTCGCTGGTCCTGGACGGCGGTTGGACGGCGCACTGAGCGCTCCGCTCCGCGCGCCTCGCGGCCGATGCGCGGGCGGCCGGACCCTGGCGCGCGGCGACGACCCGAAGGTATCCCTGTGACCATGCCCGACGACCAGCCGACGCCCGCGCCCGGCACCGACTCCGCCGACACCCCCGCCCACGACCGGGCCGAGGACTCCTCACCCGGCGACCTGGGCTTTCTCGGCCTGCTCGCCACCGGGGCCGCCGCCGAGGACTACGAGCGCCCGGTGCTGCGGGCCCGCGCCGAGGGCGCGCCCGCCGGCCGGCTCGCCGCACTGGAGCGGGCCAAGCTCCTCGCGCTGCGGGTACGGACCGAGTTGGAGGACCGCCGGCGGCGCGAGGCCGAGCTGTCCGCGCTCTACGCCACCGCGCACGACCTGGCCGGGCTGCGCGACCTGGACGCCGTACTGCGCGCCATCGTCCGCCGGGCCCGCTCCCTCCTGGGCACCGAGGTCGCCTACCTCACCCTCAACGACCCGTCGGCCGGCGACACCTATATGCGGGTCACCGACGGCTCGGTCTCCGCGCGGTTCCAGCAGCTGCGGCTCGGCATGGGCGAGGGCCTGGGAGGGCTCGTCGCGCAGACCGCCCGCCCGTACGTCACCGACAGCTACTTCCACGACGAGCGGTTCCGGCACACCCGGGCCATCGACTCCGGCGTCCGCGACGAGGGGCTGGTGGCGATCCTCGGGGTGCCGCTGATGCTCGGCAGCGGCGTCATCGGCGTGCTGTTCGCCGCCGACCGCCGAGAGCGGGTCTTCGAACCGGGCCAGATCGCGCTGCTGGCCGCCCACGCGGCGCACGCGGCCGTCGCCATCGACACCGCCAACCTCCTCGCCGAGACCCGTAAGGCGCTCACCGGCCTGGAGGCCGCCAACGAGATCATCCGCGACCGCAGCGCGGTCATCGAGCGGGCCTCGGGCATCCACGACCGGCTGACCGAACTGGTGCTGCGCGGCGGCGGGGTGCGGGACGTCGCGGACGCGGTGGCCGAAGTGCTGGACGGCGAGGTGGAGTTCATCGATCCCGAGCGGGCGCCGGCCGCCGCCCTGGACCGCTCCCGCGCCGACGGCCACGCCGTACGGGACGATGGGGGTACCTCCCGGTCGAGCGAAGCCGAGAGTGGGGGAGATTGGGTCGCCGCGGTGTGGGCGGGCGGCGAGGTACTGGGCGCCCTGGTCCTGCGCGGCCACCCGACGCTCGACCCCGTCGACCAGCGGACCCTGGAACGGGCCGCCATGGTCACCTCCCTGCTCCTGCTCGCCCGCCGGACCGCCGGCGAGGCCGAGGCGCGGGTGCGCGGCGAGCTGCTGGACGACCTCCTGGACGCCGCCGGGCGCGACCCCCGCCTGCTGCGCGAACGCGCCGCCCGCGTCGGCGCCGACCTCGACGCGCCCCATGTGGTCCTGGCGGCGCGGATGGCCGATGCGCCGGCGTCCGGCTGCGCGGACCCGCCGCACCCCGCCGGCGCCGACCGCCGGCGCCTGTGGTCGGCCGCCGCCCACCTGGCCGCCACCCGCCGCGGCCTGGCCGCCGTACGGGACGGCGGCGCCGTCCTGCTGCTGCCGCTCGGACCGGACGGCGATCCGGCGCACACCGCCCGCCGGATCGCCACCCGGCTCCGCGCCGCGCTGCACGCCCCCGTCACGGTCGGCGCCTCGGCCCCGGTGCCGGCCCCCGCCGCCCGGCCCGCGGCCGTCGCGGACGCCTACGCCGAGGCCCGGCGCTGCCGGGAGGCGCTGTGCGTGCTGGGCCGGGCCGGACAGGGCGCGGCCGCCGCCGACTTCGGCTTCCTCGGCCTGCTGCTCGCCGACACCCGCGATGTGGACGGCTTCGTCCACCGCACGCTCGGTACCGTCGCCGACTACGACGCCCGCCGCGGTACGGAGCTGCTGCGCACCCTGGGCGCCTACTTCGCCTGCGGGATGAGCCCGGCCCGCACCAAGGACGAGCTGCACGTCCATGTGAACACCGTCGCCCAGCGCCTGGAACGGGTCAGCCGGCTGCTGGGACCCGACTGGCAGACCCCGGCGCGCGCCCTGGAGATCCAGCTGGCGCTGCGGTTGCACCAGCTCTCGGGGGCCATGGCGCGCGATACGGAGGAGTAGCGGGAGGCGGCTCCGGGTGCGGGCCCGCATGGCCTGAGGCAGCGTGGACCCGGAGCTTTCGCTCCTTCCCCCGACACACAAGGAGTTGGATATGCCGGACAAAGGCGCCAGGGACAAGATGAAGGGCAAGGCCAAGGAGCGGGTCGGCCAGGCCAAGGAGAAGGCGGGCCAGGCCATTGACGACGAGCGGCTGAAGGCCGAGGGCCGCACCGACCAGGTCAAGGGCAAGGCCAGAAGCGCCATGGGGGAGGCCGAGGAGGCCATCCGGGGCGCGAAGGACTCCCTGCGGTCCAAGGGCGACACCAAGGGCGGCAGGTCCTGACGTCCGGCGGGGGCGTGGCGGGCCCGCTGCCCGTCTCCCGGAGCGTCCCACGGCCCGTCACGCCCCCGCCGCACATCAGCCCTTCGCCGCCTGCGCGGACCTGCTCGCCGCCCCCTCCACCGCCGCGAGATCCCGGTGACGGGTCTCCCGCGCCGCGCCCACCGCGATCAGCGTCAGCAGCGCGGCGCCGATGACGTACAGGGCGATCGGCGTCGGGCCGCCGAAGTCGGCGAGCAGCGCCGTGGCGATCAGCGGGGCGGGCGCCCCGGCCGCCACCGACGCGAACTGGGCGCCGATCGAGGCACCCGAATACCGCATCCGGGTCGCGAACATCTCCGCGAAGAACGCCGCCTGCGGCGCGTACATCGCACCGTGGAAGACCAGCCCGACGCTCACCGCGAGCAGCAGCGGCCCGAACCGCCCGGAGTCCACCAGCGCGAAGAAGGGAAACGCCCATACGGCGACGCCGGCCGCGCCCAGCAGATAGACCGGACGGCGCCCGATCCGGTCCGACAGCGCGCCCCAGGCGGGGATGACGGCGAAGTGCAGCGCCGAGGCGAGCAGCACCGCGTTCAGCGCGGTCTGCGGTCCTAGCCCGGTGTGCGCCGTCGCGTAGACCAGCACGAACGCCGTGACGACGTAGTACGAGATGTTCTCGGCCATCCGCGCGCCCATCGCGATCAGCACATCGCGCCAGTGGTGCCTCAGCACCGCGACCAGCGGCGTCCTCTCCACCGCCGCGCCCTGCGCCCGCCGGGCCTCGGCGCTGCGCAACGCCGCCTGGAAGACGGGCGATTCGTCCACCGACATCCGCATCCACAGTCCGACGACGACCAGCACGCCCGAGAGCAGGAACGGCACCCGCCACCCCCAGGCCACGAACGCCGCCTCCGGCAGCAGCGCCGTCATCAGCGACAGCACGCCGGTGGCCAGCAACTGCCCTGCGGGCGCGCCCGTTTGGGGCCAGGAAGCCCAGAACCCACGCCGCCGGGCGTCGCCGTGCTCCGACACCAGCAGCACCGCGCCGCCCCACTCACCGCCCAGCGCGAACCCCTGGACCAGCCGCAGCGCGGTCAGCAGCACCGGCGCCGCCGTGCCGACCGCGGCATGCGTCGGCAGCAGCCCGATCGCGAAGGTCGCACCGCCCATCATCACAAGGCTCAGCACCAGCAGCCGCTTACGGCCCAGCCGGTCCCCGTAGTGCCCGAAGACCAGCGCCCCAAGGGGCCGGGCGGCGAACCCGACCGCGTACGTCAGAAACGACAGCAAGGTCCCGACGAGGGGATCGGAGCCGGGGAAGAAGAGCTTGTTGAAGACCAGCGCGGCGGCCGATCCGTAGAGAAAGAAGTCGTACCACTCGACGGTGGTGCCGATGAGACTGGCGACGACGATGCGCCGCAGGTTCGCGGTCGGTGGGGGAGCGGTCGCAGAGACGGCCATGGGCACCACTTCCGGGCAGCGTGCAGGGGACGAACTCGTCTCGCCACACCGTAGAAACACGCAGGTCAGCGGAGTATGTGGAGCAGCGCCACAGTTGGGCTGCGGGGGGTGTGAGCGGGCACCACCTGTGGTGCTGGTGGGGTGCTGTGCCGGAGTGGTGCCGGCTGCCGCGCTGGTTCGGTGCCGGCTCGCCTCCTCGGCGCCACTGCGGGCACGCCACCAGCCGGACGCTGCCGAGTGCGGCAGGCGGTTCTGCGGACGGATCAGCACTGCGACCGGTAGGCGAGCTCCGGGATGTACGTGGCCCACTCGGTATCGCTCAGACCTCCCTGCGCGCGTCGGCACACCTCTGCGGCGATCCGCTCCGGATCGACCGGGTACGTCTGGAGGGGGACGTTCCGGCCGGCGACGAGCAGGGTCGTGCCGTCCGCGCCGAAGGCGAGGGCGCGAATCGGGTCGCCGGGAGTGGGCAGGGCTCCGCCCAGGGGACGGCTGGAGGCCGCGTCCCACAGCCGCACCGCGCCGGCCCTGTTCGCCGTCGCCAGGATGGTGCCGTCCGGCGAGTAGGCCAGGGCGGTGATGGTCGCGTCGTCGGGCGCGGCGGAGTCCAACGGGAGCACGGCGAGGCGGCGGGTGGCGTCGCGGTTCCAGACGGTGACCCGTCCGGTGACCTCGCCGACAGCGAGGTGTTCACCGTCACGGCTGTAGGTGAGGGCGGTGGGCGCTTCCAGAGTCAGGCTGCGCATCGCCGGACGGCCATTGGGAAGGGGGAAGTGGGCGCTGTAGGCGGTGGCGAGGAATCTGCCGTCGGGACGCACCGCCATCCCGCCGCGCGTGAAGAACGTCTTGCTGCGGCTCGTGAAGGAGCCCTCCGCCGCCCACTGCCGAAGGCGCTTGCCGCTCTTCAGGTCCCAGGTGTCCAGCTTGTCCGATCGATCGCGGTAGGCGAGGAGGGAGCGGCTGTCGGCGGTGAAGGCGATCTCGTCGACCGGCGCCGCGTCCTCCTCGGTGGTGAGGTCGAACGAGGTCGTGCGGGTGCGTCGTCGCACGTCCCACAGGGTGATCGAGCCCGGTCCCGCCGTCACGGCATCGTTTTCCTGAACGCCTGTGCCGTAGGCGAATCGCCGGCCGTCCGGACTGAAGGCCATCAGGGGCACGCACTCACGAGGCGGGTCTCCAGGGTCGCGCGCGAAGCGGCAGTCGTACGGCGGCAGGTCGACGACCGCTCCGCCGTCCCGCGTCGACCGCACCGTGAAGCGGGCCGTGCGACCCCGTCTCCTCATGGTGGCAACGGTGCTGCCGTCCGCACTGAACACAGCCGCCACACTGCCCTGTTGCCGCCAGCCGGGCGCGAACGAGCGGCCCGCCGACAGGGTCTGGACCGCTGCCGTCTCGAACCCCGCCAGGTAGCGGATCGCTCCGGATCGTGGATCGGCATGTATGGCGCTGACGTTCGGAGTTGCCAGCCGGTGGCGGAAGACGGGGCGGTCGGGGTCGGAGAGGCGCCACAGCACGATCTCCTGGGCGACGGCGGCGACCAGGAATCCGCCGTCGGGGCTGAAGGAGAAGGTCTGCAGTCCTGACCAGTGGAGGGCGGGAAGTTCACGCCGCGACGCCAGGTCCCATCTCCTGACTCCCGCGCCGTCGGCGACTACGAGGTGGCGGCTGGTCGGATCGAAGAGCACCTCTTCCTCAAGGGATTCCTCGGCGCGGCAGGCGGCCTGCCGGGCCGCTGCGGGGAGGGCCGGAAGCCGCCGGTGAGCCCTGATGTCCCAGATCTCCAGCGCCCCGGCCTCGGGGCAGAAGGCCACCAGTCGGTCGTCGGCGCTGACGGCCGACTGCCCCCGGTCGACGTCGGGCCGCAGGAATACGGTGCGCCGCCGCTGGATGTCCCACAGCCGGAGGCCCGGGTCGTGGAGAGCGAGGAGGCGTCCGCTCGGAGTGAAGAACCCTGTGCCCCCGTTCTCGAAGCGCCCTGCGCCCCCGTTCACGTGGATGCGCGGGCCGACCGGTCGTCCATCCGTCACCTGCCGCACCTCCAGCCGGCCGTCCGCGTCCACAAGCATCCGCCGTCCGTCCGGCGAAAGGTCGGCGAACCCGGCCCCCTCCAGGGAGAAGGAGCCGATGCGCCGATGTGTGACCACGTCCCAGGCCCGCGACCGTCCCTGGTCACTGATTCTGACCAGCGTCCGGCCGTCACCGCTGATCAGCCGGGCTTCGTCGTCTCCCGACCCCGGCACCGAGAACGACCCCTGCTCCCGCTGTGTCGCCGCCCCCAGCAGCGCCGCCCTGGCCTCTGTCGTGGGGCTGATGCGCCAGGCGGCGACACCGAGCTTCAGCGCCGTGACGGGGTCGGTGGCGGACATGTTCTGCGCGAGCGAGGCGATCCGCCGGGACGCGGCCTCCGATTGCCGCTGCCCGCCCGCACGGTTCTGCTGCCAGGCCACCGCACTCGCGATCAGGGACAGTACGACGAGCACGGCCAGGGAGGCCGCCAGGCCGCGACGGCGCTTGCGCTCACGGGTACGCGCGGTGCGACCGGCGGCCAGGAACGCGGCCTCCACCGCGGTGAGTTCGACCGCCGCCGCACCGGAGCCGAACATCTCCTCGGCCTCCGCCAGACGGACGCCCCGGTAGACGGATCCGGAATCCCTCCCCAGCTCCTCCCAGGTTCGCGCGTCCTGTCCGAGCCGGTCGTGCAGGAGCAGCCGCTCGCGGTCTTCGTCGAGCCAGCCGCGTAGCCGAGGCCAGGCGGTGATCAGCGCTTCGTGAGCGAGGTCGACGGTGTCCTCGTCGAGCGTGATCAGCCGTGCTCGTGCCAGGCGGTCCAGCACTGGGGCGGTCTCGCCGGCATCGACCCCTGGACTCCCCAGTGCGGAGCGGTCCACCGGGCGCCGCGTGTCCGGGGCGCCCCTCCCGGGAGTGATGAGCCGCAGCAGGATCCTCCGGGCGGCGACGCGCTGATCCGGCGAGAGTTCGGCGTACAGGTTCTCCGCGGTCTGGGCGATGGCGCCGTGCAGACCTCCGGCGGCCTCGTAGGCCCCCATCGTCAGTGTGCGGCCGCGCCGTCGGCGCCAGGTCTCCAGCAGGGCATGGGACAGCAGAGGAAGGCCGCCCGGCTCATCGGCCACCTCCGCGACGAGCCGGGTCGTCAACGCCCGTTCCACGATCAGGCCCCGTGCGGCAGCGGGCTTGATGACGGCTTCCCGCAGCTCTTCAGGCGTCATGGGGCCGATCGGCACACTGGCCCGGCGCAGCACCGAAACCAGCCCGGTGTGCTCCAGACAACTGCCGTAGAAGTCGGCCCTGATCCCCAGGACCACGCGCAGTCGGCTCTCCGGGGAGTCCGCCGTCAGCAGCAGGTCGATGAACTCGGCGCGCTCCCCGGCGTCCCGGCAGAGGGTGAAGACCTCCTCGAACTGGTCGACCACCAGCCAGGTGTCGCCGTTCCCGGCGACGGGCGCAAGCACCTCGCGGTGGGTGCGCATGGGGCGCTCCCCGGGCGTGAGGACACGCAGTGCCGCCGGGCGCAGGGCGGGATCCTGCGCCCACTGGAGGCGGGGGATCAGACCGGCACGCAACAGGGAGGATTTGCCGCTTCCGGAGGCCCCGACGAGGGCGACGCACCTGTGCCCGCGCAGGACCTCGCTCACCTCGTCCACGAGCCGCTTCCGGCCGAAGAAGCGCTCGTGGTCGGTCGGCTCGAAGCGCGCCAGACCCTGATAGGGCGCCGGTTCCGCCTCGTCCGGCCCCGGAGCGAGCCGCTCGACCTCCTCGCGGGCGGCCTCGTGCCAGCGCCGTTCCCACGAGGCGGGGTCACCACCGCACGCCGTCACATACGCCAGGACGACAGGGAGCGACGGCAGTTTCTCCCCTGCCGCTGCCTGCGACAGGGCGGTGATGGAGTACCGGGCGCGCTCCGCCATCACCCGGTACGACAGCCCGCCGGCCTCCTGCCGCAGTTTGCGCAGCTCGAACGCGAAGCACTGGACCGGTCCCGCGGCCGGATCCAACGGCTTTTCCCTGCGCCCCACCCGTCCCTCCCCCAGACGATCTACGTCTTCAACCTACGGACGACCAACGGCTGCGAACAGCGGCGTCTCGGCCAACCAGCCGCCGACTCGGGCCCCGGCCGCCGCGTCCACGGGATTGTTCAGGGCCCGGAACAGGGGTGATGAAAAATCCGCGAGCCGGTCTAGTCGTCCCCGGATGCCCCGACGGGCACCCATGACCGATCCTCAGAAGGAGAACCGTGCTTACTCGTAAGAAGCTCACGACGGCGCTCGTGTCCGGCTTCCTCGCCGCCGGCATCCTCGGCGGGGCTGCCGCGACCGCTACGGCCGTACCGGCGCAGGACCAGGTGACAGCGACTGTGGCCGCGAACCGCTGCGGCTGGCACAACGGGACGAAGTACGCCGAACTCGGTGACCGGGGAGACCACGTCAAGGAGATCCAGTGCCTGCTCTCCGTGTTCTTCGACATCTCCGTCGGTCCTGACGGAAGCGACGGAAAGTTCGGGCCGAACACCGACAAGGCCGTGAAGACCTTCCAGGGGCGCCACGGGCTGACCAGAGACGGCAAGGTCGGCGACAACACGTGGGCCAAGCTCCGCCACGCCTGATCCGTCAGGCAGCGGCCCGGGCCCGTGCGGCCCGGGCCGCATCCCCGACTCCGGCGTCCGGCCACGGCGTGTCCGGCGCCGAGCACGCACACCACAGAGGAACATTCGCGATGCGCAAGCTCCTGCTCCTCCTCGTAGCGGGCCTCGTGGCTCTCACCGCCTGCGACAGAGACGACCCAGCCCTGAAGACGCACGACAGGCTGCCTGCCTTCGCCTCTCACCCGCCGGCGGTTGCCGAGGTCAGGACCGTGAAGGTGCCCGCTCCCGTCTGCAAGAACCCCAAGACCGGCGAGCGGGTCGATTACGTGGTCTCCGAAGACCTCAAGGTGGTGGCCGCTGATCCCGACAGCGACACCCCCGCCGGCCGTCGGCTGTACGACCGACGCCGGATGCTCTACGAAGGTGCCTGCAGCGGCGCCGCACGGCTCGACCTCGAAGACTCCAAGGGCCGACCAGCCCACGCGGTCACCGTTCAGATCGACCCTGCGCACACCAAGGATCCGCACTTCCCGGCCCTCGAACTCCAGATCGAGGTCTACTGAACACCCTCCTGGCAACGTGCTGAGTCTGCCGCCACCCACACGCGGGGCCTTCTGGGAAGGCGGCATCCGGCCCCCGCCGGCCCCCGCCCGCCGTCATCGGACCCGGTCGACCTGCCGGTGGAGCAGATCGCGGCGCAAGCGGGTTTCGGCACCGCCGCCGCACTGCGCCGGCATCCGGCCGCCGCACTCGGCGTCTCCCCGACGGCCTACCGCAACACCTTCCGTACGCGGTCCCGGCCCGCGCGGGCGGGCTCGACGGCGCGCGCCCGATAGCGCGTGGGCGATGGCGGGCGCATGAGGCGGGTGCGGGATACTGCGGAGCACAACTGGCGGCAGGGGGAGGGTGGTTTTGCGACCGCTGGCGAAGAACGATCCGCGGCAGATCGGCCCGTTCCGGATCATCGGGGTGCTCGGTGGTGGCGGCATGGGGCGGGTCTACCTCGGCCGCGCGGCGGACGGGCGGACGGTGGCGGTGAAGACCGCGCGCTCCGAACTCGCCGACGACCAGGGCTTCCGGACGCGATTCGCCCGTGAGGTGGCCGCCGCCCGGCGGGTGGGCGGACCGTTCGTGGCGCCGGTGGTCGACGCCGCGCCGCAGGACGACACGCCCTGGATGGCGACCGACTATGTGCCCGGCGTCTCGCTGACCGCCGCGGTGCACGACTGCGGACCGCTGCCCGAGCACACCGTGCGGCTGCTGACGGCCGGACTGCTGCACGCCCTGACCGCGGTGCATGCGCACGGCCTGGTGCACCGCGACCTCAAGCCGTCGAACATCCTGCTCACCGCGGGCGGCCCCCGCGTCATCGACTTCGGCATCGCGCACTCCGCCGCGGACACCGCCCTGACGGCGACCGGCACCGCCCTGGGCACCCCGGGGTTCATGGCCCCCGAGCAGCTGGTCATGACGGGGTCCGAGATCACCGGCGCGGCGGATGTGTTCGCGCTCGGCGGGGTGATCGTCTTCGCGGCGACCGGCGGCGGCCCGTACGGGAGTGCCGAGCCCCAGATCCTCATGTACCGCACCGTGCACGAGGAGCCGCAGCTCGGCGAACTACCGGAGTTTCTCCGGGAGTTGGCGGCGGACTGCCTGGTGAAGGAGCCGGCGCGGCGGCCCGCGCTGCCGGCGCTCATGGCGCGGGTGGGCGCGCCGGGCCCGTACGGCGCCTGGCTGCCGGAGCCGATCGCCGCACAGCTGCACCGGCTGTCCGCGCGGCTCGGCGACCCCAGGGCCCGGGACGCCGTCGCACCGCGGCCGCAGGCCGAGCCGCCCGCCGGCGCCGCCTTCGACCGGCTGCCGACCCGTACGGCGGCCGACGGGCCGGCGCCCTTGCCGCCCGCCCGGCCGACGCACCCACTGGAGCGGCCCGCGTCCCCGGGGCCGAGCCGGCGCCGGGTGCTCACCGCGCTGTCCGCCGTCGGGGTGGTGGCCGGCGGCGGGGCGCTGGCCTGGACGCTGCGGGCGGACGGCGGGGACGGCGGCAGCCCCGGCACCAGCACCGGGGGCAAGCCCGGCAGCAGCCGGAAGCCGTCCGCCCAGTTGCCGGCGGAGATCCGCGGCAAGGGCATCGTCACCATCGGCTCGGACCTCGCCTACCCGCCGATGGAGTTCGTCGAGGACGGCACGGTCGCCGGCCTCGACGCCGATCTCGCAAGGGCCCTCGGCCGTGAGCTGGGGGTGCGCTGCACGTTCAAGAACGCCGCCTTCGACACCCTCCTCCCCGGTCTGCACGCGGGCCGCTTCGACCTGGTCATGTCGGCGCTGACCGACACCAAGGACCGCCAGCAGGGGACCGGGGCCGCCGCGAAGACCGGCGGCGTCGACATGATCGACTACTTCAGCTCCGGTGTCGCCGTCGTCGTCCGCAAGGGCAATCCTGAGGGCATCGAGAAGCCCGTGGACCTGGCCGGCAAGACGGTCGCCGTTCAGCGCGGCACGCTGGCTCATGACCTCCTGGGCGAGCTGAACCGGCAGGTCCCCGCGAAGCTGAGGATCAGGCCGTTCGACTCACCTGCCGAGATCTACGACGACGTCGCCGAGCGCCGCTCCTCGGCCTGCCTCGACGACTTCCCGGTCGCGGCCCACACCGCGGCGACCCGCTCGAACGGCGGCGCGCTCCAACTCAGCGGCGCACCGCTGGAGCCCTTTCCCCTCGGCATCGCGGTCGCCAAGGCCGACACCGCCCTGCGCGACGCCGTCCGGGCGGCCCTGGACCGCCTCATGGCGAGCGGCGAGTACCGGAAGATCCTCAAGAGGTGGTACGTCGAGGACGGCGCGATGGAGCGGGCGCTGATCAACGGCGGCCGGTAGCCGGGGCGTTACTGCCAGCTGGCGACGGAGACCGACTGCACGGAGCCGCCCGGCCGCAGTGCGCCGACCTGTACCGCGCAGTGCGGCGAGGAGTAGAAGGAGCGGGACCGGTCGCCGTTGTTGTAGATGGACTGCGCGGGCTGCACGGGCGTGGCCGCGCAGCCGCGTTGCGTGTCCGGCACAGCCTGCATCTCCCCGTGGAAGGCGGGCTCCGGCCAGAAGCAGACCGAGCCTCGTGGGCAGCCGTGCGGGTCCGACGCCGCGCCGGTCCCCGCGTGCGCGGGGACGGTGGCGGACAGGGCGAGGGCGGCAGCGGCGGCCAGGGAACCGAGTGCCGCGGTGACGTGCTGGAGGCGCATGGGATCTCCCGTGACAGTCGAAACGTGATCCGCACGGGGGGCGCCCACCTGGGCATGCGCCGGATGTGCGGGCGGGCTTGGCCTGGTCACACTCACCGGCCCGAGGGACCTTGACCAGGCCAAGGCCGTAGAGACGAGTGTGTGGCAACAGCCGGCGCCGCGTACGGCGTTCGAGTCGCTGTCACGCTTCCGGGCATCGTTGTACGAGTGTCCGCACGCGCGAGGCGACGCGTTGTTCGAACTGTGCGATGCGCTGTGGTGCCGAGGCGGGCGCGGCGGGCGTCGCGGTCCGGCCGCCCGGTCCGATGCTCAGCGCGGGGTGATGGCGATGCCTTCGGGCTCGTGCCCGGTGGGCAGGGTGAAGCGGAGCCGCCGGGCGAAGGGGTCGATGACCGAGACGGTGTCGGACTGCTCGTTGGTCACCCACACCCGCCGGCCGTCCGGGGTGACGGCGACCCCCTGCGGCTGCACGCCCACGTGGACGTGGCCGACGATGTGACGGGAGGGGATGTCGATGATCAGCAGGCAGTCCCGGGCCGAATCGGCGACGTACAGGTGCCTGCCGTCGGGGCTGACCGCGTTGCCGAGCGGTGCCCGGCCCGCCGGCAGCGTGGCGACCACCCTGTCGCCGTGCGGGTCGATGACCGACACCGTGCCGGAACCGGTGTTGGAGACGAACACCCGGTGGCCGGAGGGCGAGGAACTGATCCCGCTGGGGAAGTCGCCCACCGGGATCACCCGGATCGCATGCGCGCTGGGGTCGAGCACGGTCACCTCGCCGCCGCCGTTGTCGGTCACATAGCCGCGTCCGTCGGGAATCGTGGTGATGCTGTGCGGCAGCGGCCCCACGGGCACGTTGGCGATCACATGGCGGGCCCGTGCGTTGATGACCGAGACGGTGTCCGAGCCGAAGTTGGCCACCAGCACCCGGCGGCCGTCGCGGGACGGCATCGCCGCGAAGGGCCGGTGCCCCACCCGCACGGTGGCCATGACGAGCCGGGAGGCGGTGTTGATGAAGGAGACGGTGTTCGAGCGGCTGTTGGCGACATAGACCACTTCGCCGTCCGGCGCCGCACCCACGCCGGTGGGGCCGTGGCCCACCTGGACGTCGCCGACCCGGCGCTCCAGACGGGTGTCGTAGGCCGAGACGGTCGCCGAGCCGCTGTTGGCCACGTAGGCGCTGACGCGCACGGGGTAGCGGGCGGCCGTGTGCCGGGGCGGGGGGTTCGGTGGTGTGCCGGCCGCGGCCAGCACGCAGAGCAGCAGCACGGCGGTGGCCGAGATCCAGCAGAGGCGATGGCGTCGGGACGGCGGCGGAACGTTCGGATGGTGCCGGTCGGGGGCCTTTCCAGGCGGGGCGCCGGTCAGGGGGTAACGGTGCATGGCTCTCCTGGGTCATTTTTTTGGTGATCATTACGGCTCCACAAGATCAGGTATCCCGCGTGGCCGCCCTCGGCCGTGCTCCGGGCGGGTGAAGTGCCGCCCGCTCGTTGCGCGGTCCACGTGGTGCGCCGTCGCCCGGTCGGCCGAGCCGATCGATCCGCCTCGGCCCCGCCCCCGTCCCCGTTCCCGCCTCCGGCCGTCCGCCGGGCGGCATGCGCCGGGCCGCTCGCACGGTGCCCGCCGCACCTGCCGAGCCGGCCGACCGTCATACTGCGTGCGTTCTCACCGACACCCGAAGGGAACCGCACACCGTGCCCTCTCCTGCCGAACTCACCCTCACGCGCACCTCGGTGGCGATCGTCGGCGCCGGTCCCGCCGGACTCGTCGTGGCGAATCTGCTGCGCGCCGCCGGTGTGGACTGCGTGCTACTGGAGGCGGAGAGCCGGGAGTTCATCGAGCGACGGCCGCGTGCCGGGTTCATCGAGGAGTGGGCGGTGCGCGCACTGGCCCGGCACGGGCTGGCCGACCGGCTGCTCGAACGGGCCGAGACCCAGGCGGAGTTCGAGTTCCGGTTCGACGGCGAGCGGCACACGGTCCGCACCGCGGAGCTCTCGGGGCGGCGGCACTTCGTCTACCCGCAGCCGCTGCTGGTCACCGACCTGGTCGCGGCGTACGTGGACACCGCCGGCGGCGACGCCCGCTTCGGCGTACGCGAGGTGCGGCTGCACGATCTGACCGGCGACCGGCCCGCCGTGTCGTACACCGATCCGGCGCCCGGCACCGGGTCGAGTGCGACCACATAGCGGGCTGCGACGGCGCCCGCGGGGTGACCCGGGCCGCGATACCCGCCGACCGGGCGGTGCTGACCCGCTACGACCACGGCGTCGCCTGGCTCGCCCTGCTCGCCGAGGCCCCGCCCTCCGCCCAGGGGGTGGTCTTCGGCATCCACGAGCGCGGCTTCGGCGCGCATATGGCCCGCAGCCCCCAGATCACCCGCTACTACCTCCAGGTCGCCCCCGGCGAGGACGTCCGCAACTGGCCGCACGAGCGGGTGTGGGACGAGCTGCGGCTGCGCCTGGCCGCGTCCGGGGCCCCGCCGCTGAACGAGGGCCCCCTGCTCGAAAGGGTGGTTCTGGACATGCACAACTATGTACTGGAGCCGATGGCGTACGGCCGCCTGTACCTGGCGGGCGACTCGGCGCACCTGGTCGCCCCGATCGCCGCGAAGGGCATGAACCTCGCGATCAACGACGCGCTGCTGCTCGCCGACGCGCTGATCGCGCACCGCGGGGGCGACGACAGCGGCCTCGACGCCTACTCCACGACGTGTCTGCGCCGGGTCTGGCAGTACCTGGAGTTCTCGCAGTGGCTGTCCGAGACGCTGCACGGCGCCTCCTGCGGCGACCGGTTCCGGGCGGGCACCGCGTCGGCCCGGCTGCGCCGGCTGCTGGGCTCGAAGTCCGCGGCGAAGGCGTTCGCCGGGCTGTACATCGGCGAGGAGGCCGATCTGTAAGACGGGGCGGGACGCCGCCGAGAGGTGGTAGAACCTTCGCGAAACCTAGTGTTGAGGTACGGAGAAGGGAGACGTCATGTCCTCGAAGCGCCGTCGCAAGAAGAGGGCCCGCCGCAAGGGCGGAGCCAACCACGGCAAGCGGCCGCAGTGCTGATCTGAGGACCGCACCCGGTCCCCGGCCCAAGGGGCACCCCGCGTGCCCCTTGGGTATGGCCCTGTATGACCCGGTTGACGGCGGATGGACCCCGGTGTCCTATCATCGATCGATGATCTTCATCGTCGTCAAGTTTCCCGTAAAGCCCGAGCACGCCGAAGAGTGGCCCCGGCACGTCGAAGCCTTCACCGCCGCCACCCGCGCCGAACCGGGCAACATGTGGTTCGAGTGGTCCCGCAGCATCGAGGACCCGCACACCTACGTCCTGGTCGAGGCGTTCAAGGACGACGCCGCCGAGGCGCACGTCAACTCCGACCACTTCCGCGCCGGTCTGGAGACCATGCGCCCCCTGCTGCGGCGCACGCCCGACATCGTGAGCACCACCATCGAGGGTGCGGACGGCTGGAGCGCGATGGGCGAGATCACCATCGACTGAGGGGCGGCCCTCAGCCGACCAGGTGGCCGACGAACCAGTCCCTGGCGAGAGCGGCGACCTGGTCGAGGGCGCCGTGCTCCTCGAAGAGGTGGGTGGCGCCGGGAATGATCTCCAGCTGGGTCTCGCAGCGCAGCGCCGCCTCGGCCTCGCGGTTGAGATCGAGGACCAGGGGGTCGTTGCCGCCCACGATGAGCAGCGTCGGGGCCCGTACGCCGGCGAGCAGCGGCCCGGCGAGGTCGGGGCGGCCGCCGCGGGAGACCACGGCGCCGATGTCCGCGCTGGGGGAGGCGGCGGCCCGCAGCGCCGCCGCGGCGCCGGTGCTCGCACCGAAGTAGCCGATCGGCACGTCGGCCCGGCCGCGCAGCCAGTCGGTGGCGTCGGTCAGCCGCTCGGCCAGCGTCTCGATGTCGAAGACGTTCGCCCGGTTGGCCTCCTCCGCCTGTGTGAGCAGGTCGAAGAGCAGGGTCCCCAGGCCCGCCCGGTTCAGGGCGGTGGCGACCAGGCGGTTGCGCGGGCTGTGCCGGCTGCTGCCCGAGCCGTGGGCGAACATCACGATCGCCTTGGCGCCGGCGGGCAGGTTGAGGTCACCGGTCAGCCGGACGCCGGCGGCGTCGATCGCCACCTCCTCTTCCACGTCCGAGCCGCCTCCCGCATCCACCAGCGGATCGCCGTCCGCGGCCGCGCCCTCCCCCTGCGCGGCCCGCTCCAGCAGGGACACCACCTCGTCGTCGGGGGTCTGGGAGAAGTCCTGGTACCACTCGCCGACGGCGGCGAAGCCGAACGGGGTGGACAGGCAGACGAGTTCATCGGCCTTGCTCCGGAGCCGATCGGCCGCGTCCGGAGGCGCCACCGGTACGGCCAGCACCACACGGGTCGCGCCCTGCGCCCGTACCACCTCGCACGCGGCGGCCGCCGTGGCGCCGGTGGCGATCCCGTCGTCCACCACGATCGCCGTCCGCCCCTCCAGGTGCAGCCGGGGCCGCCCGGCGCGGAACCGGTGCGCCTGCCGTAGGAGTTCCGCCTCCTCGGCCTTCTCCACGGAGTCCACATCCGACTGATCGAGCCGGCCGCGGCGGACGATATCGTCGCTGATCACCCGTACGCCGCCCTCCCCGATGGCGCCGAATCCCAGCTCTCGCTGGTAGGGGACCCCCAGCTTGCGGACCACGATCACATCGAGCGGCGCCTTGAGCGCCCGCGCCACCTGGAAGGCCACCGGGACCCCGCCGCGGGGCAGGCCCAGGACGACGGGCTCCTCCCCTTCCAGGTGCCGTAGCGCTTCGGCGAGGCGCTGCCCCGCATCCGTACGGTCGGTGAACAGCACAGTGTGCACCCCCTGCCCAGGGGAGACGGAAGCCACGTCCACACCTCACCTCCGAACTACCTCAGATGCCGGTGCTCCGCAAGTCGGGCGGCCGGTGGGGTGCGCCCGTACGTCCGGGCGGGCGGGGCGTGGTTACCGTCGGCGTATGGCAGGAATCGGAGCGGTTCTGATCGACATCGACGGCGTGCTCACGGTGTCCTGGAAGGCGCTGCCCGGCGCCGTCGAAGCCATGGACCGGCTGCGCGCCGCGGGCGTCCCGCTGGCCCTGGTCACCAACACCACCTCGCGCACCCGCGCCGAGATCGCCCGGCGACTGGCCGGGGAGGGCTTCGCGGTCGACGCCGACGACATCCTCACCGCCCCCGCCGTGACCGCCGCCTACCTGCGCGCACACCATCCCGGCGCGCGCTGTCTGCTGCTGAGCAGCGGCGAGGTCCAGGACGACCTGGAGGGCGTGGAGATCTGGTCGGGCAGCGGTGCCGGGGCGGATCGGGACGGACCGGATGTGGTGGTGCTCGGCGGGGCGGGCGAGGAGTTCGACTACCCGGCGCTCAACGCCGTCTTCGGGTATCTGCAGCGCGGTGCCCGGCTGGTCGCCATGCACCGGAACCTGTACTGGCGGACGGCGGGCGGACTCGACCTCGACACGGGGGCGTTTCTGCCGGGACTGGAGCGGGCCGCCGGGGTCGAGGCGGTGGTCACCGGCAAACCGGCCGCGGAGTTCTTCGCCGCCGCGCTGGCGCACCTCGGCGCCCCCGCCTCGGCGGCGCTGATGGTGGGCGACGACATCGAGTCCGATGTGCTGGCGGCCCAGCGCTGCGGGATCACCGGCGTCCTGGTCAGGACCGGTAAGTATCTGCCGGAGACGCACCGGGCCGCCCGCGGCGCCCCGGACCATGTGCTCGACTCGTTCGCCGATCTGCCGGATCTGCCCGGGCTGCTCGGACGATGACCGCGGGGACCGCCTGCCCGGAACGGTGACCGCATGGCTCGGACGGCGAACGTACGGTGACGGGCTCCCCGGTGGCTACGGGGTGCCGGGTGCGGTGAGCAGCGCCGCGATGTCCGCGGCCTGCCAGCGGCCGGACGCTCCCGGGCAGCCCGCCAGATACGCGGCGGTCCGGAGCGGGCTCCACTCGTGGGAGTCGATGATGCCGGCGGCGATGTGCTTGAGGTAGGCCGCGGAGGGCGGATTGAGGTGCACGGAGATGTCGTCGCTGCTCCACGGGGCCGTGAAGGTCAGCACCGGCAGCCCGTCCAGTGTTCCGGCGCACACCAGGGTCTCGTAGCGGCCGGGGCCGATCCGGGCCCGGCCATGGGCGAGGACATCGGTCAGATCCAGCTCGTCGCCCGGCTCGCGGGCCATCTCCTGGGCGGCGATATCGGAGAACTGAGAGGCCGTCAGCAGATAGGCCCGGCCCGGGAGTTCGGCGGGATCCTGCCGATCCGGTGCGTAGTCGGGGTCGTAGAAGGCCCGGCCTCCGGTCCACACCGGCGATTCGGTGGCGAAGTACATCCGGCCGGGCAGCAGGACCGGCGCGCTGTGCGCGGGCGGGCGGGGGTCCCGGCAGCCGGGGTGGCTGCGCAGCCCGCCGGGGGGCCGGCCGCCGACGAGGTAGTACGTCAGCCGGTCGAGGTGCATGTTGGAGCCGTACGCGGCGTACCAGAGCCGATCGCCGGGGTGCGGGCCGTCGGTGGCTTCCGGGGTGGGAGGCAGGGATGCGGGGCGTCGGGGCCGGATCACAGCCTCACGTTACGCGGCCGCGCCGGGCCCGCCGGGCAGCCGCTCCGCGGTCGAGCGCATCTGGGCCGCAGCCCGGCCCGCACCGGACGCGGTCCGGGCGGGCGGGGACGGCACCGCGGAGGCACCATGGCCCTATGCTGCTGGCCGCGCTCGCGCGGGTGTCGGGAGCGGTCGCCGCGACCTCGGCGCGCTCGCGGAAGATCGCGCTGCTGGCCGGGCTGTTCCGGGCCGCCGCCCCCGAGGACGCCCCCGTGGTCATCCCGTATCTGGCCGGGCGGCTGCCCCAGGGGAGGATCGGCGTCGGCTGGAGCGTGCTGCGCGAGCCGGTCCCGGCAGCGGCCGCCGCCACGCTGACGGTGGGCGAGGTGGACGCGGCGCTGACCGGCCTGGCGCGGGTCTCGGGGGCCGGGGCGCAGCAGGAGCGGCGCAGCCGGGTCCGGGCTCTGCTGGCCGCGGCGACCGCCGAGGAGCAGCGGTTCCTGGTGGGACTGCTCACCGGCGAGGTGCGCCAGGGCGCGCTGGACGCCCTCGCGGTCGAAGGGCTCGCCGCGGCGAGCGAGGTGCCCGCGGCGGACGTACGCCGGGCCGTGATGCTGGCGGGATCGCTGCCGGAGGTCGCGGCGGCGCTGCTCGACGAGGGGGCACCGGCGCTCGCGCGGTTCCGCCTCACCGTCGGCCGGCCCGTCGGGCCGATGCTGGCGCACAGCGCCAAGTCGGTGGCCGAGGCCGTCGACCGGCTCGGCGCCTGCGCCGTGGAGGAGAAGCTCGACGGCATCCGCGTACAGGTGCACCGGGACGGGCCGGACGTCCGGATCCACACCCGCACGCTGGACGAGGTCACCGCCCGGCTGCCCGAGGTCGTCGCCGTCGCCCGGGCACTGCCGGCCGAGCGGTTCATCCTGGACGGCGAGGTGATCGCCCTGGACGACGCGGGCCGGCCGGTGCCGTTCCAGCGGGTCGCGGGCCGCTTCGGTTCACGGGTCGATGTCGCCGCCGCCCAGGCCGCGCTGCCGCTGTCCCCGGTCTTCTTCGACGTGCTGTCGCTCGACGACCGCGATCTGCTGGAACTGCCCGGCGCGCAGCGGCACCGCGAGCTGGCCGGGCTGGTCCCCGAGCGGGTGCGGGTGCGCCGCTGCGTGGTGGCGGACCCGGCCGACGCGGCGGCGCGGGCGGCGGCCGAGGAGTTCTGGGCCGAGACGCTGCGCCGGGGCCATGAGGGCGTGGTGGTCAAGGCGCTCGACGCCCCGTACAGCGCCGGCCGCCGGGGCGCCGCATGGCTGAAGGTGAAGCCGGTGCACACCCTCGACCTGGTGGTGCTGGCGGCGGAGTGGGGGCACGGCCGGCGCACCGGGAAGCTGTCCAACCTCCACCTCGGCGCGCGCGGGCCGGACGGTGGATTCGTCATGCTGGGCAAGACCTTCAAGGGCCTCACCGACGCCACCCTCGACTGGCAGACCGAGCGGCTGCGGGCGCTCGCGGTGGCCGACGACGGCCATGTCGTGACGGTGCGTCCGGAACTCGTCGTGGAGATCGCCTACGACGGGCTGCAGACCTCGTCGCGCTACCCGGCGGGTGTCACCCTGCGCTTCGCGCGGGTGCTGCGCTATCGGGAGGACAAGACGGCGGCGGAGGCGGACACGGTGCGGATGGTGCTCGCCGCGCACGATGCCGCCGGGGGAGCGTAGGGCGTGGCGGGCCGGCGGAGCGCCGGGCTGCTGCTGTACCGCGGCGGCGCGGACGGCACCGAGGTCCTGCTGGCGCACATGGGCGGTCCGCTGTGGGCGCGGCGGGACGCCGGCGCCTGGTCGGTGCCCAAGGGGGAGTACGTCCCTCCGGAGGAGCCGCTGGACGCGGCGCGGCGGGAGTTCGAGGAGGAGCTGGGGATGCCGCCGCCCGACGGGCGGTACGTGCCCCTGGGGGACGTCCGCCAGTCGGGCGGCAAGGTGGTGACCGTCTGGGCCGTCCATGGCGAGCTCGATCCCGAGCGGATCGTGCCCGGCACCTTCGACATGGAGTGGCCGCGCGGCTCCGGGGTCGTCCGCAGCTTTCCCGAGATCGACCGGGTGGCGTGGTTCCGGCCGGAGGAGGCCGGGGAACGGCTGGTCAAGGGCCAGCGGGTGTTCCTGGAGCGGTTGGCGGAGCGGCTCTCGGCCGAGGAAACGGACCGGTGACGGCCGTGGCGCCGCCCGGCCGCGGCGCCCGACGGCCCCCGGGCACCGTTACGGCAGCACCTGGATCTTCCGCCCTTCGCCCGCCTGGAACCGGCCCAGCCCCTGCGCGTACTGGTCCAGCGGCAGCCGGTCGCTGATGAAGACCTCCGGATCGAGGACGCCGGCGGCGAATAGCCCGGCGGCGCGTTCATAGCTGTGCAGGACGGCCATCGAGCCGGTGATGGTGATCTCCTGGTTGTAGATGCGGTACGGCTCGATGGTGGCGCGCGCGGCGTAGTCGGCGACGCCGAACTGGAGGAAGGTGCCGCCTCTGCCGACCCGGCCCAGCGCGTCCTGGATGGCGCGCTCGTTGCCGGTGGCGTCGATGACCACGTCCCAGCCGCGCGGGCGGTCCAGCTCGTCGGCGGAGCCGGCCGCGTTGCTGCAGCCCAGCGTGCGGGCGGTGGCCAGCCGCTCGGGGTTGATGTCGACGACGTCGACGCCGGCCGCGCCGGTGCGCTTGGCCAGCTCCAGCATCATCAGGCCCATCGTGCCCGAGCCGTAGATCAGGACCTGGCTGCCCAACTGCTGGGAGCGCAGGATGTCGTAGCCGCGCACGGCGCAGGAGAGCGGCTCTATCAGGGCCGCGTCCTCGGTGCGTACGTGGTCGGGCAGTCTGACGCAGTTCGCCACGGGAGCGACGGCGAACTCCGCGGCGCCGCCTGCCGTGGTCACCCCGATCGCGGCCCAGCGCTCACAGAGGTTGTTGCGGCCGATGCGGCAGTAGTGGCATTCGTGGCAGTAGAGGGAGGGATCGACGGCCACCCGGTCGCCCTCGGCGAGTTCGGTGACGGCACGCCCGGTGGCGACGACCGTACCGGCGAACTCGTGCCCGGGAACCACCGGCAGGGTGGGCGCGAACTCGCCCTGGAGGATGTGCAGATCGGTGCCGCACAGCCCGCAGGCGGCGACCGAGACCACGACCTCGCGCGGGCCGGGGGAGGGGTCCGGCACGGAGGCGATCTCGACCTTGCCGGGGGCGCTGATCACGGCTGCTTTCATTTCACGGCTCCGAGGGAGAGGCCCTGGACGAGTTTGTCCTGGGCGGCGAATCCGGCGAGGAGTACGGGGAGGGAGATGACGGTGGCGGCGG
>NZ_JBVHQM010000041.1:0-52360 GCF_055567415.1 Streptomyces sp. NPDC026575
CGCTATCGAGACGCTCCGGCGCCTTGCGATGCACCGCACCAGACGCCGCGGCCTTTCCGACCCCGACCCATCGGACAGGCCCTAGGTGTATTGACGGTCGCCGCCGCGGGCCGTCCGCCCTCGGGCCGCCGCAGTGGGGGAGAGGCAGAATCGAAGCAAGGGCAGCCGCGAGTGTCCGGCCCGCGCCCGGTCCGAGCCGGGAAGCGACCCACCATGCCCGCAAGCCGTCACCCCCACCCGGACCTCGCTCGCCGGAGGGAGGACCGGGGATGACCACCGCCGACCCGTTCGGCCCCATGGGCGACCACCAGCCGACCCCTGTGGCGACACAGCCGAGCGGGCTGCTGGATCTGCTCGGTGTCGCGGCGGTGCTGCTGGACGCCGAGGGGCGGATCGTGCTGTGGAGCCCGCAGGCCGAGGAGCTGTTCGGCTACACCGCCGATGAGGCCCTGGGCCGCTTCGCGGGCCGGCTGCTGGTCCACGAGCGGCATCTGGACCTGGTGATCACACTGTTCACCGAGGTGATGGGGACCGGCCAGAGCTGGGCCGGGGCCTTCCCCGTACGGCACAAGGACGGCAGCACCCGCCTGGTGGAGTTCCGCAACATGCGGCTGCTGGACGACCGGGGGGACTTCTACGCCCTGGGCATCGCCACCGACGAGGCGGTCCTGCGCCAGGTGGAGCGGGATGTGGCCCTGTCCACGAGGCTGGTCGCACAGTCCCCGATCGGGCTGGCCGTCCTGGACACCGACCTGCGGTATCTGGCCGTCAACCCGGCGCTGGAGCGGATCAACGGTCTGTCCGCCGGGGACCACCTCGGCCGGACGGTCCCCGAGGTGCTGCCGTTCCTGGACGCCGACGAGATCGAGGGCGCGCTGCGGCAGGTCCTGGAGACCGGCGACCCCCTGGTCGACCAGTACACCCTGGGGCGTACCGCCGCCGACCCCGACCACGATCACGCCTGGTCGGTGTCCTACTACCGGCTGGAGGACCCCGGCGGGCGGGTGCTGGGGGTGGCCGGCCTGGTGGTGGACGTGACCGATCGCCACCGCGCGACCACCGAGGTGGCCCGCGCCCGGCGCCGCCTCGCGCTGCTCGCCGACGGCTCCGCCCGTATCGGCACCACGCTGGAGGTGGAGCGCACCGCCCGCGAGCTGGCCGAGGTCGCCGTGCCCGAGCTGGCCGACGTGGCGGCCGTGGACATCCTGGACTCCGTGCTGGAAGACCGCCCGCCCCCGGCCCCCGGCACCCGCCAGGCACGTTTCCGGGCCCTCGCGGTCAAGGCCGCCTACCCCACCGAGGCGGTCCGCGCCGCCGACCCTCCGGGCCACTTCGCCAGCTACGGGCCCGAACGGCTGGCCACCCGGTGCGTACGGACCGGCCGCCCCATCCTGATCCCGCACGTCGACGAGGACGACCTGGCGCATATCGCCCGGGACCCCGAGGCGGCCGCCCTCCTTTCCCGGGCCGGTATCCACACCTACCTCACGACGCCGCTGATCGCCCGCGGCGAGGTGCTGGGCGCGCTGGGCCTCACCCGTGCCCGCAACCCGCTGCCCTTCGACGAGGACGACCTCACGCTGGCCGGTGAACTGGCCGACCGGGCCGCGGTGTGCATCGACAACGCCCGCCTGTACCAAGGCCAGCGCAACGCCGCCCTCACCCTCCAGCGCAGCCTGCTCCCGGCCCGTCCGCCGCAGCCGTCGGGCCTGGAGATCGCCACCCGCTACCAGCCCGCCGGCACCACCAGCGAAGTCGGCGGCGACTGGTTCGACGTCATCCCGCTCGTCGCGGACAAGACCGCGCTCGTCGTGGGCGATGTGATGGGCAGCGGCATCGACGCCGCCACCACGATGGGCCGGCTGCGCACCGCCTCCTCCACCCTGGCCGACCTCGACATCCCGCCGACCGAGGTACTGCGGCACATCGACAAGATCACCGCCGACCTGGACCAGTACGCCACCTGCGTCTACGCCGTCTACGATCCGCACCGCGCGGCCTGCCGCATCGCCGTCGCCGGACATCTGCCCCCCGTCCTGATGCGGGCCCGGCGGCCGCCCGAACTGCTCGACCTGCCCACCGGTGTCCCCCTCGGGGTCGGCGGCGTCCCCTTCGAGTCCACCACCTTCGACCTGCACCCCGGCGACCAACTGGTGCTCTACACCGACGGGTTGGTCGAGAGCCGCCGACACGCCATCGACGCGCGCCTGGACCTGCTGTGCCGCCTGCTCGCCGACCCCGACCCCACCCTGGAGGACACCTGCGACCGACTCCTGGAGACCCTGCGCGACCCGGAGGACCACGACGACGTCGCGGTCCTCATCGCCCGCGCCCTGCCCCGGCCCTGACCCGCATCCGGCCCCGTCCCGCGCCACCGGCCGCCGACCGGTGGATCACCCGGCGGGCCCATCGTGCCGGGACGCGTCGTCGAGCACGCCGAGGCGTTCGAGCAGCAGCCCCTCGCGCGTGGACCAGGGGCAGATCTCGACGCTCGCCACCCCGCACGCCTCCATGAGGCCCTCGGCGATCAGCGCGCCCGCCAGGGACTGCTCGGCTCGGTGCCGGGAGATGCCCGGCAGGGCGCCCCGTCGGTCCGGGGCGACATCGGCCAGCAGGCGGGTCGCCGCGCGCAGCTGGTGCAGGGTCAGCTGCCGCCCCGTTCGCTGCGGTTCGTCGCAGGCGGCGCCGGCGAACCGGGCGAGCTGCTCGAAGGTCTTCGAGCAGGCGAGGACGCGGTCTCCCGGCGCCGCCCGCGGCACCCCCGGCTCCAGGCTCAGACAGTGCCGCAGGTGACGGCGGACCTCGGCCAGCCGCCGCCCGGAGGAGGCGATGCCGCCGGGCAGCAAGTCCCGGGTGATCCGGCGGGCGCCCAGCGGCAGCGAGCGGACGACACGGGGCTGGCCGCCCGTTCCCGAGGCGATCTCCACCGTGCCGCCGCCGATGTCCAGGACCAGCAGGGGGCCCACCGCGCAGCCCGTCCACTGGCGGGCCGCCACATAGGCGAGCCGGGCCTCCTCCTCGCCGGGCAGCACCCGCAGCAAGGTGCCGGTGGCGCGGGCCACCCGCGCGATGACCTCCTCGCGGTTCGGGGCGTCCCGGATGACGGAGGTGGCGAACGCGAACACCTCCGGCAGGCGCAGATGCGGGTCCGCGGCGGTCGCCTCGGCCACCGCGCGCTGCACGCTCCTGACCCCGGCCTTGCCCAGCCGCCCCTTCCGGTCGAGGGTCTTGTGGAGTCTGAGCCGCACCTTGTGGGAGAAGACCGGTTCCAGTACCGCCCCCTGCCACCGCACCACGGTGAGCAGCGCACTGTGGCACCCGACGTCCAGCACACCCGCCTGCCGCATCCAGCCGCCTTTCCGGATCTCGCCGATTCGACCCCACTCCGTAATCATGATGTCACTTTCCGTGCCGACGTGCAGGGGTGGTGCCGAATATTGATGGGCCGCACTGAATATCGATAAAGCGCGGCCGCAGCGACTCGCAGGCACATCACAGGCGGGCCGCAAGCGACCTGCAGGTCTGCGAGTTCTTGGCCAGTGCTGTTTTCGGACAACTTTGCGCACGGTGCGATCGCGGTGTGCGGAAGCGTTTCCAGGGCTCGGTCGACGAGTGGATCGACGTAATTCCGGATCTGGTAAGTGCGGCTGGTGGTGTCCGCTCTGATTGGCGGGTTTGTGTCTTTCCTTTTCCCCTCCCCTCGATGCGTCCGACGTGACCGGACATGCGGGGATGCATGATGTCGATCATGTTGGGTACTCGGCTGCCGGTGCGGCCCGTGGGAGAGGGCAAGGACGCGTGAAAGAGCAATCACCGATATCACTGACGGCTTATCAGCGGGACATCTGGGTCGCTGGCCGCCAGGAACCGGAATCACCCCAGTTCAATTGTGTACTCCATGAGCGACTACAAGGTGACGTGGACCACGAAGTTCTTGTCGACTGTGTTGAGCGCGCATTATTCCGTCACGAGAGTTTGCGGCTGCGCTTCGGCGAAAGCGCCGGCACGCCCCATCAGTGGGCCGCGCCCGAAGGCGTCCGGGTCGAGCGGCTCGATCTGACGCAAGAGCGCGAACCGGCCGCGGCGTGTGAGGGGTGGATACGGCGATCGCTGTCCCGCGCCCTGCCGCTCATCGACCGGCCGATGGTCGAGGCGACCCTGCTCCTGGAGAGCCCGACCGTCACTCATCTGCACATCAAGGCGCACCACATCGTCGCCGACGGCTGGGCGGTCAACCAGCTGAGCCGGGAGATCCTGGAGGACTACGCCCGGGTGACCGGCGGCCGCGCGGACGCCGGGCTCGCCCCGTCCTCCTACCTCGCCTTCGTCGAGGAGGAAGCCGCCTACCGGGCCGGCGCCGAAGCCGACCGCGACCGGGCCTTCCACCGCGAAGCCCTGGCCGGCGTGGAGCCCGCGCTGTTCGCCCGTTCCGGACGCACCGGCGAGCGCTCCCGGCACTCGTTCGTGATCGAGGGCGCGCTCGTCGACGGGATCCGCGCCGCCGGTTTCTCACCGTTCACGTACCTGGCCGCCATGTTCGGCACGTATCTGACGCGGGTGCACCGCAGCGGGGAGGCCGTCCTCGGCATCCCCTTCCTCAACCGGCCCGACGAGCGGCACCGGGCGGTGCCCGGCCACTTCGCCAACACCCTGCCGCTGCGGGTCGCCGCACCCGGCGGCCGCACCGTGCGGGAAGCGGTCGCCGCCACCCAGCGCGCGACCCGCGACCTCCAGCGCCACGAACGGCTCTCGCTCGGCGACGTACTGCGCCAGCTGCCCGCGTCGGCCGAGGGCCCGCGCCGGCTCTTCGACGTGCAGATCTCCTATATGCGCTGGCCCCGCCCGGACCAGATACCCGGCGTCGCCCGCGAGACGTCCATGATGGCCCCCTCGCACGAGCAGGACGCGCTCAGCGTCATCGTCTCCGCCTTCGACGACACCGCCGATCTCCACATCGACCTGGAGTACGCCTGCGACGTCTTCGACGAGGACCTCCCGATCACCTCGGTCGCCGGCCACCTCAAGACGCTCGTCGCACAGGGCCTGACCGACCTTGACCGCCCGCTCTCCGAGGTCGGGATGCTGGAGCCCGCCGAGTACGACGACCTCACCGCCGTACGCAGCCACGGCCCGCGGGTGCCCTACGCCCACCACGCCACCCTCCACGCGCTGTTCGAGGCGCAGGCCGTCCGCCGCCCCCGGCAGACCGCCGTCATCGGGGCGGCGGGGGAGAGGCTGACCTACGCCGAACTCGACGAGCGGGCCAACCGGATCGCCCGGGCCCTGCGGGCCGAGGGCGTCGGCCCGGACGACCGGGTCGCCCTCATGATGGAGCGGGGGCCGCAGCTCCTGGCCGCCCTCCTCGGCGTCCTGAAGTCCGGTGGCGCCTATGTGCCCGTGGACCCCGGCTACCCCGCCGAACGGGTGGCGTTCCTGCTGGCGGACAGCCGCGCCAAGGTCGTGATCGTCGACGGCGGCTCCCCCGTCACCGAGGCCGCCGAGGGGATGACCGTACGGCGCATCGACGACCTGCTCCAGGGCAGCGGCGCCCCGCTGGAACCGGTCGCCACCTCCCGCGACCTGGCCTACGTCATCTACACCTCCGGTTCGACCGGCCGCCCCAAGGGCGTGATGGTGGAGCACCACAGCGTCGTCAACCGGCTCGCGTGGATGCAGCGCCGCTACCCGCTGGGCGAGCACGACGTCCTGCTGCAGAAGACGCCGGTCTCCTTCGACGTCTCCGTGTGGGAGCTGTTCTGGTGGGCCGTCGAGGGCGCGAGCGTGGCGCTGCTGCCGCCCGGCGGCCAGCAGGACCCGCGCGAGATCCTGCGCACCGTCCGCGAACAGCGGGTCAGCGTCGCGCACTTCGTCCCCTCGATGCTCGGCCCCTTCCTCGACCTGCTGGAGGAGTCGCCCGAGGCCCGCGAGGGCGCCCGCTCGCTGCGCCAGGTCTTCTGCAGCGGCGAGGCCCTGCCGGCCGCCCGCGTCGAGCAGTTCCAGCGCGTCTTCGGCACCGATCACCCGGCGCGGCTGGCGAACCTCTACGGCCCGACCGAGGCGACCGTGGACGTCTCGTACTACGACTGCCCGGCCGATCCCGCCCGGCCCGTCACGCGGGTGCCCATCGGCCGGCCGATCGACAACACCCAGCTGTACGTGCTGGACGCCGACGGCCGGCCGCAGCCGGTGGGCGTCGCCGGCGAACTGTGCATCGGCGGCGTCGGCGTGGCCCGGGGCTATCTGGACCGCCCCGAACTGACCGCCGAGAAGTTCCTGCGCGACCCCTTCGTGCCCGAGGGCCGCATGTACCGCACCGGCGACCTCGCTCGGTGGCTGGCGGACGGCACCCTGGAGTACCTCGGCCGGATGGACGGCCAGGTCAAGATCCGCGGCAACCGCGTGGAGCTGGGCGAGGTGGCGGCCGCCCTCGGCTCGGTCCCCGGCATCCGCGACGCCCTCGTCGTGGACCGCACCACCGCCGACCGCGGCACCCACCTGGTCGGCTACTACGTCGCCGACACCGCGCACGACCCGGTCCGGCTGCGCGAGCGTCTCGCCCGGACCCTGCCCGGCTTCATGGTCCCGGCGTACTTCCTGCCGATCGACGCCATTCCGCTCACGCCCAACGGCAAGGCCGACCGCCGGGCGCTGCCCGCACCTCAGGACGGCCCGCACACCGAGGACACCGCGGCGCGCGAGACGGCCCGCACCCCCGTCGAGGCCGCGCTGGCCCGAATCTGGGCCGCCGTGCTGGGGCGGGAGACCGTCGGGGTGCACGACGACTACTTCGCGCTCGGCGGCGACTCGATCCTGATGCTGAAGGTGCGCGCCGCGGCCGAGGCCGAGGGGCTGCGCTTCTCGCTCACCGACCTCGTCCGCAACCCGACGGTGGCGCAACTGGCCGCCAAGACGGGCGACGCCACTGGGCACGCGGGCGACGCCGCCCCCGCACCCTTCGCCCTCGTCTCGCACGTGGACCGGGCGGGCCTCCAGGGCGCCGAGGACGCCTTCCCGCTGACCCGGCTCCAGCTCGGCCTGCTCTACCACAGCCGCCGCCACGAGACCTCCGCCACCTACAAGGACGTCTTCCAGTACACCCTCGAACTGCCCTGGGACGAGGGCGCGTTCCGCGCGGCGTTCCAGCGGCTGGTGGCACGGCACCCGGCGCTGCGCTCCGCCTTCGCCCTGGCGGGCTTCTCCGAGCCGCTCCAGGTCGTCCACCCCGAGGCGGACGGCGGCCTGGACGTCGCGGACCTGCGCTCCCTCGAACCCGGTGCCGCCGACGCCGAGATACACCGGCACATCGAGGAACGCCGCCGGCACCCCTATGTCCTCGACCGGGCGCCGCTGTACCTCTTCCGGGCCCATGTCCGGCCCGCATCCGTCGACCTGGTCCTCAGCTTCCACCACGCGCTGCTCGACGGCGGCAGCGTGGCCACCCTCGTCGGCGAACTCCTCCAGGACTACGCGCACGGCCTCGGCCTGGACACCGGCCCCGTCGACACCCCCCGGCTGCCCTCACCCGCCGCCCACGTACGCGACGAGCAGCAGGCCCTGCGCTCGGAGGAGACCCGGCGCTACTGGCAGCAGAAGCTGGCCGGCAGCGAGCCCCTGCAGATCGAGGCGTTCGGCCCGCACCTGCCGGGCGGCGAGGGCACCGAGCCCTCCGCGCGCCGGGTCGAGCTGCCCGACGCGCTCACGGCGGGGGTGCGGCGGTTCGCGGCCGAGCACACCGTGCCGGTCAAGTCCGTGCTCTTCGCCGCGCACTGCCTGACGCTGGCGATGCTCGCCGGCACCCGCGACCTCACGACCGGACTGGTCACCCACGGGCGGCCCGAGCTGGCACACGCGGAGCGGATCGCCGGCCTCTTCCTCAACACCGTGCCGCTGCGCCTCGACGCCGCCCACGACAGCTGGCTCGACGTGGTGCGCGAGGCATTCCGGCAGGAGCAGGACGGCCACGACCACCGCCGCTACCCGCTCAGCGCCATCCAGGAGGACCACGGCGGCCCGGTCCTGGACACCGCCTTCAACTACGTCCACTTCCACCAGCTCGCCGAGATCCTGCACCTGCCGGGCCTGCGGCTGCGGGACTTTCGCACCTGGGAGGAGACCAACTTCCGCCTCCTGGTCAACGCGGTCACCGAACCGGACGGCGGGCGGGTGTGGCTGCGCATCGACTGCGACGGCGCCACCTTCTCCGCCGACCAGGCCGAGCTCTTCGCGGACGGGTATCTGAAGATCCTCCGGCGGATGGTGGAGGAGCCGCACACCGAGCCCGACTTCGCCTTCCTCGCCCGGCCCGCGGCCCTCGCACAGGCCACCGCCGCGCCCACCGTCGTCACCCGCTTCGCCGACCAGGCGGCGCGCACCCCGCAGGCGACCGCCCTGGCCGCAGGCGAGGAGCGGTGGAGCTACCAGCGGCTCGACGAGGCCGCCGGGCACGTGGCCGGCCGGCTGCGGGCACTGGGCGCCCCGCTGGAGGCCCGGATCGGCATCGCCATGGACCGGTCGCCGCAGACCATCGCCGTGATCCTGGGCGTCATGCGGGCCGGCTGCGCGGTGCTGCCGCTCGACGTCGGCTACCCCGCTCAGCGACTGGCCGCGATGCTGGAGCAGGCCAGGCCGTTCCGCGTGATCGCCCACGCGCCCTACGCCCACCTAGCGGGCGACCCCGCGCTGGTGCTGCCCGCCGAATCGGTGACCGTGCCGTCCCCGGCGTCCGAGGGAGAGTCGGCGGACGTCCCGGGCCCGGACCTCACGCCGGACGCCACCGCGTATGTGCTGTTCACCTCCGGCTCCACGGGCCGGCCCAAGGGCGTCGCGATGCCGCACCGTTCGCTGGGCGCCCTGGTGGACTGGCAGATACAGGCGCCCAGTTCGGCCGCCGGCGGCGCGACGCTGCAGTACGCCCCGCTGAGCTTCGACGTCTCCTTCCAGGAGATCTTCTCCACCCTGTGCTCGGGCGGTGCGCTGCACCTGGTCAGCGACGGCGAGCGGCGCGATATGCCCGCACTGCTGCGCCGGATCGACAAGGAGGGCGTCGAGCGGGTCTTCCTGCCCTACGTGGCGCTCCAGCAACTCGCCGAGACCGCGGACGCGTTGGGCATCACCCCGCGTGCCCTGCGGGTGCTGATCTCGTCCGGCGAGCAGCTGCGGGTGACCGGGGAGATCCGCCGGCTGTGCGCCGCGCTCCCCGGCGCCGTATTGGAGAACCAGTACGGGCCGACCGAGACGCATGTCGCCACCGCCTTCACCATGGCCGGGGACCCGGCCGCGTTCCCCGCGCTGCCGCCGATCGGGTACGCCATCGACGGCGCCGAGGTGCACGTCCTGGACGACCGCCTGCGCCCGGTTCCCGCCGGCGCACGCGGTGAGGTCTACCTCGGCGGCGCCTGCCTGGCCCACGGCTACGAAGGCCGCCCCGACCTGACCAAGGAGCGCTTCGTCCCGCACCCGTTCGGCGGCGAGGGGCAGGTGCTCTACCACACCGGCGACCTCGGCCTGGTGCTGTCCGACGGCGCCGTCGTCTACGCGGGACGCGCCGACGCGCAGGTCAAGGTCCGCGGCTTCCGCGTCGAGCCCGCCGAGGTGGAACTGGCCCTCACCGCCCTCGCCGAGCACTACCCGCCGCTGCGCGACGCCGCGGTCGTGGCACGGCAGCGCGAGAACGGCGACACCTTCCTCGCGGCGTTCCTCGTCGGCGACGGCGCCGAGGACGACCTGCCCGGCATCCGCGAACGGCTGCAGTCCACACTGCCCGAGCACATGGTGCCCTCGCATCTGCAGTGGACCCCGCGGCTGCCGCTGACGCCCAGCGGCAAGCGGGACGACGCCGCACTGCGCAAGGCACCGCTGACCACCGCCGCCGGCCCCGACGACACCGCGCCCCGCGACGACTACGAACGCGCGCTCGCCGAGATGATGGCGGACCTGCTGCACCTGCCGTCGGTCGGCATCCACACCGGCCTGTTCGACCTGGGCGGCACCTCGCTGACCGCGATGCGGCTGGTGGTGCAGATCGAGCAGCGCTACGGGGTGACCATCGCGCTGTCCGAGTTCATCGCGGCGCCGACCGTGGCCGGACTCGCGGCCCGGCTCCGCAACGGTGACGCGGTCGCCGCCTTCGAGCCCCTGGTGCCGATCCGCCCGAACGGCAGCCGCCCGCCGCTGTTCATGGTCCATCCCATGGGCGGCAACGTGCTGTGCTACGTCCGCTTCGCCCGCCATCTCCCGGCCGACCAGCCGCTGTACGCACTCCAGGCGGCGGGCGCGGACCCGGGCACCACGCCACTGGGCAGCGTCGAGGAGATCGCCGCCAGCTATGTGACCGCACTGCGCACGGTGCAGCCGCACGGCCCGTACACCATCGGCGGCTGGTCCTTCGGCGGCTTCGTGGCCTTCGAGATCGCCCGCCAGCTGCGCGCGGCGGGGGAGGAGATCAACCGACTCGTTCTGCTGGACACCACCGCGCTGAGCCCGGGGCCGCGCACCCGGCACGACGACGACGCGCTGCTGGGCTGGTTCTTCTGGGAACTGCTGTGGCTGGAGCGCGGCGGCGGCTCCCCGGTGGAGGACATCCCGGCGGAACTGACCACCGTCGAGGAGAAGTTCGACTTCATCGCCCGGCTCGCCGGCGAGGCCGGTGTGCTGCCGGCCGGCAGCTCGGGGGCCGTCATCCGCCGCCTCTTCCACGTCTACCAGGCGAACTGGCAGGCGGCACTGGACTACCGGCCCCAGGACGAGCACCTGGAGCCCACCCTGATCCGCGCCATGCAGCCGCTGCCGGACGTCCTCGCCGAGATGCACGGCGCCGCCCGCACCCGCCATCAGGACGCCCAGAACGGCTGGAGCACGATGACCGACGGCCCGATCAACGTCGTCAGCGTCCCCGGCGACCACTTGACGATCATGGAGGAACCGTACGTGGAACACGTGGCGAAGACCGTCGCCGAACTGATCCGGACCGACCGGTCCGCAGCGCGTGAGGAGAGCTGACGAGATGTCCCAGAAGCGTGTGAAGGCCCTCGTGGCCGGAGCCGGCATAGGCGGACTCACCTGCGCCCTCGCGCTGCGGCGAGCCGGCCTCGACGTCGAGGTGTTCGAACGGGCCGGCGAGCTGCGCGCCGCCGGATCCGGACTGTCGGTGATGAGCAACGCCATCGCCGCGCTCGCCACCCTCGACATCGATCTCGGACTCGACAAGCGCGGCCGGATCGCCGAGTCGTTCACCATCCTGGACCACCGCGGCGAGCTCATCAGGGATCTGCCGTTCAAGGAGGCATGCGACAACGTGGGCGCGCCCAGCGTCTGCCTGAGCCGCTCGGACCTCCAGGAAGCCCTGCTCGACCAGATGGGCGACCCGATCCACCTCGGCGCCGCCGTCACCGGCTTCGACTCCGACGACACCGGCGTCACGGTCCGGCTGGAGGACGGGCGCGAGGTGCGCGGCGACATCCTCATCGGCGCCGACGGCTTCCACTCGGCCGTCCGCCGGCAACTCGTGGGGCCGGGGGAGGACTCCCAGGACAGCGGCTACGTCTGCTGGCTGGGCATCGTCCCCTTCCAGCACCCCGTCATGGCCCCGGGCGCCGTGCACCACTACTGGGGCAGCGGACAGCGCTTCGGCCTCATCGACATCGGCCACGGCCGCTACTACTGGTGGGGCACGAAGGAGATGCCCGCCTCCGAGTCGCACGACTGGCAGGGCACCAAGGACGACATCACCCTGGCCTACGCGGACTGGGCCGAAGAGGTCCGGGCGGTGATCGAGGCCACCCCGAGCCAGGACATCCTCGCCGTGCCCTCCCGCGACCGCGTCTTCCTGGAGCGGTGGGGAGCGGGCCGGGTCACCCTGCTCGGCGACGCGGCCCACCCCATGCTCACCACGCTGGGGCAGGGCTCGTGCATGGCCATCGAGGACGCCGTCGTCCTGGCGCACACCCTCGCCGAGCCGGCCGCCGCCGCGGACCTGCCGGGCGCCCTGCGCAGGTACGAGGACCGGCGGCGCGAGCGCACCCGGATGATGGTCGGCGCCTCCCGCTCGCTGAGCGACATGGAACAGGCGGTCACCCCCGCCGAACGGCAGGCCCGTGACGACTACTTCCGGCAGGCCCCCCGGGAGGAACTCCTCCGCCGGAACGAGGAGGCCATGACCTTCCCCGGCGTCTAGCCGACCGGACCGCACCGAGCGACGCCGCCGCCCGGACCCGCCACCGGGTCCGGGCGGTGCCGTTTCCGTCGCCCGCCGCGCACCGGCCCGGCGGCCTTCGACGGCGGCCCCCGCAGACCGGGTCCCGCACGACCGGGTCCCGGACAGGGGTGCCGGGCGGCGGCCCCGGGCACATATCGTCTCCCGACGCCAGTTTCCGTCCACGCCGGATGCCCGCCGACGTCTCCGAGGAGCGCGCCATGAACACGCCATCGATCGGCTCCGGTAGCCCGGAGGAGCTGCAGCGGCGGCTGGGCCTCTTCGACGCGGTGGTGATCGGCCTGGGGGCGATGATCGGCGCCGGGATCTTCGCCGCCCTGGCACCGGCGGCGCACGCGGCCGGGTCGGGGCTGCCGCTCGCCCTCGCCGTGGCGGCGGTGGTCGCGTACTGCAACGCCACCTCCTCGGCGCGGCTGGCGGCGCGATACCCGGCGTCCGGCGGCACCTATGTCTACGGCCGCGAACGGCTCGGGGACTTCTGGGGATACCTGGCCGGGTGGGCGTTCGTGGTCGGCAAGACCGCCTCCTGCGCGGCGATGGCACTGACCGTCGGCTCCTACGTATGGCCGTCCCAGGCACACGCGGCGGCGGTGGCCGCCGTGGTGGCGCTGACCGCCGTCAACTACGCCGGGGTGCAGAAGTCCGCCTGGCTCACCCGCGCGATCGTGGCCGTCGTGCTGGCCGTGCTCGCCGCGGTGGTGTGCGCCGCCCTCACCTCCGGCGCGGCGGACGCCGGCCGGCTGGACATCGGCGGCGACGCCACGTTCGGCGGGCTGCTGCAGGCGGCGGGGCTGCTGTTCTTCGCGTTCGCCGGGTACGCCCGAATCGCCACCCTCGGCGAGGAGGTGCGCGACCCGGCCCGCACCATTCCCCGCGCCGTGCCCCTCGCCCTGGGCATCACCCTGCTCGTCTACGCCGCTGTCGCGGTGGCGGCGCTGACCGTATTGGGGAGCCGGGGGCTGGCGGCGTCCACCGCCCCGCTCGTCGACACGGTCCGCGTGGCGGGCCTGCCCGGCCTGGCGCCGGTGGTCCGCGCCGGTGCCGCGGTCGCCGCGCTCGGCTCGCTGCTGGCACTGATCCTGGGCGTCTCGCGCACCACGCTGGCGATGGCCCGGGACCACCACCTGCCCGCAGCCCTGGCCGCCGTCCACCCGCGGTACAAGGTGCCGCACCGCGCCGAACTCGCCGTCGGCCTGGTCGTGGTGGCCCTCGCGGCGACGGTGGACGTGCGCGGGGCGATCGGGTTCTCCTCCTTCGGGGTGCTGGTCTACTACGCCCTCGCCAACGCCAGTGCCTGGACCCTCGCCCCGGACGGAGGACGCCGCCGGCGCGCGGTGCCGGTACTCGGCCTCGCGGGCTGCCTGCTGCTGGCCTTCGCCCTGCCGCCGTCCTCGGTGCTGTCCGGTGCCGCGGTCCTGGCCGTCGGCGCGCTCGCCTACGGTCTGCGCCGTAAGGCCACGTCCTAGCTCTTGCGGAAGTGGCCAACACCACTGCCGCAGAGCCGCCGTTCGGGCACGGGGCGTGTGATAACCGTCTCAGCCCGTACCGCGGGTAGTGGTGCGACCGTGACTGGTGATCAATTCTGGTTACACTGTTACCAGTTGAGCACAGAGGAGAGCGGCGATTCTCCTTGCATTCAACTAATGGTTTTGTTAACGCCTTGAGTGGGTCAGGTAGGGCCGACACCGTCGTCACCGCTGCGCCGTCACCCACACGCCTTGCAGTTCACCGCGATTAAGGATGTTGATGGTTCGCACTGCGTCGTCACCCGGAGGCTCTCGTTCCGGCTCCGTTGCGGCGTGGTCGGCACCCGCTGTCGTGGCGGCCGTGGCGACGGTGGTCGCCGCGGTGCTGGTGCCGCCCGCGGCCACCTGGGCGGTGATCTGGTGCGGCGTGGTCGCCACGGCCGTCATCGCGGTCCTCTCGGCGGCGGTGGCACGCCGCGGCCGGGCCCTGTCCGAGCTGCGCGCCACGGCACTTGAGCGCGAGTCGCTGCTCGCCCAGCATCTGCGGCAGCAGGAGGCGGCGACGATCCGGCTGGCCGAGCAGCAGCTCCCGGTGGCCGTCAGCAGGCTCCAGGAAGGCGAGTTCGCCGAGGACGTGCTGCTCTCCCTCACCGTCGAGGACAACGGCCTCAGCCCGCAGTTCCGGGCGGCGCACGAGGCGCTGCTGCGCTCGGTCGTCGAGGCGGTGCAGGCCGAGGAGTCCATGCGCGACTCCGCGCAGCGCGGTGTGGTGAACGTCGCCCGACGCGTCCAGGCCATCGTCCACCAGCAGGCGACGGACCTGCGCGCGATGGAGGACCGGCACGGCCAGGAGCCGGCGTTCTTCGCCGACCTGCTCCGGCTCGACCACGGCACGGCCCTGATCGGCCGCCTGGCCGACAGCATCGCCGTCCTCAGTGGCGCCCGCCCAGGACGCCAGTGGAGCAAGCCGGTACCGCTCTACAGCGTGCTGCGCGGTGCGATGTCCCGGATCCTGGACTACCAGCGCGTCGAACTGCACTCCGTCGCCGAAGTCGCCGTCGTCGGCCCGGCCGTCGAGCCGCTCATCCACGCACTGGCCGAGCTGCTGGACAACGCCACCCGGTACTCGCCGCCCAAGACCCGCGTCCATCTCACGGCGGTGGAGGTGCACATGGGCATCGCCATCGAGATCGAGGACGGCGGCATCGGCCTCAGCGAGGAGGCCCGCGCCCGGGCCGAGCGGATGCTGAACGAGGCCCGGGCCGGGATCGACCTCAAGGACCTCGGCGAATCGCCGCGACTGGGCCTCGCGGTCGTCGGCCGCCTGGCGCGGGCCTACGACTTCCAGGTGTCGCTGCCGCCGTCGGCCTACGGCGGGGTGCGCGCCGTACTGACCGTCCCGAAGGCGTCCATCACCACCGCGCCCGCACCGGGCAGGGCGCACGGCATCGGCGCCTCCTCCGGTCCGCGGACGGCACCGTCCCCCAGCGCCACCCAGCCCGCCGCGCCGGCGCCCGAGCGGACACCGAGCACACTTCCCGCGCCCCGGTCCATCACGGAGGTCCCCGGCGCAGTCGCTGCGTCCGCCCCCCTGGACCGTGCCGAGGAGCAACACACCGGGACCGAGGTGACGGCCAGCGGCCTGCCGCAGCGGCGTCGGCGCTCTGCGAACTCCGCCGCCCGCAAGGCGGCCGCCGCCCGGCCGGGCCCGGCGGCGACGGCGCACGAGGAGCCGGCGCCCGGCGTCTGGATGGCCGAGCTGCGCAGTGGCCTCGCCGGCGAACGGTCGACGTCGGCGCCCGCCCGGACCAGCAACGACACGTCAGACAAGGGTGAGTAACCGATGTATCAGCGCGCGGACATGGACTGGATGCTCAAGGACCTCGCGGAGAGCGTCCCCCAGACCCGCCATATCGTGGTGCTGTCGTCGGACGGCCTGTGCATGGCCCGGTACGACACCTCCCCGGACACCGCCGACCGCCTCGCCGCCATCGGTTCCGGACTGCAGAGCCTCTCGGTGGCGGTGGCCTCCGAATTCCCGCACAGCGACGGCCGGATGAGAATGGTCGTCATCGAGGTCAGCGGCGGCTTCATGTACCTGATGGCCGCCGGTGCCGGTGCGCATCTGGCGGTGCTCGCCGACGAGGGCGTGGACGCCGGGCTCGTCGGACAGTGCATGCGCGACCTGGTGGCCCGGATAGGCGCCCACCTCACCAGCCCGCCGCGCACCGACGGGCGGACGGCGTGAGCGAATCCGATCAGGACTGGGACCACAGCGGTCCTGAGCGGTTGTACGTGATCACGGGGGGCCGGACCGGAAGTGAGGAGCAGGCCGAGCTCGACCTCGTCACGCTGATCGTCGCCCTGGAGGAGTCGCAGCCGGGTATGCAGCCCGAGCACGTCGCGATCCTCCGGGTCTGCCGGTCGCCGCTTTCCGTGGCCGAGATCTCCGCGCATTTAGCGCTACCCGCCAGCGTGGTCGGCGTGCTCCTCGCCGACCTCCTGACCGACGGGCGGGTGGAGGCCCGTGCGCCGGTCTCCAAACTTCCCGACATAGCACTGATTGAGGCGGTTATCGATGGTCTCCAGAAGCTCTGACCTCGTCACGGAGCCTCGGCGCGAGGACCAGCTGCCGTCATCGGCCTCCGCGGCGGTCAAGATCGTGGTCGTGGGCGGCTTCGGCGTCGGCAAGACCACGCTCGTCCGTTCGGTGAGTGAGATCAGGCCGCTGACGACCGAAGAGACGATGACGGAGGCCAGCACCGACGTCGACGACGTCTCGGGTGTGGAGCGCAAGACCGCGACCACCGTGGCCATGGACTTCGGCCGGATCAGCCTCAACGAGGAGCTGGTGCTCTATCTGTTCGGCACGCCCGGCCAGCAGCGGTTCTGGTTCCTGTGGAACGGCCTGTTCGAAGGCGCGCTCGGCGCCGTCGTCCTGGTCGACACCCGGCGTCTCGAAGTCAGCTTCGATGTGATCGGCCGCCTGGAAGAGGCCGAAGTGCCCTTCGTCATCGCCGTCAACGCCTTCCCCGACGCGAACTCCTACGACACCGAGGAGCTGCGCGGTGCGCTGGACCTGCCCGAGCAGGTGCCGATCGTGGTGTGTGACGCCCGCCAGCGGTCGTCGAGCCGGGACGTCCTGATCACACTGATGCGCTACCTGCGCTCCTCCGCCCAGACTTCGGAGCCCAATTGACCGCCAACTTCCCCGAGCACGCCGCCGCCGCGCACCTCGCGCCGCCGCCGGGCTGCCCGGCGCACGGCCGTGCCCCCGAGACCCTGTATCGGCTGCACGACGCCGACGTCCAGGCCGACCTCGTGGGTGTGCAGGAGGCCCTGCGCGCCGAGTACGGCCCGGTCGCACCGGTACTCGTCCACGGCGACCTGCCGGCCTGGCTGGTCCTCGGGCACCGCGAGAACCTGGAGATCCTGCGCACCCCGAGCGTCTTCTCCCGCGACTCCCGCCACTGGCGGGACATGGCCGAGGGCAGGGTGCCGCCGCACCACCCGCTGGCACCGATCACGACCTGGCAGCCGCTGTGCGTCTTCGTCGACGGTGAGGAGCACAAGCGGCTGCGCGGCGCCGTCACCGACAGCCTCGGGCGCTTCGAGTCCCGCGGCATCCGGCGCCATGTCACCCGCTTCACCGACCAACTGGTCGACCGGTTCGCCGCGACGGGACAGGCCGACCTGGTGGGCCAGTTCGCCGCCGAACTCCCGCTGCTCGTCATGACGCAGCTGTTCGGCATGCCGGACGAGCACGGACCGAGTCTGGCGGCCGCCGTCCAGGACGTGCTCAACGGTACGCAGACCGCCGTGGCCAGCAACGACTTCATCACCCGGACTCTGCAGCAGCTGGTCGAGCGCAAGCGCGCCGACCCCGGGCACGACTTCCCGTCCAAGCTGATCGAGCACTCCGCCGGCCTCGGCGACGACGAGATCCGCGAACATCTGCGCCTCATCCTCACCGCGGCGAACGAGACCACCGTCAACCTCATCGCGAACGCGCTGCGCATGGTGCTCACCGACCCGCGCTTCCGCGCGCATCTCACCGGCGGACATATGACGCTGCCCGATGCGCTGGAGCAGGTCATGTGGGACGAGCCGCCGATGATGACGCTGCTGGGACGCTGGGCGACCAGCGACACCCGGCTGGGCGAACAGGCCATCAAGGCGGGCGACATGCTGCTGCTCGGCCTGCGGGCGGCGAACGCGGACCCCGCGATCCGCCCCGACCTGACGGCACCCGTGCACGGCAACCGGTCCCATCTCGCCTTCAGCAGCGGACCGCACGAATGCCCGGGCCAGCACATCGGCCGGGCGATCGCCGACACGGCCGTCGACACGCTGCTCACCCGCCTGCCCGACATCCGGCTGGCCGTTCCCGAGACCGAACTGGAGTGGTCGACCTCGCTGATGTACCGCCACCTCGTCGCGCTGCCGGTGCAGTTCACGCCGAGCCGCCCTTAGGGCCTGTCCGATGGGTCCTGGCCGGGCCCGCGACGCCTGGCACGGCACCTCGCGGCGTTGCCGAAACATCCCGATAGCTCCGCTATCGAGACGCTCCGGCGCCTTGCGATGCACCGCACCAGACGCCGCGGCCTTTCCGACCCCGACCCATCGGACAGGCCCTGGCGCGACCGGTCGCCCTTCCCGAGCCCCGTGAGCGGGACCTCGTCAGCCATGCACCCCGGATGGCGAACGAGGCCCGCCCCCGGGGCATTTGGCGTGTCCTGGCCAGAGGACGCCTGGTCAAGAGTGAGCTTTGTTACGCCATGGCTTGACGGCAATCTTGTCTTAAAGTGATGCCGATGTGGGAAGTGATGCCGCAGAGCACAGATGGGGCATAAGAGCAAGACGGCTCGCCGAGGCTCCCGTAGAGGAAGGCGTCACGTGCCCTGGCAGGACGAAGAGCACCTGGACCACGTCTGCGGGCACCCCCCGGTGCTGCCCCTGACCTCGTTTCACGCGTTACGGGCGGCGGATGCGGAGCTGCGCGCCGCCGGCCCTGTGCGCCGGTCCCCAAGGTGTCGCGCGAGAGCGAGCTGACTCCCGCCCACGGCCCGGCAACCACAGCCGCGCCGTTCGTCCCCGGGCGGGACACCGCCGCACGGCCGACGGAATCCGTCCGCCCGCGCAGCCTCCGGCGCACCGCACACCCCCGCCCCCGGTGCTCCGCTGCCGCCCGCATCACCCCCATTCCCCCGTGTGGAGCTTTGATGAACACCAGCACGCCCTTCGCCACCACCTGGCAACGCGCCCAGGCCCCCGCCCAGGGCGCCTCCCTGCCCGTCCTCCTGGCCCGCCGGACGGCCCTGACCCCCGAGAACCCCGCCGTACGGGACGGTGACCGGACCTATGCGTACCGGGAATTGGACGACTGGTCGCAGTCCATATCGAGGGCGCTGTACGACCTCGGCATACGCAGAGGCGACGCCGTCGCTGTCCTGGGCGTCCGCTCATGGGAGGCGACGGTCACCATGGCCGGCATCCTGAAGGCGGGCGCGGTATGCGTCCCCGTGGACGCCCAGTACCCCTCGGCCCGCTCGGCGCAGATGCTCACGGACGCCCGCGCACGGCTGGCTGTCGCGCTCCCCGGGCACGCCTCCGCGGTGCCGGCGGACGGCGGCCCGGTCGCGTGGGTCGACTTCGACACCCTGATGGAGACCCGCCCCGGCCCGGTGGGCGACAACCCGGCCGCCGTCGAGCGCGTCCCCGACGACAGCGCGTACATCCTGTTCACCTCCGGCACCACCGGACGCCCCAAGCCGGTGGTCTTCCCGCACCGCGCCGTGGCCCGGCTCGCCACCGGGGCGAACCCCTGGTGCGCCGGCCCGGGCAAGCGCGTGCTGCAGACCTTCGGTCTCTCCTTCGACGGCGCCCTCTTCGAGACCTGGGCCACCCTGGTCAACGGGGGCTCCCTCGTCGTGGCCGAAAGGGACGTACTGCTCGACACGGACCGGCTGGATTCGCTGATCCGTACCGAAGGCATCACCCACGCCTTCCTGACCACCAGCCTGTTCCACCACACGGTGCGCAACCGCCCCGGGATCTTCGGCTCCCTGGACATGGTGCTGATCGGCGGCGAGGCGATGAACCCCGATCTGACGGCGGCGGTCTGCGCGGCCGGGCGCCCCCGCCACCTCATCAACGGCTACGGGCCCACCGAGGGCGGCATCATGGCCACGGCGTACGACGTCGACCACGTCGCGCCCGGTACGTCCGCCATCCCGATAGGGCGCCCGGTGGCCGGCAGCAGCTGCCATCTGCTGCGCGCCGACGGAACGTGGGCCGGCCCCGACGAGCAGGGCGAGATCTGCATTGGCGGCCAGGGCCTGGCCCTGGAGTACCTCGACCGGCCGGACGAGACCGCCCGCGCCTTCCTCACCCGGGAAACCCCCTCGGGCGAGACCCTCCGGCTCTACCGCAGCGGCGATCTGGGACGCCGGCGCCCGGACGGCACACTCGAATTCCTGGGCCGGGCCGACCGGCAGGTCAAGATCCGCGGCTTCCGCGTCGAACTGGAGCCGGTGGAGGCCCTGCTGTGCGGGCACCCCGACGTGGCCGAGGCCGCGGTGCTGGTCAGCGACCACGACGGGATAGGCAAGGGCATCACCGCCTTCGTCACCCCGGCGCGCCCTGACTGCCCCCCGGACCCGGCGGCCCTGCGCACCCACCTGTCGGCCCAGCTGCCCGCGCATGCGCTCCCCACCCCCATCACCCCGCTGGAACGCCTCCCCCTCACGGCCAACGGGAAGATCGACTACACCGCCCTGCGCACCGTGGCGGCGTCGTGCGCCACCCCGGGCGGAGCCGGGAAGGGCGCCGCCCACCACAGCGGCGACGCCGTCGCGGAGATCTGGGCCGAGGTGCTCGGCACACCGGTGACCGACACCACCAACTTCTTCGCCGCCGGCGGCAACTCGCTGCTGGCCGCCCACACGGTCACCCGCACCCTCGCCCGGCTCGGCCTCCCCGCGGAGCGCTTCACGCCGCTGCTGCAGGGCCTGCTCGCCGCCCCCGCGCTCGCCGCGTTCCGCTCGGCGACCTGCGGCTCGTTCGCCGCCCAAGGCGACTGCGCGGAGCCGGACTACGAGGCCGAAGCCCTCCTGGCGCCCCTTCCGCCCGCCACCGCCGGCCCCGCGCCCAGGCCGACCCGGGCCCGGCACATCCTGCTCACCGGGGCCACCGGCTTCGTCGGCGCGTTCCTGCTCGAACGGCTGCTGAGGGACACCGACGCCACCGTCCACTGCCCGGTGCGCGCGGCGGACGCACCGCAGGCGATGCGCCGCATACACGAGGCGATGGCGCGCTACGGCGTCCGGCTCACCGACCCCGGACGCATCCGCCCGATACCCGCCGACCTGGCCCGCCCCGCACTGGGTATGGCCGCCCCCGCCTTCGACCGGCTCGCGGACACCGTCGACCTGGTGGTGCACAACGCGGCGCACGTCAACTTCCTCTACCCCTACCGCCGGTTGCGCGGGGCCAACGTCGAAGCCGTCCGCACCCTCGTCGAACTGGCCGCTCCGCGACGCGTCCCCCTCCACTACGTCTCCACCACGGCCGTGCTCGCCGGAAGCGGCGTCGGCGGCGTACGGCACGTCGACGAGGCCACCCCGCTCAGCCACCCCGAACTGCTCAGCATGGGCTACCCCGAGACCAAGTGGGTCGCCGAGCGCATGCTCGGCCACGCCGCCGGCGCCGGGCTGCCGGTCACCATCCACCGCCCCTACGAGATCACCGGTCACAGCCGCACCGGCGCCTGGAACACCACCAGCGCCATCTGCGCCGTCTTCGACGCCATCGTGGAGATGGGGCTGGCGCCCGCGGTGCCGCTCCCGCTCGACCTGGTGCCGGTGGACGCGGTCACCGACGCCGTCGTCGGCATCGCCACCCGGCTCCCGCACCTCGGCGGCGTCGTCCATCTGACCAACCCGCGACCGGCGTTCCTCAGCGATATGGTCGACCGGATGCGCTCCGCCGGGCACCGCATCGACGACGTGAGCTACAAGGAGTGGACCGACGCGCTCGTCGCCCACGTACAGGCCCGTCCCACCTCGCCCGTGGCCCCGTTCACCCCGCTCTTCCTCACCCGGGCCAAGCAGGCCGGCTTCAGCGTCAAGGAGATGTACCTCGACACCGTCTTCCCCGAAGTGCGGCGCACCCGCACCGACGAGGTGTGGCCCTCGTGGACCGCGTCCTGCCCTCCGGTGGACGACGCGCTGCTGGACCACTACCTAGCCGCTCTCAAGCGCGACGGCCTCCTCAGGGGCCGCAGCTGAGCATCCCGCCCCCGGGACCGGCCCTCCTTACGCGGCGGAGCCCGGTCCCGCGCAACTGGCAGGCGGGGCACGGGAGCAGCGTGCGGGCCGGTCGGCACGGAGCACGGGGGTGTGGGGAGGCGGGGCGGTGGTGCTGCGCTGCGGGCCGATACCGCCCCGCCCCACGACCGACGTCCGTTCAGGCCGTGACGACGTCCCGCAGCTGCTTGCCCGCCAGATGGCCCGCCACGTTCTCCACGGCGGCCAGCGCGATGCGGACCAGCGTCTCGCGGGTGACCCCCGCGACATGCGGGGAGAGGACCACGTTCGGGGCCTTGAGCAGGCGCAGCGCAGCCGTGGGCGGCTCGGGGTCGAAGACGTCGATCCCGGCGCCGGCCAGCGTGCCGGCCGCGAGCGCGTCGGCGAGGGCGTCCTGGTCGATCAGGGCGCCGCGCGCGGTGTTGACGACGAACGCGGTGGGCTTGAGCAGGGCGAGGCGTTCGGCGTCCAGGAGGTGGCGGGTCGCCTCGGTGAGCGGGGCGTGCAGCGTGACGTAGTCCGAGGTGCGCAGCAGTTCGTCCAGGCTCAGGCGGCGGGCGCCGCCGAGCCGGGCCTCGGTCTCCGGGGCGGCCGGCCGCGGCCCGGTGTAGACGACGGTCATGTCGAACGCGACGGCCCGGCGCGCCACTTCCTCTCCGATGTGGCCGAGCCCGACGATGCCCAGGGTCTTGCCGGCCAGCTCGGTCAGGGACCGCTGCAGCCGCGGCAGCGCCCAGTCGGCCTCGACCAGGGCCGTATGGGCCGGTACGAGTTGTTTGGCGAGGGCGAGCATCAGGGCGAAGGTCTGCTCGGCGACGTTCTGCTTCTCGGCGCCGCTGGAGCCGATGGTGCAGACCGGGACGCCCCGGTCGCGGGCGGCGGCCAGATCGACGTAGTCGAAGCCGTGGCTGGCGCACTGGACGAGCTCCAGGTCCGGTGCGGCGGCGAGGTGTTCGGCGGTGACCGGGCCCAGCCCGGTGATGATGATGTGGGCCGCGCGCAGCGCCGCGGGGTCCTCGTCCGCCGTCTCGACGACGGTGACACGGGCCTGGCCGGGGAAGACCTCGGCGAGCGCGGCACCGGCGGTGCGTCCGCCCACATGCGGCGAGATGACGGCGAGGATGTTCTTCATGGTGGTGGGCGCGGGCTCGGCGGTCATCGGGCTTCCTCGGTCAGGTCGTCGGCGGACGGTGTGGTGGGGCGGGAGTGGCCGGACAGGGCCAGGGTGAGGTCGAACTCGGCGAGCAGACAGCGGATGACGTGCTCGACGCCGGCCTGGCCGTCCAGCCCGAGTCCGTAGGCGTACGGGCGTCCCACCAGCACCGCACGCGCGCCGAGCGCGAGCGCCTTGAAGATGTCGTCGCCGCTGCGGATGCCGCTGTCGAAGAGGACGTTGAGCCGGTCGCCGGCCGCCTCGACGACCCGGGGCAGCGCGTCCGCGGCGGCGACGGAGCCCGCGACCTGGCGCCCGCCGTGGTTGGAGACGACCACACCGTCCACGCCGGCCTCGGCGGCCCGCCGCGCGTCGTCCGGGTGCAGTACGCCCTTGAGGACGATCGGCCCGTCCCAGTTCTCCCGTAGGAACGCCAGGTCCGGCCAGGTCTTGGTGGGGTCGGCGAACATCCCCACGAAGTGCCGCACGGCCGCCTGCGGATCCTCGTGCACCGGCTTGGCCAGGCCCGCCCGGAACGCGGGGTCGCTGAAGTAGTTGGCGGTGCCCACGCCGTGCAGGAACGGCAGATACGCCCGGTCCAGGTCGCGCGGACGCCAGCCGAGGAGCGGAGTGTCGAGCGTGACGAACAGCGCGCTGTAGCCGGCCGCCTTGGCCCTGGCCAGGAAGCTCGCGGTGACCTCGCGGTCCTTCGCCCAGTACAGCTGGAACCACCGCTCGCTGTCGCCCATCGCCCCGGCGACCTCCTCCATGGGGGTGCTGGAGGCGGAGGAGAGGATGTAGGGCACGCCCTGTGCCGCGGCGGCCCGGGCGGCCGCGGGCTCGGCCTCCGGGTGCATGATCGACAGCACGCCCACCGGCGCGAGGGCGAGCGGCGCCGGCAGCGACCGGCCCAGCACCTCCACGGACAGGTCGCGTTGCGCCACATCGCGCAGCATGCGCGGCACGATCCGCCTGCGCTCCAGTGCGGCCCGGTTGGCGGCCGCGGTGCTGCCGGTGCCCGCGCTGCCCGCCACATAACCGACCGGGCCCTGGCCCAGGCGCTGTTCGGTGAGCTGCTCCAGCCGGGTCAGATCCGTCGGCAGCCGGGGAACGGACCCCGTCATGCCCTGGAGATAGATCTCGTACTGGAAGTCCGCCCAGTGCTTCGCCATCCGTACGTTCCGCCTCTCTTCTCCGAGAACGCGTGTTCCACCGAGATCCTGGCGAGGGCGAGGAGATCCGTCCACCGCACGGAGGGCCGACGCGCGGGGAGAGCCGCCATCCGGCGGCGGGACAGCCCTTAAGGGCTGTCCCGTAATCCCTGGCGGGCGCACGACGACAGCTACGGCACCTCTCCCCCACGCCTGAACGGCGCGGGGGGACCCCCACCGTTGTCGGAACGCCCGGATACGCCCAGTATCCGGACGCCCCTCCGCCTTGCGATGCACCGCATCTGACGCCGTGCGCTGACCCACCAGGGACTACGGGACAGCCCTTAGGCCCGGTCGCGGGAGAGGACCGGGAGCCGCAGGCGCTGTGCGATGTCGTCGTCGAAGTCCGCGCAGAACGCGCCGAGGAGGTCTTCGAGGTGCTCCAGGGAGCGGGCGGCGTACAGGACGGGCTGGTAGCCGGAGATGCGGTACGGGGTGCCGGCCGCGGCGCTCATGTCCAGCTCGCGGACCTCCCGGCTGTCGTGGGCGGCGATCTCGCCGTACGACGACAACAGGGCCGCGCCGAACGCCTTGGGCGTGCCGGATTCCGTGATCAGCCCGTATTCGAGGGTGAACCAGTAGACCCGGCTGAGGATGTCGAGCGCCTCCTCGGTGCGGACGCGGTTGGCCGCCTCGCCGACGAGGCGGTAGAGACGGGCGACGCGTGGGTCCGACAGATGGATGCCGTGGCCGAACACGTCGTGCAGCACGTCGGGTTCGGGGGTGTAGAGCGGCACGGCCGGGTGCCGGACGAACTGCACGGCGTGGAAGTAGCCGTGCTCCATCGCTCCCAGGAACCGCTCGTTGGGCACCACCCCGCCGGCCAGCGTGAAGGCGAAGCCCGTGCGGGGCGTGAGACGGGCGCTGACCTCCGCGTGCTGCGGGATCCGCTCGGCGGGGATGGCCGCGTCCTCACCGGCGTCGAGCACCGCGCGGCACGCATGGGCGCGGTGCGCGGGGCCGAGCGCCTCGTGCACGACCTGCCAGGTGCGGTGCTCCGCCTCGGTGTACTCGACGGACGCGTACGGAGCCCCGACGCGGTGCCCGTCGGCCGGCGCGGCGAGTGCGGCGCGGCGCCGCAGATAAGCCGGGTCGCGCCGGCCGGGGTGCTGGGACGGGCCGCCCAGCCGGCCGTCGGCGGAAACGGGGGTGTGACTTCGCGCCGTACTCATGACGATGACACTTCGGCGACCTGCTGGAGAGCGCTCGGCGGTCGGCCGACCGCCCGTGCGGCGCGGACCCGGTCGGCCGGCGCCACGCCTCGCTCAAGTTTCCCATGAGCGGTCGAAGGGTGCATCCGCGGAGAGGGCGGGCAAGACGGTGAGAACACGCGATACGGAGAGAACGTGCGATACGCCGAGAACATCCGATACAGGATAAAGGAACGTTCCGGAGGGCCCCGTGAGTGAACATCGTTCAGAGATCCAACTGATGCCTCACTTTTGTATCGTTATTGCCTCGATTCTTGACGATGGGGCGGGGGGTGACGTTCACTTCAGCCGTTCTGGGCCGGGTCAGGCGGCCCCATGGGAGGTACCGAAAAATGAATGCAATAATGCGGCGTGCCCTCACCGGCGCGGTGGCGCTTTCGTTGGCAGCACCGTTGGCGGCCTGCGGGAAGGAACAGCAGGACGCCGGGGCCGGCAAGGACGCCATTGGTCTGCTCCTCCCGGAGAACAAAGCAGACCGCTACGAGAAGTTCGACCGCCGCATCATTACGTCTCGCATCGCCTCGCTCTGCCTTGAATGCAAGGTGGATTACGGGAATGCCGAGCAGCAGGTCGACACGCAGAAGAGACAGTTCGACGCCCTGGTGAAGAAGGGCGTCAAGGTCATCATCCTGGACCCGGTCGACTCCCAGGCGGTCAAGGGCTGGGTGAGCTCGGCCGCCAAGAAGGGCGTCCAGGTCATCGCGTACGACCGGCTCGCCGAGGGCGATGTCGCAGCGTATGTGTCCTACGACAACGAGAAGATCGGCCAGCTCCAGGGCAAGGCGATGCTGACCGCGCTCGGCTCGGGTGCGGCCTCCGCCGATGTCGTCATGATGAACGGCTCGCCGACCGATCCGAACGCGCCGGCCTACAAGAAGGGCGTCCATTCGGTCCTCGACGGCAAGATCCACAAGATCGTCTTCGAGAAGGACATCCCCGACTGGTCCGCCGCGACGGCCAAGCAGAAGATGACCGATGTCATCAGCGCGCATGGCGCACAGGGTTTTGACGCCGTTTACTCGGCCAATGACGGTATGGCCGGCGGTATCGCCGCGGCGCTCAAGTCGGCCGGCATCAAGGATGTCCCGGTCGGTGGTCAGGACGCCGAACTCCCCGCGCTCCAGCGGCTGGTCGCCGGCACCCAGTCCTTCACCATTTACAAGGATGTCCGGCCGGAGGCCGAAACCGCCGCAGAAATCGCCTTCCGACTGCTGCGCGGCAAGAGCATCAACTCCCTGACGAGCACCACCGCCGGAAACAGCACCAAGTCCGGTATCCCGGCCCGGCTGTTCGACGCGCGGGTGGTCACCAGGAAGAACCTCAAGGACACCGTCGTCCGCGACGGCGTCGTCCGGACCGACCTGCTCTGCGCCGATCTCGCCGACGCGTGCAAGTCGCTGGGCATGGAGTGACCACTCCGTTAGCCCGCCCTCCGGAGAGAGCCCTCCGGTCCGGCACGGTCTCCACCCCGTGCCGAAGCACGGCAGACACCCGGCGGCCACCTCCGCACAGGACAGCGGAGGTGGCCGTCCGGCGTCCGGCCCCGCCCGGTGGCCGTCCGGCGTCTGGCCCCCGCCCCCGTGGCCGTCCGGCGTTCGGTCCCCGCCCTGGGGGGCGCACGGGCCGGTGACCGCCACCGGAGCGATCAGGCCGAGCGGACCGGCTGCTCCAGCCAGTCGTACGCGGCCCGCGCCGTGAACTCCCCCTGACCGCCCCTGAACAGCAGCCCGGCCCGCGCGAAGGCCGGGTCGTCGGCGGTGGCCGGCACGTACGGCACGGCGATGCACCGCATCCCCGCCCGGTGAGCCGCCAGCGCACCGGGCGCCGCGTCCTCCAGCACCACGCACTCCGCCGGATCGACCCCGAGCCGGCGCGCGGCCTCCAGGAACACATCCGGTTCGGGCTTGCCGTGCGCCACCTCCTCGGCCGACACCAGCGTGGTCAGCAGCGCATCGAGCCCCGTACCGGCCAGCACCGCCTCGATCGCGGCCCGCGACGAACCGGACGCCACCGCCATCGGGTGCCCGGCCGCGGCCAGCCGCTCCACGAACGCGCGCATCTCCGGGAACACCTCGGTGTGCGCCCGCGCCAGCTCCAGATACGTGCGGTTCGTACCGGCCAGCAGCTCCTCGACCGGCGCGTCGATACCGAACTCCCGGCTGAGGATCTCCAGCGTCTCGCGGGTGCCGATGCCGATGAAGCGGGTGTGCTGCTCCCAGCTGAAGTCCGCCAGGCCGTAGCCGGCCAGCAGCCGGCGCCCCGCCTCGTAGTAGTTCGGCTCGCTGTCCACCAGCGTGCCGTCGAGGTCGAAGATCACCGGAGCGCGCCGGGCGGCGGTGTCGGGGGTGACCCGGGAGGCGGGGGAGGAGCTCATGCCCTCCAGCATGCCAAGACGCGCCGCGGCCCCCCGGGGCGGCCGCGGCTCAGCGCGGCTTCGCGGCTCCCCCCACCGCTTCGACCAGCGGCAGCATCCGATGCGGCACCCGCTCGCGCAGCGCCATCTCCGTACGGGTGCGGACCACGCCCGGCAGACTGATCAGCCGCTGGATCACGTCCTCCAGGTGCGCCGCGTCCCGGGCCACCACCCGGGTGAGCAGATCCCCGCCACCGGTCGTCGAGAACGCCTCGATGATCTGCGGCACCTCGGCCAGCGCGGCGGCGACCTCCTCCAGATGCCCCTGGGTGACCTCGATGTGGACGAAGGCCAGAACGGGGTGGCCGAGCGCGGCGGGGGAGAGCCGGGGGCCGTACGCGGTGATCACACCGTCCCGTTCGAGCCGGTCCAGCCGGGCCTGGACGGTGCCCCGGGCGACCCCGAGCAGCCGGGCGTACTCCCGCACGCTGGTACGCGGCTGCTCCAGCAGCAGCCGGAGGATCTTGGCATCCAAGGCGTCCACGGGCATGGTCCAACGGCCCCCTCACGGTCGGCGGAATCTCCTGCCGAATGTACCAATGGCCCAGTGAACGCAGCGACGGTTGAGCCAGCTGCCCTGTCGGTGCTTATCTCTTCCACAGATGGCGTTGCAGGGCTGCGCCCGACCGGCAAGGGAGCCGGTACGGACCCCCGCAGCGCCTTTGTCTTGCCCGTCGGCAGGGGTGTGCCGCGGCGCGTCGCATCGGGCCGGATCGAACCGGAGCAGAAGGGGGCGGTTTCCGCACGTGAAGAGGATCTTTGTGGCACCGGACCCGGGCCGGCTGCGCCTGCGTACGTCCCTGCGGGCCGTCCTGGGGATCGCGCTCGCCGTCACCGCCGCCGAACTGGCCGGGCTCCCGCTGCCGGCCTCGATCCTCGGCGGTCTCGCGGCGCTCCTGGCCCTCTTCACCGTCGGCGATCCGACCGTCCGCGGCCAGGCCGGCACCACCGCCCTGCTGCCCGCCGTCGGGCTGCCCGTCCTCGCCCTCGCCACCGCCCTGCACGAGCTGCCGACGGCCCGCGACGCGGTCTTCCTGCTCGTGGTCTTCTGCGGGGTCTACGCCCGCCGCTGGGGGCCGCGCGGCCAGGCGCTGGGCATCTTCGCGTTCATGATGGTCTTCGCGGCGCAGTTCCTGCACGCCGTTCCCGCGCAGCTTCCGCAGCTCGCCGCGGCGGTGGCGCTGGCACTCGTCGCCAGCAGCACGGTCCGCTTCGGCGTCTGGTGCCTGGAGCGGCGCACCCCGCCGCCGGCCGCCCCCGCGCCGCTCGTGGGCCGGGGCCTCGCCCGTCCCACCACCCGGCTCGCCGTCCAGAACACCCTGGCCTGCGCGCTCGCCCTCGCGGTCGGCCAGGCGGTCTCCAGCGACCGCTGGTACTGGGCCGTGGGCACCGCTTGGTGGATCTTCGTCAACACCTCCTCCCGCGGGGAGACGCTGGTCCGCGGCTTCCGCCGGGTGGTGGGCACCGTCGTGGGCATCGCGGCCGGCCTGGTGGTCGCCGTCCCGCTGCACGGCGCCCCCGCCCCCACCGCCGCCCTGGTCGCCGTCTGCGTGTTCGGCATCTTCTACACCGCCGGCCCGTCGTACAGCTGGATGATGTTCTTCGTCACCGTCATGGCCGGGCTGCTGTACGGCCTGCTGGGCGTGCTGCACCCCGGGCTCCTCGCGCTGCGCTTCGAGCAGACCCTCGTCGGCGCGCTGGGTGCGGCGCTGGCCGTCGCGCTGGTGCTGCCGGTCACCACGCACGCCGCGACCGACGCCTGGATCCAGCGCGCCGTGCGCTGCGTCCGCGACTGCACCGCCGCCTCCGCCCGCCGGCTGGCCGGCGATCTGCACGCCGATCCGTCCCCGCACGTCGCCGAGCTGGAACTGCTGCTGGCGCGGGTACGGCTCTCGCTCGCCCCGCTGCTGCACCCGCTGAACCCGCTGCGGCACCGCAAGGCCCGGGCCCGCCAGGTCATGGCCTACCTGGACGACTGCGCCGCGCAGGTCCGGGGCCTGGCCGAGGTGGCCGCCGACCCGGCCGCCTCGCACGACGCCCGGCTGACCGCCGCCTGCCAGCGCGTCGAGGCCGTCGTCGGCACCCTCTTCGCGCCCGGCGCCGAGCCCGCCGCCGCCCCCGAGACCCCCGCCGCCACCGCGCACCACCCCGGCGCCGAACGCGCCCTGGCGCATCTGCACAGCCTGGAGTCCGCCCTCACCGCCCTCGCCCACCCGGTGCGCAGCTCACCGCGGGCACCGTTCGCGGCGTCCTGAGGCCGCGACGAGGGCCCCGGCCGCCGCATTCCGGCCATCGCCCCGGACGCCCCGGCCGCGGCTGTTAGCGTCGCCGGAGCACCTCAACGGGCAGGCGGACGAAGGGCGGACCAGTGGGGACCAGCGACAGCGGCCGACGGGCGTACATCGGCTCCTTCACCGCCGCCGGCGGCCTCGGCATCACCACCGCGGCCGTCGACCCGGAGTCCGGCGCACTCACCCCGCTGCACTCCACCGACGCCCTCGCCAACCCCTCCTACCTGGTCCCGAGCCCCGACGGCCGGCACCTCTACGCGGTCAGCGAGACCACCGACGGCGCCGTGGCGGCCTTCGCCCTCACACCCCGGGGGCCCGAGCTGCTCGCGCCCGCCGTCCCCGTGGACGGCGCCGACCCCACCCATCTCACCCTGGTCGCCGGCCACCTCGTCACCGCCAACTACAGCTCCGGCAGCGTCAGTACGCTCCCCGTACGGGCCGACGGCTCGCTCGGCGGCCCGGCCACCGTGCTCGCCCACCAGGGCAGCGGTCCGCGGACCGACCGCCAGGAGGGCCCGCACGCGCACGCCGTGCAGCCCGCCCCCGGGGCGCGCCGGCTGCTCAGCGTCGACCTGGGCACCGACTCGATCCGGATCTGCGCGCTCGGCACCGACGGGGCCCTGGCCCTGCACGACGAGGTACGGCTGCGGCCCGGCAGCGGCCCGCGCCACCTCGCCTTCCACCCGCGCGGCGACCGCGCCTACGTCATCAACGAACTCGACCCGACGGTGACGCTCTGCCGCTGGGACGCCGACGGGGGCGCGCTGACGCCCCTGGGGGAGACCCGTCTCCTCCCGGACGGCGCCGAGGCCGCGGGGACCTTCCCCTCCGCGCTCGTGCTCTCCCCGGACGGCCGGTTCGCCTGGGCCGCCAACCGGGGCCACGACAGCATCTCGGTCCTCTCCCTCGACGCCGCCGGGGACACCGCGACCCTCGTCACCACCGTTGCCTGCGGCGGCCACTGGCCCCGCGATCTGGCGCTCGCGCCCGACGGCCGGCACCTGTACGCGGCCAACGAGCGCTCCGGCGACGTCACCTGGTTCACCGTCGACCCGCGGACCGGGATCCCGGTCCGCGGCGGCTCCGTCCAGGCACCGGCCGCCTCCTGCGTCGTCTTCGTCTGACCGGCCGCGGAGCGGCTCACCCCTCGGGGAAGCGGCCGCCGAAGTACACCTGCACCTCGGTGATCCGGCCGTCGCGCACCGTCTGCACCTCCACGTTGCGATGGCGCTCACCGGTCTTCAGCTCGTACGCGTACCGGACGTAGACCTGGTGGTCGTCGATCGCCACCGCGTCGAGGATCTCCTGCCGGCGCAGCCGGTCCGCGGTCGGGAAGCAGAACTGGAGGAAGGCGGCCCTGTCGAGGTGGTCGTCCTGGGGGCTGGTGAAGACGAAGTCGTCGGCGAGCAGCCGGTCGATGGCCTCGCGGTCCTGGGCGAGGTAGGCGGCGAAACCCGCGCGGACGATGTCGGTGTGCGTCATGGACGTGCCTCCCAAGGCTCTGTGGGGCTCTCTGCCGAGCGCAGAGCCGCCCGCCCGCCGATTCCGCGACCGGTGCGCTCGCGGGCCGTCTGGCGCCCGCCTGTGCCGCTCGGAGGGAAGCCTGGGCGCCCACGCCGCCCGGGAAACACGCAGGGCCGCCCCGCGCACTGCGCGAAGACGGCCCTGACGAGGCGATCGTGGCCCCTGGCGATGCCCGCCCTAGCGGACCGGCGCCCCCTGCGCCTGCGTCGGCAGGGTGATGCCCACGGCCGCCGCGTAGTTCGACAGCACCAGCCGGCCCACCGCGCCGTAGGCACCCAGCGCCTCGGCCGACGCGCAGCCCGCCTCCGCCGCGGCCGCCCCCACAAGGCCGTCGGCGATCTCCGGGCCGATCAGGTACGGGGCCAGCGCCAGCTGCTGCGAACCGGAGCCGCGCAGCTGCTCGGCCGTACGGGAGATGGCGCCCTCCTCGTCCAGCGCGGCGGCCAGCACGGGCACCGCGAGCCGGGCGGAGAGCAGCATGCCGGTGATCCCGGCGGCCTGCACGGCCTCCTCGCCGCCCACGGTGGCGAGGATGATGCCGTCAGCGGCCGTGGCGACCGTGAACAGCCGGGCGCGGTCGGCGCGCGCCAGACCGGCCTCGGAGAGCCGGACGTGCAGCGCCTCGGCGAGCAGCGGGTGCGGCCCCAGGACGTCGGTCAGCTCGGCGCCGGACCCGCTGTTCATCATCGCCTGGCGTATCCGGCGCAGCAGAGCGCTGTCCGGGCCGGCCAGCAGCGGCACGACCACCGCCGCGGGGCCCGGGTCCGGATCACCGGCGGCGTCGGCGCGGGCCTTCTGCTCGGCGGCGGCGTGCGCCAGCACGGCCTCCAGCGACGGGAACTCGTCATCGCCGCCGTCCACGTAGCCGATCCGGGCGTCGAGGCCCGGAAGTTCGGAGCGGGCGATGCTGGAGACCTCCTCCGCCAGGCTGCGGGAGGCGGAGCTGGGGGTGCCGGGCACGGCCAGGACCAGGGCGGGTGCGCCCTCGGGCGCGGCGAGCGGCTCCGGCTTGCGGTGGCGGCCGGACTGCCGCGCGCGCGGCATTCGTACAGGCAGGCCGGGTGCGGCTCCAGGGCTCGGGGGTGCGGCGTCAAAATCGTGCGAGCCAGGTGCGGGCCCAGTGGGGGAACTCATGGCGCCGCATGCTAATGCCTCGGACCGCCCCCGCGCCGGGGCAGGGTTCGGTGCCGAGGTATCCGTCCCGTTTTATCCCGCGCGTCTTGGTGGTGCTACCCCGGCGCAGGCCGTGTGATCTGCAACAACTTCCTCTCCGTGGGCAGCCGCAGACGGTCGCCGGCCAGCGCGGCGGCGACCGTCAGCGCCCCGTCGAGCGGGCTGCCGGCGGCGTCCGCGAGGCGGGCGTCCGGGAGCCGTTCGGCGAGTGCCGTGCGCAGCGGGGCCAGCAGCGGCGCGCCGATTCCGAACAGCCCGCCGGTGCACGCCACCACCCGGCCGGCGCCCGGCGGGCAGACCGCGGCCGCGGCGTCGGCGAGATGGCCCGCGGCGGCCCGCAGGATGCCGAGCGCCACCGCGTCGCCCTCCCGGGCGCAGCGGGCGACCTCGGGGGCGAACGAGGCAAGTACGGCCGGCCGGTCGGCGCGCGGGTAGAGCGCACCGGGCAGCCCGCCGACCGGCCCGAACACCGCTTCGGCGCGCGCCAGCAGGGCCGCCGAACCGCCCGGCCGCCCGTCGTGGGCGCGCAGTGCGGCCTCCAGACCGGCCCGGCCGATCCAGGCGCCGCTGCCGCAGTCGCCCAGCAGATGGCCCCAGCCGTCCGCGCGCCGCCACCCGCCCGCCGCGGTCAGGTCGGTGCCCAGGGCGATCGCGCCGGTCCCCGCGGCGACCACGGCGCCCGGCCGCTGCCCCAGCGCCCCCGCGTACGCGGTCACCGCGTCCGCCGCGAGCGCGAGAGCGCGCACCCCGAAGGCGGTGGCCAACGCGTCCGGCAGCCGGGCGCGCAGCTCATCGCCCAGCGACGCCATCCCGGCCGCTCCCACACACGCCGTCACGAACCCGTCCGCACCCACCTCGCGCGCCAACTTCTCGGCGGCGGGCAGGAGTTGGGACAGCAAATGGGCGGCGTCGATACCTGCCGGGCCGGTGCGCACCGGCTCGTTCGAGGTGTACGAGGCCAGCGGTCGGGCCTCGGCGTCGTCGGCGCGGGCCACGGCGATCCGCAGCCCGGAGCCGCCCGAGTCGACGCCGAGGACATGGCTCCGCCCGGTCCCGCTCGCGTCCGGGCCGCGGCCCGCGGGCTCAGCCAAAGCCGCGGGCGTCCTGCTTGAGCGCGGTGTCGACGGTCAGGGCGGTGGCGACGACCAGGCTCAGCAGCGGGTCGGGCAGCTGATGGTGGATCTGCAGGACGTAGTTGTCCGCGGTCGTGAACATCGTCTTGGCCAGGCCCTCCCAGGTCTTGGTGATCCGGGCGACCTCGGTATCGGCGTGGTCCACGATCGCGAAGTTCCAGGCGCGCCAGTTCTCGGCCTTGATGGCGCCGATCTGCTGGCCGTTGACCATCATCGCGAAGTTGATCTTCCCGATGGCGTTCTGCTGCACGATCTCGCCCACCGGCGAGCCGTCCGGGCGCTCCACGATCACCTTGGACTTGATGAACTTCGCGGGCCGGGTCAGCACCATCTGCGGCTGGCCGTAGCCGTCCCGGATCTCCAGCTTGTGGGTCATGTACTGATCGAGGCTGGAGACGACCCGCAGGACCTTCTTGGCCGTGCTCTGGCCGACCTGGACGACCGAGCCGATGGTGTTGCCGTGCTGGTCGAAGACGCTGTACTCGTTGGTGACCTCGATCAGCTTGGCCTTCTGGTTGACCACCAGCACCGGTTCGGTGAACAGCGTGCCGCCGCCCGGACCGGTGGGCGCCACCCCGGCCTGCTGCTGCACCTGCTGCTGCACGGCGCCCGGGTGCGCGCCCTGGTGCCCCGGCATCGGCTGCTGGCCGTAGGGCTGCTGCGCCGGCACGCCGGGCGCCTGCTGGCCGGGCATCTGCTGGCCCGGCATCTGCTGGGGGTAGCCCTGGCCCTGCTGGCCGTACGGTGCGCCGCCCTGCGGCTGGCCCGGATACCCGGCGGCCTGGCCCTGCGCCGCCGGCTGCTGCTGCGGTGCGAACTGCGCCGGTGCCTGCCCGGCCGGCTGTTGTTGCGCGGGCTGCTGGGAGCCGGCCTGAGCGGCCTGGGCCGGGGCGGCGGCCTGCTGCCCCGGGTGTGTGTGCTCCGTCCATTGGGACCCGTCCCACCAGCGAAGTTGGTGGGGGGTGCCCTGCGGGTCGGCGTACCAACCCGCAGGGATGTTCGCATTCGTCATGCGGGGCACACTATCGTCGCCCGCTGTCAGGGCAGCCTCCAGTCGACGGGCTGTGCGCCCTGTCGGGCCAGCAGGTCGTTCACCCGGCTGAAGGGCCGCGAGCCGAAGAAGCCCCGGTCGGCCGACATGGGGGAGGGGTGTGCGGACTCGACGGCCGGCAGATCGCCGAGCAGCGGCCGCAGATTGCGCGCATCGCGCCCCCACAGCACCGACACCAACGGACGGCCGCGTGCCACCAGCGCCCGGATGGCCTGCTCGGTGACCTCCTCCCAGCCCTTGCCGCGGTGTGCGGCGGGCTTGCGGGGCGCGGTGGTCAGCGCTCTGTTCAGCAGCAGTACGCCCTGGCGCGTCCAGGGGGTCAGATCGCCGTTCGACGGCCGGGGCAGGCCGAGGTCGGAGTGCAGCTCGCGGAAGATGTTCTCCAGGCTCCCCGGCAGCGGGCGGACGTCGGGCGCCACCGAGAAACTGAGCCCGACCGCATGCCCCGGTGTGGGGTAGGGGTCCTGTCCGACGATCAGCACCCGCACCTCGTCGAAGGGCTGTTGGAAGGCGCGTAGCACGTTGTTGCCGGCCGGCAGATAGGTCCGTCCCGCGGCGATCTCCGCCCGCAGGAAGTCGCCCATCGCGGCGATCCGGTCGGCTACGGGCTCAAGTGCCTTGGCCCAGCCTGGTTCGACGATGTCTTGGAGAGGTCGTGCAGCCACGGGATCACCCTACTGGCCGAGGACCGCTCCGCCTTAATCGATGGCCTGTGCTTGCGCCGCGCGGGCCGCGGAACTCCCCGGCCGCCCGGCCCCGTTGTCCGCTCATGCCAGGGCTGCCGCGCGTACGCACAGCACATCCGGCAGATGGGCGGCGAGCTGCTGCCAGCTGTCGCCGTCGTCCGCGCTGGCGTACACCTCGCCGTTGCGATTGCCGAAATACACCCCCGCGGGGTCGTTGTCGTCGACCGAGAGCGCGTCCCTGAGCACCGTGCCGTAATGCTCCTCCGTCGGCAGCCCCTCGCTCAGGGGCTCCCAGCTCCCGCCGGCGTCGGTCGTGCGGTAGACCCGGCAGCGGTGCTCGGCGGGCACCCGGTCGATGTCCGCGGTGATCGGGAAGAGGTAGGCGATATCGCCTCTGTGCGGATGCGCGGCCACGGCGAAGCCGAAGTCCGAGGGCAGCCCGCCGCCGATGTCCGTCCACTGCGCGCCGGCGTCGTCGCTGCGGTAGACGCCCCAGTGGTTCTGCAGATACAGGCGGTCGCGGTTCACCGGGTCCTGCGCGATCTTGTGGACGCACTGGCCGAACTCGGGGTGGTGGTCCGGCAGGAAGACCGCTTGGACGCCCTTGTTCGACGGCGCCCAGCTGGCGCCGCCGTCGAGGGTGCGGAAGACGCCGGCAGCCGAGACCGCGACCGTGACCGCGTCGGCGTCCCGCGGGTCGGTGATCACCGTGTGGACCGCCAGGCCACCGCCGCCGGGCACCCACTTCTCGCGGCTGGGGTGGTCCCACAGCGCCCGGACGAGCTCGAAGGTCTCGCCGCCGTCCTCGGAGCGGAACAGGCCGCCGGGCTCGGTGCCCGCGTACACCACGTCCGGGGCGGCCGGGCCCGCGGGATGCAGCTGCCACACCCGCTCCAGCGAAGTGCCGGTGTGTTTGGGGTACTTGATCGCGGCGCGGGCGGGCTCCCGCCAGGTCTCGCCCAGGTCGTCGGAGTGGAAGACCGACGGGCCCCAATGGGCGCTGTCGGCGCCGGCCAGCAGCCGGGGCGTCGCACGGCGGCTGTCGATCCCGAGGGAGTACACCGCCTGCGAGGGGAAATGGGGGCCGCTGAATTCCCAGTCGCCGTGCCGCCGTCGGCCGGTGAAGAGACCTTTGCGGGTGCCCACCGCGAGTAGTACGTCAGTCATTACCGGAACACCTCCGGGACGCCGTTGTCTCAGACAGTGGCAAGTCTGCACCCGACCACTGACAATGGCGTCCCGGCGGCTGTTCGCGCAGGTCACACGGTGCGGTGCGGTGTCGGCCGCGGCGCGGCGGGCACTCGCGGGCACCGCCCCCGCACCGGGTCAGACGGCGCGGTGGTACTGCTCGGGAACGTGGATCTCCGCGCCCAGCTCCCGCGCCGCGTGCCGCGCGAAGCTGGGGGTGCGCAGCAGCTCGCGGCCCAGCAGTACGGCGTCGGCCTGACCGTCCGCGATGATCTTCTCGGCCTGCCGTGCCTCGGTGATCAGCCCGACGGTGCCCACGGCCAGACCGGCCTCCTTCTTGACCCGCTCGGCGAACGGCACCTGGTAGCCCGGCCCCGTGGTGATCTTCGCGTCCGGGGCGTTGCCGCCCGTGGAGGTGTCCAGCAGGTCGACGCCGTGCTCCTTGAGGTCGCGGGCGAAGCGCACGGTGTCGTCGGCGGTCCAGCCCTCGCGGTCGTCGCCGTCGTCCTCGGTGAGCCAGTCGGTCGCCGAGATCCGGAAGAAGACCGGCAGCTCGTCGGGCCAGACCGCGCGCACCGCGTCCACGACCTCCAGCGCGAACCGCGTGCGGTTCTCGTAGGAGCCGCCGTAGTGGTCGGTGCGCCGGTTGCTGAACGGCGAGAGGAACTCATTGATCAAGTAGCCGTGGGCGCCGTGGATCTCGGCCACCTCGAAGCCCGCGTCCAGCGCCCGCCGGGCCGTCGCACCGAACCGCGCGACCAGCTCGCGGATCTGCTCCACGGACAGCGCGGAAGGCGTGGCGAACCCCTCGTCGAACGGCAGCGGGCTCGGCCCGACCGGCTCCCAGCCGTGCCGCTGACCGGGCAGGATCGGGCCGCCGCGGTTCACCCAGGTGCGCTCGGTGGATGCCTTGCGGCCGGCGTGGGCGATCTGGATGCCCGCGACCGTCCCCTGTGACTTGAGGAAGGCGGTGATGCGCCGGAACGCCTCGGTCTGGGCGTCGTTCCACAGCCCCAGGTCGTACGGACTGATCCGCCCCTCGGGGCTCACCGCGGTCGCCTCCGTGAGGATCAGGCCCGTTCCGCCCACGGCCCGTGCCGCCAGGTGCTGGAAGTGCCAGTCGCCGGGCACGCCCTCCGCCGGGCCCTCGGGGGCCGCGGAGTACTGGCACATGGGCGCCATCCAGAGGCGGTTCGGGATGGTCAGCGAGCGAAGGGTGAGGGGCTCGAACAGTGCGCTCACGGCAGGCTCCTGTGCGTGGAGAGGAGCGGGCTCCGGTTGGACCCGCGCTCATACGATAAGCGTCGTACTACGGTGGATGTCAAACTACGACGCTTCTCGTACAATGGGCGGGCGGACGACGTGCGCACGGGAAGGGCGCCGCGCCGAACCGAGTCCCGCAGACCAGTCAGGAGCCGTCATGCCGACCGAAACGACGTCAACGGGCGCCCCGCCGGGCTCCCGTTCGCTGGAGCACCCGGCCCGCGAGGACATCCGGCTGACCGACGTCCTGCACGCCCTCGCCGACCCGATGCGGCTGCGCATCGTGTGCACCCTGGCCGCCGCCGAGGGCGAGCTGAACTGCGCGGACATCGAGCTCCCGGTGAGCAAGTCGACCTGCACCCACCACTACCGGGTGCTGCGCGAGCACGGCGTCATCCAGCAGCTCTACCGCGGCACCGCCAAGATGAACCGGCTGCGCGAGGCCGACCTGGAGGCGCTCTTCCCCGGCCTGCTCGACGACGTCCTGCGGGCGGCGGAACTGCAGGAGCGCCGCCTCGGCGAGCCTTAGGGCGCTGCGCGCGGTAGCGGCCCCCGCCGCGCCGCGGCCGGAAGGTCAGCCGGTCACGTCCGCCGAGTGGGCCGCCGCCAGCAGGCCCTGCCAGTCCGGGAGTTTGACGGTGCCGCGTCCCAGCCCGCGTCCCCACTCCGCCTCGGCGGCCTCGATGGCCAGCCAGCCCGGCCACGGGACCGGCCGCTGGCCCGCCCGGGTCAGCGCGGCCATCGGATCCTCGGCCGTCGCGCGCTCCGTCAGCGTCGCGGCGTCCGCCAGGAGCGACAGCGCGGTCTCCTTCGCACACGGCCGGTTGGTGCCGATCACCCCCGTGGGGCCCCGCTTGATCCAGCCCGCCACGTAGAGGCCCGGCAGCGGTGTTCCGTTGCGCAGCACCCGCCCCTCCTTGTGCGGCACCGTGCCGGTCGCCTCGTCGAAGGGCAGGCCCGGCTGCGGTGTTCCCCGATAGCCGACCGAGCGCAGCACCAACTGGCCCTCGATCTCCTCGAATTCACCGGTGCCCGTGACGCCGCCGTGCCCGTCGGGCGCGGTCCGCTCGAACCGCACCGCGCGCACCCCGTCGGCGTCCCCGAGCACCTCCACGGGGCGAAGGAAGAACCGCAGATGGATCCGCCGCCCGTGCGGTGCCGCAGCGGCCGCGTCCGCCGGGTGCTCGGCCCACCCGCGCAGCACCTCGACGTTCCGCCGGCCCACCGCGGGCAGCTCGGCGGGATCCCGGTACGCCGGATCCAGCGCCAGTTCGTCGGGCCGCACGACCACCTGCGTCCCCGGAAGCGCGCCCAGCTCCCGCAGTTCCTTGGTGGTGAACTTGGCCTGCGAGGGCCCTCGTCTGCCGATCATCCAGACGTCCTCGACGCGGCTGTCGGCGAGCGCGCCGAGCGGCTCCTGCGGCATGTCGGTGGCCGCGAGTTCGGGGGCCCGGCGCGCCAGCATCCGCGCCACGTCCACCGCCACGTTCCCCACGCCGATCACGATGGCGGAGCGCGCCGCGAGGGCGAACCGGGTCGCGGCCGCGTCCGGATGCGCGCTGTACCAGGCGACGAACTCGGTGGCCGGATGGCTGCCGGGCAGGTCCTCACCGGGGATGCCCAGGTGTCGGTCGGTGGCGGCGCCCACGCAGAAGACCACCGCGTCGAAGATCTCCCGCAACTCCTGGACGCCCAGTCCCGGTGTCCCGACCTCCACATTGCCCAGGAAGCGCACCTTGGGGTGCTCCAGCACCGTACGCAGATTGTTCTGCAGCGATTTGATCTTCTCGTGGTCCGGTGCGACGCCGTAGCGCACCAGACCGTACGGGCAGGGCAGCCGGTCCAGGACGTACACCTCGATGTCCGGTACGGTCTGCTGCTCGATCAGGGACTGGGCGGTGTAGACACCGCTGGGTCCGGAACCGATCACTGCGACACGAAGCACGAGTGGCCCCTTCCGCGGGATACCCCCAGGATCGCACCGGCGGGCGCGCGGCGGGAGATGCGCTATCGGGGTTGCTCCCGTTGGGATGAGCGTGCCGCGCCACTGGCCCGGGTGGCCTGGAGGCTAGGTTTTCAAATGTGTCGGAAAGTGACTTTTATACCGTTAATCACCGATATGAAGCCCAGGGCGCGCCACAGGAGTGGCCCACGTGGGAATTGCGGGGGCACGGCACCGCCGCGCCCGTTTCCGGGCCCGCCGCCCCGGACGAGGCGACCGGAAGCGACGGCCGCGGGTGTCCGCCGCCCCGGCTCGATCCCCTGGGCCCCTGGTGCAGCGCCCGGCTGACCTTCGCCGACGGCGCGTTGATCGATGTCCTTGTGACGGTCTCCGACGACCACATCACCGTCGAGGACGTACGGGCCGACCCGCCGCTGACCCCGGACGGCCTCGCCGAGCTGGCCCGCTGGATCGAGGGCCCCCTGGACGACGCCTTCCGCACGGCCACCGGGCGGCCGCGCAAGACCCGGCCCGCGCCCCGGCAGCCCGGTCCGGCGGCCACCTCGCCGGAGCGGGCGGGCGGGACGATGGCCGGGTCCGCGGACGAGCCGACGGCCGGTCCGGCGCGCGCGACGGTGACGGGCGTGGCACACGGGGCGGTGCCCGGCGGCCCGGCACCGGAGCCGCCGAACGGCACGGCGCCGCAGGAGGAATCGGCGGACCCGATGCCGGAGCCGGTGCCCGGGCCGGCCCCGGAGCCGGCGGGCGCCGAGGCGGCGCAGGGGGCGGCCGCGGAGGACCCAGCGCAGCCGGCGGCCGAGGCGCCGGGACCGGGGGAGGGGCCGGAGGAGCGCGCCCGCTCCGCCCTGCTCGCCCGGTCGCGGGCCGCCGAGCGCCGCAGGCTGGCCGCGGACGCCTACCGTCAGGCGCAACGGGAGGGGCGCGATCCGGTGCTGGCCGTCATGCTGGCCACCGGACGCAACCGCCGAAGATCGCTGCGGCTGATCGCCGGAGCCCGCGACGAGGGCCTGCTGACACCGCGTCACAACAAGCGCTGACCCTCGCGCCCACCCGCACCGCCATCCCGCCGCGCCGCGTCCCGACAGCCGCGCGGCCCGCACCGCGCCCGTCGTGGCGCCGCCCGCCCGGCCGTCCCCGCCGCGCCTACCGCAGCGCCGCCCGGATCCGCTCCATGCGCCCGATCTCGGCACTCTGCTGCGCGATGACATCGTCGGCCATCTCCTCGACGAGCGTGTTCCGGCCCGCGGAGAGCGCCTCGGTGGCCATGGTGACCGCGCCCCGGTGATGGGCGATCATCAACGTCAGGAAGAGCGCGTCGAACTCCGCCCCGCGCGCCGAGCGCAGCCGTGCGAGCTGAGCGGCGCCGGCCATTCCGGGCATGTCCCCGTGAGAGTGGTGGCCCTCCGCGCGCGGCCCGCCATGGCCGCTCAGCCAGCCCTTCATCGCGCCGATCTCCGGCCCCTGGGCGGCGGCGATCCGCGCCGCCAGCCGCCCCACCCGCGCATCGGCCGCATACCGCCTCGCCAGCCCCGTCATCACCATCGCCTGCTCGTGGTGCGGGATCATCATCTGGACATAGCCGAAGTCGGCGGAGTTGGGGGCGTCGTCGCCGCGCGCCCTTCCGGCCTCGTCGGCGGTGAGCAGCTTCGCCGGCTCCCCCGGTTTGCCCGGCGCCACCACCTGCGGGCCGTGGCTCCGGCCGGCCTTGGCGCCGCCGCCGTCGGACGAACAGCCGCTCAGCACAAGGGAGACGGCCAGCGCCGCGCCGGCCGCGGCGAGGCCGGGCACTCTCCTGGGGCGCTCTCTCCTGGGACGTGTCAACGCACACACTCCTGTCCGTCGGACCATCCAAAGGGCCTTGGCCGCCCCGCCCTTGCCGGAAGGGCCACCAGCCCTACTGAGGCGTTACATGTTCATTGCCTTCTATTGATATGTACATGAGCAGCGCGATACTACCGGGGCCAAGAACCGTTCACATCGGAACGGACTCCAAGGGAGGACCTTGTGACGTCGTTGCACAGACCCCGCGTGCGGCGCAGATCCCTCGGCGCGGCGGCCGCGGCCCTCGGGCTCGTAGCCGCCCTCTTCATGGCCCAACCCGCGGCCGCGACCCCCGATCCGGGGGACCACCCCGCCGCGGCCAAGGAGGTCGGCCCCGACCAGGCGGCGGACACCCGGGCCGCGATCAAGAACGGCGAGATACCGGGCAAGGACGAGGTCGTGCACAGCGACAACGTCCGCCATCTGGCCAACGTCCCCAAGCAGGCGCTCCAGGGCACCAATTCCGACCTCGCCTTCCAGGGGAAGTACGCCTTCGCCGGCAACTACGACGGCTTCGTCGTCTACGACATCTCCCGCCCCGAGGCCCCGAGGACCGTGAGCCAGGTGCTCTGCCCCGGCTCGCAGAACGACGTCTCGGTCTCCGGGGACCTGCTCTTCCTGTCGACGGACTCGTCGCGCACCGACGACTCCTGCAGCAGCACGCCGCAGCCCGCGACGGAGAAGTCCTCCTGGGAGGGCATGAAGATCTTCGACATCAGCGACAAGGCGCACCCCAGGTACGTCGCCGCCGTCGAGACCTCCTGCGGTTCGCACACCCACACGCTGGTCCCCGAGCGCCGGAACGTCTACCTCTACGTCTCGTCGTACGCGCCCAGCGCGACCTTCCCCGACTGCCAGCCGCCGCACGACGGGATCTCCGTCATCAAGGTGCCGCGCTCCGCCCCCGAAAAGGCCGCCGTCATCGACTTCCCGGTCCTCTTCCCGGACGGCGGCAACCCCGGCGGACCGACCAACCCCGGCGTGTCGCAGACCACCGGCTGCCATGACATCACCGCCTTCCCGAAGCTGAAGCTGGCCGCGGGCGCCTGCATGGGCGACGGGGTGCTCATCGACATCGCGAACCCGGCCGCGCCCAAGGTCATCGACCGGGTCCAGGACAACGTCAACTTCGCCTTCTGGCACTCGGCCACCTTCAACGAGCGCGGAAACAAGGTGGTGTTCACCGACGAGCTGGGTGGCGGCGGCGCGGCCACCTGCAACGACCGGGTCGGTCCGGACCGCGGTGCCGACGGCGTCTACGACATCACCGGCAAGGGCACCCACCGCAAGCTGGTCTTCCGGAGCTACTACAAGATCCCGCGCCCCCAGGCCGACACCGAGAACTGCGTGGCCCACAACGGTTCGCTGATCCCCGCGAAGGGCCGCGACATCATGGTCCAGGCGTGGTACCAGGGCGGCGTCTCCATCTGGGACTTCACCGACTCCGCCCACCCCAAGGAGATCGGCTACTTCGAACGCGGCCCGATCTCCACCGACTCGCTCGTCTCCGGCGGCGCGTGGTCGGCGTACTACTACAACGGCCACATCTACTCCAACGACATCGCCAAGGGCTTCGACGTCCTCGCGATCGACGACCGGCTGACGGACAGCGCCAAGACGGTCCGCATGAAGGAACTCAACGTCCAGACCCAGCCCGACTACCGCTGACGCACCCGGGTACGGCGTCCGCGTCCCGCCGGGCGGCTCAGTCGTCCGGCGGGCAGCCCGACTCCCAGTCCAGCCCGTAGCGCTGGAACAACTCGGCCCGCAACCGGGCCCGCGGCATCGGCGCCCCCGGCAGCAGCATGGGGACCACCGAACCCATCAGCAGCGCCCGCAGCAGCGGATAGTCGGCGTCGGGATCCGGCGATCCGTACGCCACGACCGTCTCGCGCAGCAACTGGGCCAGCCGCTGCTGCTCGGGGCACTGGATGAACCCCTCGGCCGTCAGTATCCCCGCCATATGCGTACGCATCAGCAGCGGGCGGTCATGCGCCAGCCCCAGGATCGCGTCGATGGCCCGCGCCAGCAGCTCCCGCCCCGCGTCCGGCCCGCTCGGCCGCGGCTCGCGCTCCAGCGCGGCCTGGAGGGTCAGGTGCATCAGCCGGTGCACGGCGGACTGCAGCAGCTGGCGCTTCCCGGGGAAGTAGTACGAGGCCAGCCCGCGCGCCGACCCGGCCCGCTGGGCGATGTCCGCGAGCGTGGTCGCCTCGTACCCGCGCTCCCCGACCAGCTCGACCGCCGCCTGCAGCAGCCGCTCGCGGGATCGCCGCCGCAATTCTTCATTGACCGATGCGCTGCGGGGGGACATCCTGTAACTCCTGCGTTGACTGGCTGAGAGCCAATATACTCAGCGCAGCTCCGGATGTCCGTTCTTGGGCGGATTCCGGTCAGACTGCCTGATTCGGGCGAAACGGGGGATCGTCCGAATCAGGCTCGGGGAGTGCGGTGACCTGGGCTTTCAGGTCACCCGCCGAGGCTCAGGGCACATCCGGGGCACTCGTCAGGAAGTCTTCGACGGCTTCACGGGTGCCCTGATCTTCGTCCGGAAACAGATGTGTGTACGTGCCATGGCCACCTCGACGGTGTCACCGAGGCGAGCGGCCACAGTCTTGGGGCCGGCTTGGTGCGCGATGAGCACACTGGCGTAGGTGTGCCGCAAGGTGTGCATCCCGGTCCTCTTCGGCAGACCCGCCCTTTTACGACACAGCACGGCCCACTTTGCGCGTCGCCGAGCCGGAGCCCAAGCCGCCGGCACGCAAGAAGCCCCGCGGCGTCTTCATGTGGACGTTCCTGGCCGTGCAGGCCCTGTTCCTCATATGGGTTATCACGGGCGCCGCCAGTAGCGGCAGCGACGACAGTGTCTGCCAGGGCCTGACAGGCCAGGATCTCCAGACCTGCATCGACGCCGGCACCGCAGGAACCGCCATCGGCGTCGGCCTGATCGTCGCCTTCTGGGTCGCCGTCGACATCATCATGGTCGGAACCTGGGCCGTCGTACGGCTCGCCCGGCGCCGGTAACGGTCGCACACCTGGAACACAAGCGCGCCCCCTAGCCGACTGGCTTAGGGGGCGTCTCTCGTGCGTCCGCGCCTATCAGACGGCTGACTCCTTGGCGAAGTCCGCGAAGGCCGACCATGCCGCAGGGTTGACGGTGAGAACCGGGCCGCGACCGTTGTGCTTGGTGTCCCGCACGAGCACCGCCGCCGGGTCGTTGTCGGCGACCTCGATGCAGTTGTCGGGGTTAGCCGAGCTGTAGCTGCTCTTGTGCCAGTTTGGCTGGTCGCTCATTGGAACTTCTCCTTCAGAACCCTACGGATCAGGTCTGCCGACGCGTCGTGGCTGATCGCGTTGCCGTGCAGGCGATCGTAGAGCACCGTATAGGGGATCGCGTCCTCTCCCTCGTGCAGGCTACCGCCGCGCATGCCTTCCAGATAAGCGAGTTGTTCGCCACTTGGCATCCCTAGGACGGTCAGAGAGCCGCCCAGCGCGGCAGGCACAGTCCCCTCGTACGGGAGCACCTGGATGTGGATGTGCGGGTGGGTGCCAGCCTCCAACAGGAACTCAAGCTGCTCCCGCATCACTTGCCTACTGCCGATGACGTGGTGCAGCGCGGACTCGTCCAGAATCGCCCACATCCACGGAGGCTTCTCCCGGCGCAGTATCTCCTGCCGATCCAACCTCTCCTGGACGACCTCATCCAAGTCGCGTGAGTGGAAGATGCGCTGGCCGGAAGCCAGCATGGCGCGGGCATATCCCGGCGTCTGAAGCAGACCTGGAACCACCTGCGAGTACTCGTGGATCTTTGCGGCCTTGGCCTGCCGAGCCAAGAACACCTCAGCCCAGCTCGCGAACGTGGACCGCCCAAGAAGCGGCAACAGCTCCATCAGAGCGCCGTTTGCCCCCAGCGCGTCGTCCAGACGCTGGCACAGCTCGGCGTTCGGCGGATCGGTGGCCAACTCCACCTGGGCGATGCGCGTCGTCGAGGTGAAGACCTTCCCGCCCAGAGTCTCTTGCGACCAGCCCTTGGCCTTGCGCAGCTCGCGCACCTTGGATCCCAGCAACTCTGCGACACCTGCTGTGGGGTCCAGGTCCTTGGATGGGCGTCCCATGCGTCCCCCGGGTTTATCAATCGTGCCGAATTGAAATTGCCACTCCTTGTGAGCGGCCGGTGACGCGGCAAGTCTAGGGGTGCACCAGGGAAGTTGAAGCCCGGCAGGGGAGATGACGTGACGTGACGTACCGAGTGGGCGTGTACGTATGGGACGTGGAGAAGGAGGCGATCGGGGAGGTGATGGAAGAGCGGCTCGGCCGGGTCTACCTCCGGCCCCCGCGCGGCGGTCAGGAGTGGCAGGCCATGCCCGGGACGCTGCGCCTGGCCACCAAGGAAGAGCGCGAGGCTCACGGTCTGGTGGTGTCGGCGTGAACATCGCAGCCGCACGGCTGCGCCGAGCCATCCGGGCGCAGCAGCGAGCCCCCGACCCGGAGCCGCTCACTGACATGCCGCTCGTCCGCCCCTACGCCCAGTTCAACGTCCGCCACACGCCTGCGCAGGACCCAGCGAGCCGACAATTAACGGCCTTTGAGGAACCGACGCATGACGATGCCTGAATATCTGTTCCCTCGTCTGCGTCAGCGGCAGTGCGCGGCACGGAGATCGCTGAGGCTCAGCCGGGCAGAAATGCAGGTCTTCACCTTCTACAAGGTCGAGGTCCCCAAGCCCCACCCGAAGTGGGTGCGGTGCGAAATGCGATACCGGCACAAGGGGATGCACTACGCCTCCGTCTCCGCGTTGCTTTGGTGGAAGCGGTCGCGGTGATGAAGCTCCCGGCCTGATCACGGCCGGGCGTGCTCCTCGCGGAGGGCCCAACTATTCCTCCGGCCCCAGTCCCCTTCTCAAGGGCGGACGAAGTGGGGAGCACGAAGCGGGGCACCCGGGCAGCACGGGTGCCCCGCGCACGACGCCCGGCTCGGTCACACGACGACCCCCGTGAGTGTGATCTAGGGCCGGGGACCCCCACGTCCACGGCGGCCATCGCTCGCGGTGCGTGTGGAAGGGGCCGCCTGAGTGACCTGTCCGTAGCTCAGGCGTCCCGCATTTCAGCCAAACAGACAACTGGGAGAACGGAGCCACCATGGCCGCGCGGGACGATGACGCACTGTTCGATCACATTGCCGGGTTGGGCTCGGCGCTGAACGCAGCACGCGACGAGAGCCAGTCCCCCGAGAACAGGGAACTCGCGCAGGGCCTCGCGGACACCCTTGCCGACCGTTTGCCGCGCAATGGCGAGAGCTGAGGCGCTGACGTGCATCGACGCACAGCCGAAGAGGTAGCCCAGGCGAAGGCAGCGGCGCTCGCCGCCAAGGACGCGATCATCAAGCTTTACGTCGAGCGTCAGCAGTCCATGCACCAGATCGCCGACGCCTACAACATCCACCACACCTGGCTGAAGAAGTGGTTCAACGTCTGGGGGGTGACCACCGGCAGCCAGCGGTCCGTACAGGCTCCCGCTCAGCGGTGACGCATCACTGAGACGGGTAAGGAAGCACGTGCTCGATCACACGAGAAGGAGTCACGACAGTGTCAACGATCTCCAGTGAGCCAGCATTACCGATCGCCAAGCCGACCGGCGGCACGAAGCTGCTGTGGTTGGACCTGACGCGGAAGTGTCAGCTGGCGTGCAGCCACTGCTACAACGAGTCGGGGCCTGATGGCACCCACGGCACCATGACCCGTGAGGACTGGCTCAGTGCCCTGGACCAGGCCGCTGCGTGCGGGGTCGAGAGGATCCAGTTCATCGGCGGCGAGCCGACCATGCACCCGCACTTCGCGGAGCTGGTGGACCACGCGTTGAACGTCGGTCTCCACGTCGAGGTCTACAGCAACCTGGTTCACGTCTCCAAGGAGTGCTGGGAGGTCTTCCAACGCGACGGGCTGAGCCTGGCCACCTCGTACTACTCGGACCAGGCCGAGCAGCACAACGACGTGACCGGCCGGCCCTCCCACGCCCGCACGCGCGACAACATCGAGCGTGCCGTGGGACTGGGCATTCCGCTGCGGGTCGGCATCGTCGACGGCGGCAACGGGCAGCGGGTCGACGAGGCGCGCGAGCACCTGGAGGGGATGGGCGTAACCCAGGTCTCCGTCGACCACGTCCGCCCCTTCGGGCGTGCCGCCGACGGCAAGGTCCCGGACGCCGCCAGCCTCTGCGGCCGGTGCGGCACCGGCCGAGCCGTGATCACCCCCACGGGCGAAGTGGCGCCGTGCGTCTTCTCCACGCAGATGGGTGTCGGCAACGTCCAGGACGCCCCCATGGCCTCTATCCTCAGCGGCACCGCCATGAGCGAAGCCACGAAGTCCATTCGGCGCGCGGTCGGTCGGGGCGGGGAAGACGACGACGATGACAGCAGCGGCAGCTGCGGGCCCGTGGGCGACGGTGAGTGCTCTCCGGGGTACCCCAGCAGTTCGTGTAGCCCGAGGAGTTGAGCCCCATCGACAACGAGGCACTGTGGGCGCTGGTGCGTCCACACACCGGGGAACAGCACGCGATCGAGCCCACCTCGCGCGGCAACGGCTCGGACGTGACGGCGCTGGTTGAAGGCGAGCATGGGCCCGTGTTCGTCAAAGCCTGTGCCAACCGCTCCGGGGGCCGGCGCGCTTCCATCATCCGGGAGCGGCTGGTGAACCCGTCGGTGCGTGACGTTTCGCCGGCGCTCCGGTGGCACGCCAAGAACGACGACTGGATTGCTCTGGGCTTCGAAGTTGTCCAGGGGCGGTCGTCCGACTTCGGGCCGGACTCGCGGGACCTCCCTGTGGTCGTCGATGTCCTCAACCGGATTGCGGCACTGTCCCTTCCGGATGAGGCCAGCGACTGGCGGGAAAGCCGATGGGACCGCTTCGCCGGGGACGGGAAAGCGGCCCTGTTCGAAGGTGACACGCTGCTCTTCACCGACATCAACCCGGACAACGTGATCATCGGCGAAGAACGCGCGTGGGCGGTCGACTGGTCATGGCCGACCCGCGGCGCCGCGTTCATCGACCCGGCGTGCCTCGTCGTCCAGCTCGTCGCGGCCGGGCACACGCCAGAGTCCGCCGAGTACTGGGCGGGTAGCTGCAAGGGGTGGACCGGTGCGGACACGCGGGCAATCGACGCGTTCGCCGTAGCCAACGCGCGGATGAACCGAGCCTTCGCCGAGCGCAACCCGGATGCGGCCTGGCTGCAAGCGATGGCCGACGCCGCTCAGGCGTGGGTCGATCACCGCGCCCGGTAGCGTTCCCCTTCGCACCGTGCAGGACTGAGCCTGCACGGCGTGAAGGATCGGGGACCACCAGCGTGGGGATGCTGCCGGCTCCCCAAAACGCCAAAGGCGGCTCCTCTACCGCATGCGGTAGAGGAGCCGATTGGGCTCCTAGTTCATCGGGATCCACTTGTTGCCGACGAGTTTCATCTCTACCCCGGAGTATGGCGGGGGAGGGACAGCGGGTGACTTATTGGCACAGTTGCGGTGTGCGGGGTGCCCGCCCTGGATGGCGACGACCTTCTTGTTGCTCACCGGCTGACCGCATATGGCACACAGCTTGCTGGAACGGTGTTGCATGATCCCCCTATCTCGGCGCCCTGTTGAGACAGAACCATAGGGGGAGCGTCTGATTGGTTCAGCCGGTCACCGAGGGGTGTTCCTCGGAGCCGACACGCTTGACGAACAGGGCGTAGAGAGATACGGGATCGTCCGAATCGGGCGCGGGCATGGCCGGTGTCGGTCTCGTGGCCTGTGAGGTGACCAGGTACGAAGCCGGCTCCGGCGGATGAGGCGGCGCTGGATGCCGGGGCGGGTGCCCCGCCCGAGGCGATCGATCGAGACGTACCTGCGGCGCGGCACCTACGGCATCATCCACGTCGACGACGGCCCCGTCCCGGATGACCCCGCCTGCTGGTGGTGCCCGCGCACCCGTCGCCGTGTCGATCCGTCCAACCCCCGTACATTTCCTGGCCGTTGGAGTGGTGATCCGGTCACTTGCGCCGAACTCCCCGGTGCGCCGGACGCGGTGGGCGGGGAGCCGGAGAAGGCGTGGCGCGCGGCACGGTGCGGGACCTCCAGGTGTCGAGCCGGCATCTGGGCGGGCGGCGCCGCACCCCTCATATGCCTCCCTGCCTCGCCCCGTATCCTTATTGCACATCACTTGCAATTGCATCCAATGGGCGAAAGGGGTGGCGGTGTGGGCTCTCCGGTAGTGCTCGGCATCGAGTCGTCGTGCGACGAGACCGGCGCGGGGCTGGTGCGGGCGGGGCGGCTGCTGGGGCACGCGGTGGCGTCGAGCATGGACGAGCACGCCCGCTTCGGCGGGGTGGTTCCCGAGATCGCCGCCCGCGCCCATGTCCACTCCCTCACGCCGGTGGTCCGCCGGGCGCTCGACGAGGCGGGGCTGCGCATGGCGGACATCGGTGCGGTCGCCGTCACCACCGGCCCCGGTCTGTCGGGTGCGCTCCAGGTGGGCCTGGCCGGGGCGAAGTCCCTGGCGTATGCGCTGGATGTGCCGCTGTACGGCGTCCATCACCTCGCCGGGCACGTCGCCGCCGACACCTTGGAGCACGGACCGCTGCCCGACCCCTGCATGGTGCTGATCGTCTCCGGCGGGCACACCTCGCTGCTGCTGGTACGGGACCTGGTACGCGATCCGATCGTGCACCTGGGCGACACCGTGGACGACGCGGCAGGGGAGTGCTTCGACAAGGTCGCGCGGGTCTTCGGCCTGCCCTATCCCGGCGGCCCCGCCATCGACTGGGCGGCACGGGACGGCGATCCGTGCGCCGTCGCGTTCCCCCGCCCGCTGACCGGGCCGCGGGACGCCCGCTATGCGTTCTCCTTCTCGGGGCTGAAGTCGGCCGCCGCCCGCTGGGCGGAGCGGCACCGCAGCCAGGGCGAGGAGCTGCCGCTGGCCGACGGGGCCGCCTCGCTTCAGGAGGCGGTGGCCGACTCGCTCACCCGCAAGGCCGTCGCGGCCTGCCGCGAGCACGGGGTGGGCACCCTGGTCGTGGTCGGCGGGGTGGCCGCGAACTCCAGGGTGCGGGCCCTGGCCGAGGAGCGCTGCCGGGCGGCCGGGATCGCACTGCGTGTGCCGTCGCTGAAGCTGTGCACGGACAACGGCGCGATGATCGCCGCGGTCGGGGATCTGCTGGTCCGCGCGGGTGCCGAACCCGCCCCGCTGGAGGTGTCCATCGACCCGTCGGCACCGCTGGAGCGCGCCGTACTGCACCCCAAAGGCGATTGCCGGGTCGGCAAACGAAGAGAGGCGGCTTCCTGCCCCGCGCCCTAGCGTGAAGAGAGGGCCGAATTGTCCCCGTTATGGAGCAGAGGGTGATGCGCGATGACCGGACCTTCCGAGCAAGGGAAGCGGAACGCGGGGAGCCTCGGGCGGACGACCATCGCCGACGGCGTGGTCGCGAAGATCGCATATCTGGCTGCCGGGGACGTGGCGGGAGTGCACGCCCTGGGCAGCGGTTTCGCCCGATCCGTGGGGGAGCTGCGCAGGCGCGTACCCGGGGGCGGCACGACCGCGACGCACGGCGTCAAGGTCGAGGTCGGCGAGCGGCAGGCGGCGGTCGACCTGGACATCGTCGCCGAGTACGGCGAGGTCATCCCGGACGTGGCCAGAGCGGTGCGCGAGGACGTGATAGCCGCGGTGGAGCGGATGACCGGGCTCGAAGTCGTCGAGGTCAACATCGCGGTGAGCGATGTGAAACTCCCCGAAGAGGAGGAGGAGACCGGGGAGCGGGTGCGCTGACGGCCGATACGAGCCGTAGGAGCGGGGGCGGGGGCGGGCGCAGGCGCGGAACGTCCCGCAGCCCCGGGCGGGGCCGCGCCGGGGCATCGGTGAACAGCCCGCCGTGGGCGGCGACTTCGGCGCCGATGCGGCCGGCGCCGACGACCATGCACGGGCTCCGGCAGCGGGTGGAATCCATTTCGCGGTTTGTTTCGTATACGTGGTTGATGGTGGTTCTGAGGGGTCCACAAGGAAGGAAAGAGCATGGGAGTCCTGGAGAACCTGGCTCCCGCGCTGGGCCACAGCCGTCGCGACCGCTCGACGACGGGCCGGCGCAGGGACGCCAGCGAACACGACCATGACCGCCGTCGGCGCCGGCGTCGGCGCCACGGCCGGAGCCATGGCCACGGCAGGGGCCATGGAGGGAGGTACTGAGTACTAGGGCCTGTCCGATGGGTCAGGGTCGGGAAGCTCGCGGCGTCTGGTGCGGTGCATCGCAAGGCGCCGGAGCGTCTCGATAGCGGAGCTATCGG